>PLZZ01000102.1 GCA_003153585.1 Acidobacteriota bacterium | reverse complement strand
GCTGAGGAAGATCGCGCACGCCGTCGCAAGGCAAACGAGGAAGCTGCCAAGGTTCGCCGGATTTACGAAGAACTCGTGCTGAAGAAGTCCACCGAGACAGTCGTGCAGATTGGCTCGATTCAGCAGATCCAGATGGCAGTTCCCGGCGCAACCGTGAAGCCGGTACAAATTGCCGGCGCCAATGGCAACGGAAACGGCCACGCGAACGGCAATGGCCACAAGAATGGGAACAGCGAAGCGAAGGTCGAAAAGACTGATGCCGAGCAAGCCGCAGTCGCTGGCGATTAGTTTCCGCTAACTCCGGCAGATTTACCCAACAGCCTCGGCTTCGGCCGGGGCTGTTTTTTTTGGAATGCGGGACTCATGTCTAGCGGGAGCGAAAACCGGAAGTCAGCGTGAATATTTCTTCGCATAGGCCGGGGCCTCGATTCTCGAGATTAATCGAGGATCGGTAATCGGAGCACCTGGGATAATCGTAAGCGGCACGACGCCGGCCCAGATGGGAAGTTGGTAGTCTTCTGCGTCGTCTTTCGGTGGCCCGGAGCGAACTTTTGCGGAAACTTCGGCGAGCGGCAGGGCGAGGACGGTTGTCGCTTTCAGCTCCGTTTCCGTTGGCGACCGGACATCGTTCCAACGCCCACGCACGACATGCTCCGTAAACGCTTCGAGCGCCTTGATTTTTTCAGCGCGGTCTTCCACCAAAGTGGCACGCCCGAGAATCACGACCGAGCGGTAGTTCATCGAGTGATGAAAAGCCGCCCGCGCGAGAACCAAGCCATCCAGTAGCGTCACGGTTACACAAACCTGGATGCCTTCGGCGAGCGTGCGCAACATACGGCTTGCCGCAGAGCCATGGATGTAAAGCGTATCGCCCACGCGCGCGTAGCCGGTAGGAATCACGAACGGCTGGCCCTCAACCGAGAATCCGACATGGCAAATCAACCCTTCGTCGAGAATCGGAAAGACAGTTTCGGTATCATAGGCGCCGCGATCGGGCAGTCGCTTGACCTGCGTGCGTTCCGTGCGTTTGAAGTCGCTCATATAGCGAGCGTAGGCTGGCAGTCGGCGGGCTACAAGAGCCAATCTGGCTGTGCCATCGGATGTGCTGGCTCATAACGCGCTTTGTTTTAGCAAAATATACGGACGCACAGGCAGCGTATAACCTTGCTTCATTTTTTCATCGAGGCACTTCAGATAGAATGCAGCGAGGGAGCCGCACAATGGCTATGAGCCGCGAGCAAGCGCGAACCGAACATGCAGCCAAGCTGGGACACGATCAGTTCAACGAAACCATGTACGGCGTAATTTGCGCCGCTTGCCACAATTACATCCTGATCGACCACACCAATTGTCCTCGATCCTGCCGCGAACACGAATCCTGCCGCCAGGCTTACGCCTAATTAGCAACACAGTGTTCGTTGACGGATGTGCTGGATAGCCCGTATAATTGGGGTTTGTCACTAGCTTCAGGAGGCAGCATGTACGCCGTAATTCGCAGTGGGGGAAAGCAGTATCGCGTGGAGCCGGGGAAGACTGTCCGGGTGGAGACGCTCGAAGGAAAACTGGGCGGCAAGGTAACGTTCGAAGACGTGCTATCGGTGCGCACGGACGAGAAGAAGTTTGTTTCCGCCGACGATATCTCGAAAGTCAAAGTTATCGGTAAAATTGTGGAGCAAGGCCGCGGCCCGAGATTGCGTGTGTTGAAGTACAAAACGGGCGGCCAATACAACATTCAGCGCGGCCACCGGCAGAATTACACTGCCGTTCAGGTCAGCGACATCCAAATTCCGTAGGGGATCTTCATGGCACACAAAAAAGGCGGCGGGTCATCCACTAATGGACGCGACTCGCACGGTCAGCGACTTGGAATCAAGCGGTTTGGCGGCCAGCTCGTAACCGGCGGTAGCATTTTGATTCGCCAGCGCGGCACTCACTACAAGCCCGGGAAGAATGTGGGATTGGCGAAAGACGACAGTCTCTTTGCCTTGATTGACGGCATTGTCCTCTTCGAAGACAAGGGCGGACATGGGCGCTATATCAGCGTTCTCACAGTGGAAGAAGCGGGCGCGCGACAATCCGAGAAGGAAGCCGCTGCGGCGCCTGCCAACTAGCTCTGCACGGTTCTTTACGCGCTCCAGCACACCGGGGCGCGTATTTTTGTCTATGAACCTTGCGTCGGCGTATGCTCTCTCAGCATCTCTCTCTTAGCGAGTGATTCGTGTTTGCAGACGAAGCCAAAATCTCAATAAAGGCCGGCGATGGCGGCAATGGCTGCGTCGCCTTTCGTAGGGAGAAGTATGTTCCGCGCGGCGGCCCGTCCGGCGGCGATGGCGGGCATGGCGCCGACATTTATATCGAAGCGAACCCACACGACAACACACTTCTGCGTTATCGCTACAATCGTGAATTCCATTCTGAGCGCGGAGGCCATGGCGAAGGCTCGAATTGCCATGGCGCTTCGGGGGAAGAAATGGTGCTGAAGGTCCCCGTCGGCACTGTGATTTTCGACGCTGACACGGGTGAGCAAATTTTTGACTTCATCGAAGCCGGACAGCGATACCGAGCAGCCAAGGGCGGTCGTGGCGGCCGCGGAAACGGCAACCCTCACTTTGTGCGTCCGTGGCATCAAGCTCCGCGTGAACATGAGGACGGCCAGCCCGGCGAAGAGCGCCATTTGCGGCTCGAACTGAAATTGCTTGCCGATGTCGGCCTCGTCGGCTTCCCCAACGCCGGAAAATCCACTTTGATTTCGCGCATTTCAGCGGCGCGCCCGAAAGTTGCGGCCTATCCGTTCACCACGCTTGAGCCGCACCTTGGCGTCGTCTCCGCCGATCCCGACGCTGCGCCCGGCCAAGGCCGTACGTTTGTTGTAGCGGATTTGCCAGGTTTGATCGAGGGCGCCCATGAAGGCGTGGGTCTCGGCACGCGATTCTTGAAACATATCGAGCGCACGCGATTGATCGCGCATCTGGTGGATACGAGCGACGCGAACGACCGCGATCCCATCCGCGATTTCGAAATTATCGAGCACGAGCTCGCCTCGTTCAGCCCGGCACTGATTGAAAAACCGATGATCGTCGTCGCAACCAAGCTTGACGCCACCACAAATCGCGACCATCTGGACGAATTGCGCGCATTCGCGAAGAAGCGTGGCCTGGAATTCCACGCGATATCCTCAGCAAGTGGGGAAGGAATTGTTGGACTCGTCCGCGCAATGGCTGATGCGCTGGATCGGATTCCGAAACCATCCATGCCGGTCGAAATGGAAGTTCAACCGGCGCCATCCCGCGAACGGGACGATGAAGAGGCCCGCTCCACCGCGGCGATCGACGATCGCGATTCAACTTTGCCGCCACAGGAAAAACGCTGAGCCCCCACTCTATACATCGGCCTCACGGACCGGCGCATCGCCGCTCGGTCGCGCTTTTTGGCGGCACGTTCGATCCCATCCACTCGGGGCATATCGCCGTGGCACAGGCAGCACAGAGACGTTTTCACCTCGACGCCATATATTTCGTGCCTTCGTCACGTCCTCCGCACAAAACGAAGCGCGCGTTGACACCATTTCTGCATCGCTACGCAATGGTGGCACTCGCTTGCGCAGATCACGCAGGATTCCATATTTCCACAGCCGAAGCACCGCCGGAAGGTGCCGCTACGCACGTTTTCTATACTGTTGACACGGTGCGCAGGTTTCATCGCGAGCATCCTGACGATCAATTGTTTTTCATTCTCGGCGCGGATCAGTTTCTGGAAATTCCCACTTGGAAAAATTATGAAGCGTTGCTCGACAGTTGTGATTTCATCATTGCGAGCCGTCCGGGCTTTCGATTAGACGCGTTGCGTCTGGTGATTCCCCCCGAGAGGCTCGGCCGCACGCCATCGAGCGATCCGAATAAGATCGTGCTGCGCAAATCCGTGATTCATCTTCTCACCACCGTGGCGAGTCATATTTCGTCAACCGAAATCCGGCACCGCCTGGAACGAAAGCAAACGATCCATGGGCTTGTGCCCGCGCGCGTAGAGGAATACATTCTGGAACAGGCTCTGTACCGGTGACGCTTAACTCCCTTCGCCCCGAAATTCGATCGGCCGTGGAAGCGGCCCAGGACAAACAGGCCGTGGACATCACGGTCCTAAACCTTTCCGGTGCGGGCGCATTCGCGGAATATTTCCTGCTTTGCTCCGGACAAAGCCAGCCGCAAATCCAGGCCATCGGCGAAGCGATCGAAGAAAAACTCCATCGCCAGGGACGCCGTGTGGCGCACCGGGAAGGAAAATCCAGCGCGGAATGGGTCCTTCTCGACTATGGTGATTTCGTCGTGCACATCTTTAGCGAGCGCGCCCGTCAGTATTACGATCTCGAAAGACTCTGGCGCTCCGTCGAGCGGATGACTTTCCCCGCGCCTTCGCCGCATCCCCCATCTCAAACCAATGCGGAAGGTGATGCAACGCAGCAATGACCGCGCCGACCATTCCGTGGGTGGCGGAAGACCCCGCTTCGCGGCACTTGCTTGAAATCGGGGAAAAGCTTGCGGACACTTCTACTACGCTTCTCATCACCGGCGAAAGCGGCACGGGAAAAGATCAGCTCGCGCGATGGATTCACGAGCGCGGGCCCCGACGCGACGCTCCCCTGCTGAAGATTGACTGCGCTAGCCTGCCTGCCGAACTCATCGAATCCGAACTCTTCGGGCACGAACGCGGAGCCTTCACAGGTGCGGTCGCACGCAAACCGGGGCGGCTCGAAATGGCGCAAACCGGAACGATCGTCCTGGACGAAATTGCGGCGCTCGCCCCTGGCATGCAGGCAAAGCTACTCCGCGTTCTCGAAGAGCGCAGTTTCGAACGGCTCGGCGGCACGGAAACGCTGCGCATGGAAGCGCGATTGATGGCGCTGACAAATACGGACATAGCCAAAGCTGTGGAGACCGGCCGCTTTCGCGAGGACCTTTTTTTCCGGCTGAATGTTTTGGCAATTCATGTTCCGCCACTGCGCGAACGCCGTGCCGACATCGTTCCGCTGGCTTCGCATTTTCTCGCGCGGCTGACGCCGGTGCATGGCCGGGCAGAAGCGTCCTTCGATCCTGAATCGCTGAACATGTTGCAGGCCTACGCCTGGCCAGGAAACGTCCGCGAGCTGAAAAACGCGGTCGAGCACGCGCTGGTATTTGCTAAGCAGCCGCTGCTGTCTCCCGAAGATTTCCCCGAGATTCTGCGTGCTGCCAGAAACGAGCACGGACTTACGGGAATGCTTCATTCGCTGGAAGATCTCGAACGCGAGGCCATCAAACTGACGCTCGAGGGAACGCACTACAAAATCGGCCGCGCTGCGGATATCCTCGGCATCAGCCGCAAGACCTTGCTTGAGAAGCGCAAAAAATACGGGCTCATCTGAACGCGCTTCCGAAGCGACAACATCGTGAAAATTCGTTTAGTTATGCTCGGCAAGACGCGGCGTGAAGAGGTTCGCGCTCTTCTGGAAGACTACGTTGGCCGCATCGGGCGCTACGCGGAAACAGAAGTAATCGCGTTGCGTGATGCAGGTCCTGCAACCCTGCGGAAATTGAAGATCGATCCGGGAGCAACGGTGGTGTTGTTGGACGCTGCAGGCAAACAACACACGTCGCAGCAATTCGCGCGCTGGCTGGGCGATCTTCGCGATCGCGGCACCCGAGAGCTGATTTTCCTGTGTGGCGACGCGGAAGGCTTCCCTGACGAAATTCGCGCCAAAGCGAAACAGAAAATCTCGCTCTCAGCTTTCACCATGCCGCACGAATTCGCGCGCGTGGTTCTAGCCGAGCAAATTTACCGCGCTTTCGCGATCCTGGCGGGCCATCCCTACCCAAAGTAGGCGGTCTTCTGCAACAATGGAATCGCGATGCCCGTGAAAATTTCATACGACGCCGGCGCTCCCACCGCTTCCGTGGAGGTTATGCTCACCGAGCCGCTGCCGGATTACGATCTGCTGGAGGTAGAAGCTCCAATTCCGCGCGACGTAGATCCGATGCTCGCGTCGCAGGGGTTCAAGGACTTGCTTGACGAAGCGCGTACTCTGCTAGATCGTGAACTTGCAGGCAGCAATTTGGAAATTGTTCAGCTCACGGGCGCCATTTGCCACGACAAAAATGTCCATCGACCCGGCATCTGGCTCGTGCTNNGCCGCGATAGCGAAGTCCTTGCCCAAGCTCCTGGAATTGTCCTAACTTTTACTTCTTGTCCGAAATTTCGATGGAAGCTCGCGTCGTCTCCCAATCCAGATTCATCACGCATCCGGAACCTGACTTATCAAACGAGATGGTGAAGTTCTCGACCGGCGAACTGAGCTTGGAAGCTTTCATATCCACGCGTGCGAAGTCTCCCTCTTCGCCCGGATACGGAACGCCCCACAAGGGACCGCCTTTGGCGTTCTTTGTTGTCTTGTTGAGGATCAGCGTCCATTTGTCCTCGTTCGGAATCGTGAAGATTGTGTAGGTGCCTGCGGGTACTGCTTTGCCGCCGATCATCACGTCAGTATCGATTGCAATCGTGGTGGCTTCGTTCGCACCTGCGCGCCATACTTTGCCATAGGGAACCAAACCACCGTAAATCTTGCGGCCCTTCGCGCGCGGGCTCGAATAGGCCACGGTCACGGTTTTGCCGTCTGCGAAGCTGCAATTTGCGTTCGCTGACGGGCTAGGGCGCTGGCTCGTATCCTGTGCGTAGCCAGGAACCGCCAGAATGGTGCCTCCTAGAAGAACCACGATGAGAAATGCAAAATGTTTCAGCACATTATCTCCTTGAAGAGAATTTAGCTTGCATGATCGCGACGCGAGCCCATGGAGGCTTTTCTACTTTGTGCCTCTAAGCTGATTTCGTTCGGAGTATATCTCATTATCATGACGAGGGTCTTTCTCAACCCTGGCCTGGTCAAATCGTTAGCCGGCGACGTGGCCGCTTGACGTTTCGCCGGAGGGCGGCCAGTATTGTAAGTCGCTCTCGCGAGACGCTAACCCATGCCGGAAGGTAAAGGACTCTTGATTATTTACACCGGGCCTGGCAAGGGCAAGACGACTTGCGCTCTAGGGACGGCTTTCCGTGCCGTAGGGCAAGGCCTGCGCGTGCTGATGGTGCAGTTCATCAAAGGCTCGTGGCATTATGGCGAACTGGATGCAGCAAAAATGCTTGGGGACGACAAGTTCGAAATCCGGCCCATGGGGCGGGGTTTCGTCAAGGTGGGCGGCGCCGAAACGGATCCCGAAGACGTCCGCTTGTGCGAGCAGGCCTGGGAATATGGCCGCGCGCAGATATATAGCGAGAAATACGACCTGGTTGTGCTCGACGAGATCAATTATGTAATAAGCTATAAAATGCTCGACCCTGAGCGCGTGGTAGAATCGCTCGCAAAACGCCCCGAGCGCGTTCATGTGATTTGCACCGGGCGAAATGCGCATCCGAAGCTCGTCGAAGCCGCCGACCTCGTCACCGAGATGCGCGAAGTGAAACATCCCTACACGAAAGGAATCCTCGCGCAGCGGGGGATCGATTACTAGCCATGGCCTGGTTTAAACGCGAGAAAAAACCGATCGAGAACCCCACTCCGGTGGAGGAACGTCGTGTGCGCACCGAAGGCATGTGGACAAAGTGCGGCTCCTGCCGGGCCATCATCTGGAAAAAAGACCTGGAGGCAAACTGGGAAGTTTGCTCGAAGTGCGACCACCATTTCCGTTTGGGTGCGCGCAAGAGGCTCGAACTCCTGCTCGATGACGAACCCTGGTCGGAACTCGACAGCGAGCTCGCATCCAGCGATCCTCTCCATTTCACCGACACGAAACCCTACGCACAGCGTCTGAAAGACGCGCAGCATAAATTGGGCATGAAAGACGCGATCCTCACTGCCGAAGGACATTTGAACGGCCGGCCCGTGATCTGCTGCTCGATGGAGTTCGGATTTATTGGCGGCTCGATGGGCGCTGTGGTCGGCGAAAAAGTGGCGCGCGCCATCGAGCGTTCGCTGGCCCGGAAAATTCCGCTGATTATCGTTTCGTGCTCTGGCGGCGCCCGCATGATGGAGGGTGTAGTCAGTTTGATGCAGCTTGCCAAGGTCTCCGCAGCTCTCGCGCGCTTGGACGAGGCGGGGCTTCCTTTCATTTCCATTCTCACCGACCCGACTACCGGTGGCGTTACCGCCAGCTATGCCATGCTTGGTGATTTGAATATTGCGGAACCTGGCGCGCTCATTGGATTTGCAGGCCCGCGAGTGATTGAACAGACCATTCGCCAGAAACTGCCGGAGGGTTTTCAAACCGCTGAGTTTCTCCTGGAGCACGGATTCCTCGATGCGGTCGTTTCGCGCAAAGAGCTGAAGCCCTATATCTCTCAGGCGCTCAACTTCTTCCTCGCGTAATCAGCCGCAAATATGAACTACGAAGAATCCGTTCGAGCGCTTCTGTCACTCGGAAAAGAACTGGGGGCGCCGCGCCAGCCTGCTAGAATCCCATCCACTTCGCTCGCTGCGCCCTCCACGACCGCAATGCCGGTGCAGAAGTTCGGTATTGAAAACATCAGCATCCTTGCCGAAGATTTGGGCCAGCCCCATCGCGCTATGCCCTGTGCACACATTGCCGGCACAAACGGCAAAGGCTCCACAGCTGCGATGCTCGAATCCATCCTGCGGGCGGCCGGCCTGCGAACGGGCCTTTACACTTCGCCGC
The DNA here is from genome assembly GCA_003153585.1 of Acidobacteriota bacterium. GTDB lineage: Bacteria > Acidobacteriota > Terriglobia > Acidiferrales > UBA7541 > Palsa-295. The sequence goes on along the minus strand of PLZZ01000102.1, from coordinate 37,785 downwards.
ATCTCGAACTCGTTAATGAACGCATCCGAATCGATGGCGAGAATATCTCGGACCAAGATTTTGCACAGGCTTGGACTCACGTGCACGCCTCCATCGAATCGCTCATGGCTTCAGGCAAGCTCTTAGCACATCCAACTTTCTTCGAATGCGTCACGGCCATGGCTTTTCTAGCTTTTGCAGCACACCACGTTGATTTCGCAATATACGAGGTCGGTATGGGAGGACGCTTCGATGCCACGAACATCGTCACGCCTGAGGTCGCCGTAATCACGCCAATCGATTTCGACCACGAGAATTATCTGGGTCATTCCATAGAAGAAATTGCGGCGGAAAAGGCAGGAATCATTAAAGCTAACGCCTGGGTGGCCAGCGCGAATCAACGGCCCGAAGCGCGCGCAGTTATCGCCCGCCGCTCCGCGGAAATGGACGCCAGACTGGTGGAAGTTGAAGAATCTTGGCGCATCGAGGATTTGAAAGTGTCGGGTGGTTTCTATAGCGCAGCCGCGACGTTCGCGCATACGTCCCAAAAACTGGCCATCGCACCGGCGCTTTCTGGCCGTTTCCAAATCCAAAATGCATTGACCGCTGCCACCGCTGCCCGCCTTCTCAGGGAACGAGGATTTCCGATTGGCGATGAAGCAATCGAGCGCGGGGTCGCGACGGTGCGTTGGCTCGGCCGTCTTGAAAGCATTTCTGAGCGGCCCGATGTGTATCTGGACGGCACGCACAACCCAGCCGGCGCCCGGGAGCTTCTAAGGTTTTGGGAAGAGAATTTTTCAGGCCGCCGCATATTCCTGGTCTACGGCGCGATGCGCGACAAAGCCGTTGACGAGATAGCGGGTCTGCTTTTTCCGCGCGCTGAAGCCGTGATTCTTACTATGCCGCGCCAATCGCGCGCAATCTCCGCTTCGCTACTCTCGGAAATCACCGGCCATTTTGCGAAGCGTTCTTTGATCGTTCCCGACCCGGCCGAAGCGCTTCAGCGCGTGATGGAACTCGCCGATCCCGCTGATGTTGTGTTTGTAACCGGTTCGCTCTATCTCGTCGGCGATATTCGTAGCTTCTGGCGCACTCGTAGCGCAGGATTGGCACCTGCTGAGCACCCGAATGCCAAGCCCCCCGGCAGCTTCTAGTCACCTCCTGTATATCGCATAAATCATTTTCACAATTGCGGATGTCTACGCGAAATTGCATGCAAAACCAGAATTAGGATGTTTTTTGACATTGCGGCATGGATATTTGTCCCATCCCCGAACACGATTTTCCCTAAGTCGGACGCTCCTTGGTGCAGTTCGCGAACAATTAGGTTTGTGTTGGAACAATCAACGCAATTTATTCGTTTATTTTCACAGCTCCTGGCAGCGGAAGTGCAGCTAAGTGCGTCTAAAGAAATAATGCAGGAGGTGTGTATGAACCGCGAAGTGAGACGACAACAATTAGAATCATTCGGCCGCGCACCGGCCCTGCTATCGATCGCGTTGAGGCAGTTTCCCAAGAAGATGTGGCTTTATAAGCCCGTACCCGAGCGCTGGAGCATCCACGAAATTATTCTGCATCTTGCCGACAGCGAAGCCAGCGCCTACATCCGTTGCCGCCGTTTTATCGCAGAGCCGGAAAGCCCGGTCCTCAATTTTGATCCCGCGCGCTGGGCCGGCGCTCTAGGCTATTTTCATCAAAGCACCCGTGAGGCGCTCGAAATAATTCGTCGACTGCGCAGGGCTACATATCAATTGCTCATCGCGTTGCCCGAACCTGTTTGGGAACACCGCGTGAATGATCCGACCGACGGACCCCTAAGCCTTGCCGGCTGGATTGAGATCCAGGAACGCCACATCCCGCATCATATCGAGCAGATGAAACAGAGTTACGACACGTGGCGGAAGACACATCCTCCAAGGAAACCCGCCTCGACATCCCGGCAGTCAAATTCGTCGCAGCCGATGATGAGAATGAGCCTCAGTACGTTCTAACAACGCTTCATTTCCCTCGTTTTGGCCGCGTTGCCTTTACTTCGCCTCGCCTGCGCTCTTGAGCCGTATCTTTCTGCTGGTTGCTGGGGCGAACGCTCGATGGTAGGATGGGCATTCCATGCTATCCGACTTCAGCCAGAAACCGCGAGTTGGCATCCCCTATCGCACACGAAAAGAAGAACTTACAGGGCAACGCGACAAGTACGAAAGGTACTGCGACGGCGTCCGACGCGCAGGTGGCGAACCGGTAGAAGTATCGCTCGCACTCTCGCCGGACGAGCTGAAAGAAACCGCGTGTTCGCTCGATGCTTTTGTGCTGCCGGGAAGTCCCGCGGATGTTGAGCCTTCGCGCTTTCATGCTGCGCGGCATCTGGAATGCGGAGAGGCCGATCCCAGTCGCGAACAAACGGATTTCGCGCTTCTCAAACATGCTTTCACTGAACACAAACCCGTTCTCGCCATTTGCTTCGGCGTGCAGAGCCTGAACGTTTTCCTGGGAGGTTCGCTGATTCAGGACATCCCGAGCGAAGTCCGGAGCGGAATCCAGCATGTATGGAAGAAAGGCGCGACCGAGCCGTTTCATCTCATCCGAATTGAACCAGGATCGCGTCTCGATCAATTAGCGGGAAAAAGCGAAGTACGGGTGAACAGCTCGCATCACCAGTCGGTCCTCGAGCTAGGCCGGGGTCTTCGCGTCAGCGCGCGCGCCCCCGATGAAGTGGTTGAAGCGGTCGAGTGGATGGGCGATTCAAATTGGGTCACCGGCGTGCAATGGCATCCCGAGCGAATGATTTATTCGGATTCACTGGCTCAAGCCTTATTTAGTGAACTCGTGAAGGCCGCGCACAAAGCGCCGGTGCATTCATAGCCCGACGAAATTCCGCACTGAGTTGGACACGCAATTGTCTTTGCCGGGGCTATCAACAGCTTCTGATTTGCTAAGGATGTTCGGGGGAACCAATGATTTCGCTGGCAGGAAAGGCCGCACTTATAACCGGAGGCTCGCGCGGAATCGGCGCGGCATCCGTGAAGCTCTTCGCACAAGCCGGAGCCGACGTAGTCTTCAACTATCATCGCAATCGCGAAGCAGCCGAACAGGTGGAACAGGAAGCGCGCAAGCACAGCACGCGTGTGGAATCGTTCAAAGCCGATTTGGGCAAAATGGCAGACGCGAAAAAACTCGTCGACTTCGCTCGTGATCGGCTCGGTCGCTTGGATATCCTTGTCGCAAATGCCGGCATCTGGAATGAGCAGGATACGCCCATTGAAAAGCTCAGCGAACGCGAGTGGGATGAGATGATCCGCGTTAATCTAAAAAGTGTCTATGCCGTGATTCATTACGCCGTGCCGCACATGATCGCGCAGAGGGGCGGTCGCATCGTGGCCATCAGTTCCACCGCCGGGCAGCGTGGCGAAGCCTTTCATTCTCACTACGGCGCGAGCAAAGGCGCAATTATCAGTTTTGTGAAGGGATTGGCTTCCGAACTCGCCGGTCACAACATCCTGGTAAATTGCGTCGCACCGGGCTGGGTAGATACCGACATGTCCGCTTCCGTGCTTCACAAAAAGGCCGGCATGAAATCAGCTCTGGCTCCCATCGCTTTGAAACGTGTGGCCACAGCGGAGGAAATTGCCGGTCCTATCCTTTTTGCCGCATCGGACCTGGCAACCTTCATCACCGGGGAAGTAATCAACGTAAATGGAGGTTCCGTCCTTTGCGGATAATCGCGCGCAGGATTCGGGCAGCGGCCGTCCTGGTATTTGCCTTTCTTGCAGTTGTCTCCGTTTCATCCGCGCAAGAATCCGAAGTGATGATGCCGGCGCAGAGCGCGGCGAAAGCCAAAGAGATTTTGCAGCAGGCGATTGAGGGGTTGGGAGGCGCCGCGTACTTAAACGTTCATGACGTCACTTACGAAGGTCGACTGAGCCAGTTCGGCCATTCCGGTGAACTCAGTGGCTTACCCGTACACTTCGTTAACTACGCTGTCCCTATTCCCCCGTTCAGGGATCGCACGGAAAATCTCCCCAAGCGCAATATCATTGAGGTCTACAACGGGGATAAGGGCTGGGACCTCGACCGCGGTGGCGTCAGCGAAGCGCGCACTAGTGACCTCGCGCGCTATCAAGAGGATACGAAGACGGATATAGACAATATTCTCCGGCATCGAATCCACGAAGCGGACATGGTTTTCCGCTATGGCGGGTCGGATGTAGTAGATCTACGCGAGGCAGACTGGGTCGAGCTAGTTGACAGTGAGAACCGCACGATTCGTATTGCGATTGCCAAGTCCTCGCATCTGCCCATTCGCATGGTCGTGGATACGCGCAACGCGAACACCCGCATGCGTACGGAAGAAATTGTATACTTCTCGAACTATCATCCGTTCTCGGGCATTCAAACGCCGTTCCAAATCACTCGCGAGCGCAACGGAATTAAGATTTACCAGGTCTTCTTCGATAAGTGCGAGTACAACACGAATCTTTCCGATTCNNAGCCAGTAGCAGAATCGGCGTGCTCAGGAGCATAATTCTCCCCGCCAAACATAGGGGGTCCTTGTGCTTCCTCGACGCGATTTCATCCAGCGCGCAGCGTTTGCAGCAGCACTGTTGGGCATACCGTTCCAGCGGGCCGAGCAGATTCTCTGTACGCAATCCGTTCCGTTCCCTTCGCGCGATCTTCTTTCGAGCGATCCGTTGCGCTACTGGACTGGTCTCCGCGCCCAGTGGCTGCTCGCGCCGGATCGTATCAACCTCAATTGCGGTTCCGTCGGCTGCTCGCCTCTGCCCGTTCTTCGCGCGATGATTGACCATATTCTTTCCGCCGAAGAGTACCGCGAGCCGGCTTATCCCTGGTTCGGGTACGAGGAAAATGACCGCCTGCATGCATTGCGTGACTCTCTGGCGGCCTATCTTCATGTGAATCGCGACGAGCTCGCGCTGGTTCGCAACGCCACTGAAGCCAACAACGTGGTAGTAAACGGACTCGATCTGAAGCCCGGTGACGAGGTTCTGCTAACCGACCAAGAACATCCCGGCGGCCGTTGCCCCTGGGAACAGAAGGCCGCGCGCTTTGGCGTTAAATTAAATACAGTTGTGCTTCCGAAGCCGCCGGCCAGCACGGAAGAAATCGTTGAGCGCTTTCAGAACGCCCTCACCCCCAAGACCCGCGTTGTGTTTTTCAGCCACATCACGACTGTGACGGGTGTAATTCTTCCGGCAAAGGAAATCTGTGGGCTGGCGCGAAGCCGCGGCGTCCTCACGCAAGTGGACGGCGCGCACGCCATCGGCCAGATCCCACTCGATCTCCATGATATCGACTGCGATTTCTACGCTTCAAGCCCGCACAAGTGGCTAATGGCGCCAAAGGGCACTGGCACGCTTTACATTCGTGACGAGCGTCTGAAGGATCTGTGGGTAAACATCGCGACAGCTAACTGGAATAACTACGATATGAAAGCCTACCGCTTTTCCTGGTTTGGCACTTCCAACCTGTCGGTGATGGTCGGATTGAAAGCGGCTCTCGATTTCCACCAGCAGCTCGGACCCGATGTTGTGTACGCTCGCATTCATGAGCTCGCATCGCAAGTACGTGAACGGGTCGCACGCTATCCGCAACTTTCCATCACCAACGCGAGCGCCGACCGTTTCTACGGCGGTCTGGTCACATTCGAGCCGAATCAGGGGAAAGGGAAGCTTGACCTCAAGCCCGTAATGGATCAGTGCGCCTCACGAAATATTCGCGTCGCCGGCGGGCCTGACCATATTCGCATCGCCACGCATATTTTTACCCAGCCCGTCGAACTCGATACATTCTATACGGCGCTGGATGCCGGTCTCGCGTAGGCTATCCACGTTAAACGCATACTTCGATGCAATCATGCCCAAAAACAGCAAGGTGTGCACTCGATTGGCCGATGCGGCGCGCGAGGGGTATAATCACCGGATGCCCATGAAGCGAAAAAGTGAACCGATGCACGGCACAACGGTGCTGTGCGTGCGGAAAGACAACAAAGTTGTGCTCACCGCCGACGGCCAAGTGACGCTTGGCGAAGGCGTGATCAAGCACAACGCTAAAAAAACACGCCGCCTTTACAATGACAAGATCATTGCTGGATTCGCCGGAAGCACCGCTGACGCTTTGTCGCTTTTCTCGCGTTTTGAAAACAAGCTGCAGGAATTTCATGGCAACCTTCCCCGCGCAGCCGTCGAGCTATCCAAAGACTGGCGCACGGACCGCTCTCTGCGCCATCTCGAAGCGCTCTTAATTGTCGCGGACACAAAGTCCACATTCCTGCTGTCCGGCAGCGGCGACGTGATCGAGCCGGACGACGGCATCTGCGCCATCGGTTCGGGTGGCTCTTACGCGCTTGCCGCCGCTCGAGCGCTTTCGAAGTTCACGAAGCTCAGCGCAAAGGATATTTCGCAGGAGGCTATGCGCATCGCCAGCGAAATTTGTATTTTCACTAACGCGAATTTCAGCATCGAAGAACTATGACCGGAAAGTCGGAGAAAGACATGGTGATTTACTTGGCAGGTGAATCGCAGGCAGCCGAGCCCGAGCCGCTCCCCTCGTTTGACGAGCTGACCCCACGAGAAATCGTCATCGAGCTCGACAAATATATCGTGGGGCAGAATCTTGCCAAAAAAGCCGTCGCCATTGCGCTGCGCAATCGCGTGCGGCGGCAGAAGCTCACCCCTGAGCTCGCCGAAGAAATTCTTCCCAAAAATATTCTGATGATCGGCCCTACCGGCGTCGGAAAGACGGAAATTGCGCGCCGCCTCGCGCGGCTGGCGGGCTGCCCGTTCGTGAAAGTGGAAGCGTCGAAGTACACTGAAGTGGGATACGTGGGCCGTGATGTGGAATCCATGGTGCGCGACCTGGTGGAAACCTCCATCGACATGGTCCGCGAAGAAAAGCTCGACGAAGTGGCCGAGCGCGCCGAGCAATCCGCGGAGGAGCGCCTGCTGGATTTGCTGCTGCCCGCGTCGCCCATGCCCACGGATGCAAATCCTGCCGCGGAAGCCCAGCGCCGCGAGCAATTGCAGCGAACTCGCGACAAACTCCGCGCGCAGCTTCGCGAAGGAAAACTCGACCAGCGCATGGTGGAAGTGGAAGTGCGCGAACGCGCGATGCCCGCCTTCGAAATCGTCACAAATCAGGGCGTCGAGGAAATGGATATCAACGTCAAGGATATGCTCTCCGGGTTCTTCGGCCAGCAAAAAAAGAAACGCAAGATGACCGTGGCGGAGGCCTTCGATTATTTAATTCAAGAAGAAGAAAACCGCCTCATCGACATGGATCAGGTCACCCGCCTTGCCGTCGATCGCGTCGAACAAATGGGGATTCTCTTCATCGATGAAATTGACAAGATTGCGGGCCGCGAAGCCGGACACGGCCCGGACGTCTCGCGAGAAGGCGTCCAGCGGGATATCCTGCCGATCGTCGAAGGCACCACGGTCAATACGCGCTACGGCATGGTTCGCACCGATCATGTTCTTTTTATCGCGGCAGGCGCATTCCACACCACCAAGCCTTCAGATTTGATCCCCGAGCTGCAAGGCCGCTTTCCGATTCGAGTCGAGCTTAATTCGCTTACCGAAGCCGATTTCGTTCGCATTCTTACAGAGCCAAAGAACGCGCTCATCAAGCAATATATCGCGCTGCTCGACACCGAAGGATTGAAGCTCTCCTTTAGCGACGACGCAATCGCAACCATTGCGCGTTTTGCGGCCAAAGTGAACGAGCAGACCGAAAATATCGGCGCTCGCAGGCTGCACACCATCCTGGAAAAAGTTCTCGAAGAGATTTCGTTCGAAGCTCCCGAGATGAAAAAGAAAACTGTGAAGGTGGATGCCGCCTACGTGCAGAAGCAGCTCGCGAACATCGTGAAGGATCAGGATCTGAGCCGCTACATTCTTTAGAAATTAGAAAAGGAAAATGGACGACAGAAAAGGGGAACAAACTCCCGCCCCCGCTTCGGAAGCGCTCAATCCGCTCCTGTCCATCTTCCTACTTTGTTTTTCACTCTGGGCTTCGTCACTTTGGCTCGCGGGATGCGCCGCACCCGGCGAACCCCAGGAGCGGAAACCTCCAGTTCCCACTGCAATCGCGGACCTCGCGGCGCAACAGCTGGGAAATGACGTGACCCTCACATTCACGCTGCCGAAAGAAACGGTGGAGCATCGCCCCCTGAAGCAGACTCCTGCCATTGAGGTTTATCGTAAATTCGAGTCCGTTCCCGGCACGACGCCTTCCGCTACGACTACTGCGTCAGAATTGATTCTCACAATTCCTCCGGCGATGGTTGCTCACTATTCTCAGAAAAATAACGTTCGCGTGGTGAATGCGCTAGATGCAGGCGATCTGGGCCAACACGTCGGGTGGACAGCGTCGTACACGGTCCGCACGCGAGAATCCGTGAAAAAGGAATCAGCGGACTCGAATCATGCCGACCTGAAAATCTATCCCGCGCCCGACCCCATCTCGGACGTCAAAGCTGAAGTTACTCACGCTGGCATCATCCTCACCTGGACGCCGCCGCAAAAGACACCCGTGGGCGAAGCTCCGCCAATCGTCGCCTATCACATTTATCGCGCTGAAGCCGTGCTGGAGGTCCAGACTCAACCGGCGCCGGTGACCAATGCATCTGAATCCATAAGCGAAGTCCCCAAGCTAAAGGGCCCATTTACGCGCATCGGAGAGGCCCTTGAAACCAGCTTTCGGGACTTGCAAGTCGATTTCGGCACGACCTATCTGTATTCGGTTCGCAGTATTTCGCAGTACCCAGGTGTGACGCTTGAATCATCTGACTCGAAACTAATCGCGGTCACTCCTCGGGATACCTTTCCACCGGCAGCGCCCCAGGGACTCGTTGTGGTGCTGGTACCGGGACAAGGCCAGATGCCCGCGCATCTCGAAATATCCTGGGCCATCAGTCCTGAAACCGACATTGCCGGTTACAACGTCTATCGTAGTGAGCAGGATGGCATGCCTGGAACACGTTTGAACTCGGATTTGTTGCTTACTCCCGCGTTTCGCGATATGAATGCGGGGCCCGGCCGCTATTACGTGTACACTGCAACTGCGGTGGACCGAGCCGGGAATGAAAGCCAAGCCAGTGCGCCCGCCTCCGGCAGTGTTCCAGTGGAAGGCCAACCGGCGAACCCATGACCGAGCGTTCCCCAATCGATCGAATTATCGGAGCAAAAGCTAACAAGGCGCTCCCTCGTCCCGCGCTTTGGACCGGACTCTACACCGGCACGCTGCTCGTGATGGTAATGCTCGGTGCGCTGGTGGCGGCTAACCGCCTTCCCTGGCTCGACAGCCGGGCGCTCGAAAGAAACGCAGCCTCCTACGGTCTCTTCGTGATCTTCATGCTCATTCCGGTTGTGCGCTTCCTGAATCGCCCGATTCAGATGTTCACGTCGGCGATGATCGGATGGGTGATGTTTGTCATCGCCTACGACATTGCCGGGATGCTTTTCAGAAATCTTTTTCAGATTTTGCGCACGCCATTCCAGGCGTTTATCGAAGGCGCCGTGATCTACGGTGTTTTCGCCGTTGGGTCCTGGGTGGGAGCCATGATCCTTCACGCACGGCATCACGCCATCACGCCACGCCGACGGAATCACGATCCCGCGGCGCATCATCGATGAAGCTCTGCCGCTTCCAGACGCTGGAATTCGCTGCGAAAGAACTGAATCGCTCGGATCATCGAATCTATCCTGAAATCCGCGATGGAGTGATTGAAGGCAACGAAGTCCGCGAGATCCCGGGCCAGCTTTGGACTAGCCGCGAACCCACCGGACCCTCTTGGCCGCTGAATTCTGTAAAACTTCTTCCGCCATGCACTCCGAGCAAAATTGTTTGCGTCGGCCGCAACTATCTCGAGCACGCAAAAGAATTAGGCAACGAAGCTCCCAAACAACCTCTGATTTTCCTGAAACCGCCGTCGTCCGTCGTTGCGCCCGACGAGCCCATCGTCATCCCGCGCATTTCCAAGCGCGTGGATTACGAAGGTGAACTCGCCGCGATCGTCGGCCGCCGCTGCCAGAACCTGCAGCCCAATGAAAATATTTCGCCTTACATTCTTGGCTATACTTGCCTGAATGATGTAACCGCTCGCGATCTTCAAAAACTCGACGTTCAGTTCACACGCGCCAAAGGCTTCGACACATTCTGCCCGCTCGGCCCGGTCATCGAAACATCGCTCGATTTAGCCGACGCCACTGTCGAGACTTTCGTGAATGGAACCAGGAAACAGTATGGACACACCTCGGAAATGATTTTTTCTCTTGATGTTATAATTCGCTATATCGTGCAGGTGATGACGCTGGAGCCTGGCGACGTCATTGCTACTGGCACTCCCTCCGGTGTCGGCTCTCTGGTTGCGGGCGATGTCGTGGAAGTCAGTGTCAGCGGCGTCGGCACGCTGCGAAATCCCGTCATCGGCTCGGCTGAAGACCCGGAATATTGAGCGAACCTGCCTATCGATGTAACGCTCCTGCGGGGCGTAAGGGCGAGCTTTGAACGAACTTCTAAAAGATTGGCGCAACTGGCTTCCGCTCGCGGGCCTCGCGGCGTTCGTACTAAGCGGCGTCATTTTTTGGTTGCGCCGCAAGCCGGAAGATGCCGGCGAAGTCGAACGCCAGCGCTGCGCTTTTCTGAATCGCGTGGGACGCATCGTGGAAGGCCAAGTTCTCGAGATCGTCGAGCATGTCCGCGATTCTCGCGCGGAAAATCCAGTAGGCATCCTTGCCAACCGCCGGCCCAAGGCATCCGGCGTTGCAGCCAATGGTGCACAGAAACTTCTTTATTACACCTATTCGATTTCCGGCGTCACTTACGAAACCGCGCAGGACGTTACCGGACTCGAAGAACGCCTGCATTTGACTCGCGTTGCCGCCGGCCAAACTGCCAGCGTGAAGTACGATCCCTCGAACCCGAGTAACTCCATTCTCCTCGCTGATGATTGGTCGGGCTTGCACTGAACCCCCGTTTGGCCGAATTTTGCACCACCTTTGGGCCGAAGATGTTTACACTGATCTTTGTTTGCAAAGCGTTTGCATGAAAAATTCGATCGGCACAACTTGCTAAGAACCAAAAGAAGTCGCGGACGGTGATACACTTTTTATTTTTCCGGAGGAGATTTTGACTCGCACACAGAATTACCTCGCCCTGGTCTTCCTTGCATTCTCGATGTCGGCCGCGTCTCTGCCCACCCAACAGCAGAATCCCCAGCCCGTTGACCCTAGTCTCTATTCGGCCATGCGCTGGCGTTTGATTGGACCGTACCGCGCGGGCCGCGTCTCCGCTGTAGTTGGAATCCCGGGCGATGCCGCAGTCTATTACATGGGTACGCCGGGCGGCGGCGTATGGAAGACAACCGACGCGGGCCGCGTCTGGAAACCGATTTTTGACGATCAGCATGTCGCCTCGATCGGCGCGGTCGCAATCGCTCCGTCGAATCCAAATATCGTATACGTCGGCACTGGCGAGCAGACCGACGGCAACGGAATGTACAAATCCACCGACGCCGGCGCGACCTGGACGCATATCGGCTTGCTTGACGTTCGCTACATCAATTCGATCATCGTTGACCCGCATGATCCCAACATCCTTGTTGTAGGCGCGCTGGGCCATCCCATTCTCGGCCTCGCGGCGTCGAGTCCTTGGCGCGGCATTTTCAAATCTACAGATGGCGGAAAGACTTGGACGAAAACACTCTACCGAGACGATTTCGCTGGAGCTGCAGACACCGTGGCCGATCCGAACAATCCTCGCGTGCTCTACACCGCGCTCTGGAAGCCCTATGATTTCTTCCAGGGCCCTCCCGACGATTCGAAAAAGCCCGACTCGTGGATCTATAAATCGCTCGACGAAGGCTCTACTTGGAAAGAGCTCCCCGCGACTGGCTTTCCTACAGACCAACCGTTGGGCCGCATTGGTCTCGCTGTCGCTCCCGGAACTCGTGGCCAGCGTGTGTTCGCGATCACCGAGCCCGGCCTGTTCCGTTCGGACGATGGCGGCCAGACCTGGCGCAAGATTACAACCGACTCGCGCGTCACAGGGAATCTGTACTTCAGCCGCGTTTTCGTCGACCCCAATAACGCGGACACGGTTTACGTCATGCAAACGACGACCTATCGCTCCACTGACGGCGGCAAAAACTTCATAGCATATAAAGGCGCACCGGGTGGCGACGATTATCACGTGTTGTGGATTGACCCGAAAAATTCACAACGCATGATTCTCGGTGTCGATCAAGGCGCTACTATCAGCGTGGACGGAGGCAAAACGTGGAGCAGTTGGTACAACCAGCCGACAGGCCAGTTCTACCACGTGATTACCGACAGCCAGTTTCCCTACTCTTCTTACGCCCCGCAGCAAGACAGCGGTACCGTCGCGGTGCCGAATCGCAGCGATTACGGTGAGATCAGCTTCCGCGATTGGTTCTCCATCGGTGGATTTGAATTCTGTTTCATCGCGCCCGACCCCACGAATCCCAACATCGTTTACTCCGGCGGCTGGTACGGCAGCGTCGTGCGCTTCGACAAAATCACCGGCCAGATCACGCATGTTTTTGTGCGCGGTGCGAAGTATCGAACTTCGCAGATGGCCCCGCTCGTCTTCTCGCCTCAGGATCCAAAGACGCTTTATCTCGGCACGCAGTACGTGATGAAGACCACGAATGCGGGCGATAGCTGGCAAGCCATCAGCCCCGATCTCACGGTCCCTCCTGGTGCTCCGGCGAACGGCGAAAAATCGCCCGCTGGCGCCTCCGGTCACGCCCCTTTAGCTGACGAAAATATTTCTCCTGGTACCCGGGAACACTCCGACGAAATGGATGCTGCCGACGCGGACGCCGACGAAAAAGAATTCGAACCGCAGCGCCCCAATCGGCCCGCTGCCCTCACTGCTCTCGCGCCATCGACTGTCCAGGCAGCAGTGATTTGGGCGGGCACGAGCAACGGTCTAATCCAACGCACGCAGGACGGCAGCGCGACCTGGCAGAACTTGACGCCCGCTGACTTGCCCGCCAAGAGCACCATCGTAGCCATCGAAGCTTCACACTACGACGCGGATACGGCCTATGTCGTCACACAAGTTTCTCGGGATAAGCATCCATATGTGTATCGCACTCACGACGCCGGTAAATCCTGGCAAAAAATTACCGAAGGCCTCGAGGATTCCTGGCTTGCTCGCATTGTTCGCGAAGATCCCGAGCGCAAAGGAATGTTGTACGCAGGCACCGAAAACGCGCTCTACGTTTCGTTCGATGATGGCGATCATTGGCAATCGTTGCAATTAAATTTCCCGGCGTCCGACGTGCGCGATATCGCCGTGCACGGTGACGATCTCGTCGCCGCCACATATGGACGTGCTATCTGGATCCTGGATGATCTCTCACCTCTGCGCCAGGCCGGCCCGGAGATAACCAGTGCGGATGCCTACTTACTGCGGCCATCCAACACGGTTCGCGTTCGCTGGGACAACGACCAAGAAACCCCGCTGCCTCCAGAGACGCCCGCTGGAAAAAATCCGCCGGACGGCGCAATCTTCGATTACTACTTGAAATCCGTTCCAGCCGGCGTCATAACGCTTGAAATTCACGATGCGCAGGGAAAATTCGTGCGGCGATTTACAAGTGTGGCCTCTGCTCCCGACGCCACTCCGAAAAACGTCCCGGAGTATTGGTTTGGCCCCGTCACAGCGCTTTCCAAAAACGTGGGACACAACCGCTTCGTTTGGGATCTGCGTTACGATTCTCCCAAGACCTTGCCCTTCAGCTACTACGGAAACATCCTCGACTACATCGAGTACACCCTTTCCGACCACGCGATTCCCGAGGACACGCCGCGTGAACAGACCCTAGGCCCGCTTGCCGTTCCCGGCCAATACGAAGCTGTGCTCATCGCCAATGGAGTGCTGATGAAGCAGCCGTTCACGATCTCGCTCGATCCGCGAGTCCATGTCTCACAGGCCGATCTCGTCAAACAACTAGAAGCCGGAAATAGGATTACCGCTGGTCTCGCCGCAAGCTATAAGGCCTATCTCGTCGTCGCACCGGTGCGCGAGGCCGTTGTCGCCCGCCAGAAAAGCCTCGCCGCTCTTGTGAAACAACATCAGCCTTCGGCAAACTCATCTGCGCCGAAACAAAACCCTCCTGGAAAAGGAATCACGGACGAATCGCAAAAACCGGCGTCGCAGGCGAATGCCTCTGACGCTGCTACCCAGAGTCCGCATGCAAAGGATGTCGCCGCCGAGCCGCAGCAAAATGCGCTGGCGAAAGACGCCGCGGCAGCGCCTGTGCAGACGGCAGAAGGAAAGGAGCTCGCCGACGCGCTGGAGGATCTCGACAAGAAGATTGCGGCGATTCAGGAGGGCACGCCTAAAGCCCCAGGGATTGGGCCCATCCACCGCGATCTCGCTCGCGTCTCCTTCATGATTCAAAGCGGCGATGCAGCGCCCTCGCAAACTGCCGAATCAGCCTTGGACGAATCCTGCGCCAGCCTAACCAAAAATATCGCCGCCTGGCGCGATCTGGCGGCACAAGGCTTTGCTCCTGTAAACACGCTCCTAGCAAAGTACAACCTCGCGCTGTTGCCCGCTCCCGCGAGCGTGCCCGTTTCCGCGGACGCCTGCCGCGAATAACCTCACTGCCAACCGCTGTGGCTCGCGGTGATGCAAAACCAAAATGTCTCCCGCCCGGGATCGAAAGGCTAAATTCCAAATTTGAACGAGCAGCCTCGCGAGTTACGATTAGTTGAGATGGAATTGCAAACCGCCCGCCCGCCTTCGTGGAAGATCCTTCTGGCGTTCGGCATCATTTACTTCGTCTGGGGATCGACGTACCTGGCCATTCGGGTAGGAGTCCGCGAAGTGCCGCCATTTCTGTTCGCAGCAATGCGCTTTACGGTGGCGGGAATATTTTTGTACGCCTGGATGCGGCTGAGCGGCACGCCAGCTCCTAGCCGGCGCGAATGGGTGGCCGCAACTTTTCTCGGCACGCTGATCTTCCTGCTCGACTACGGTTGCCTGTTCTGGGCCGAGCAGCGCGTGCCGTCAGGAATTGCCGCGGTCGTGCTGGCGACGATCCCGGTGTTTATCACGCTGCTGGAAATCATCTTCCTGCGCACGCAACGGCTCACCGTGCGTCTTGCCGTGGCCTTGCTGGTCGGACTCTGCGGCGTTGCCGTCCTGATGAATCACTCCTTTTCTTTAGGAGAGGTTCCCATCAATCGCGTCGGCGCTCTCGCTCTGCTGATCGCCGCATTCACTTGGTCTGTGGCCACGATCCTGACGCGCCGCCTCCCTCTTCCGGCGTCGAAGCCGATGAGCGCGGCCGCACAGATGCTGTCTGGAGGAATTCAATTATTTGTTCTCGCGGCACTCACGGGTGAATTCTCTGGATTTCACATGCAGGCAATTTCCCGGACCGTATGGTTCTGTCTAATTTATTTAATCATTGCGGGTTCCATTGTGGGATTTACCGCCTACGTCTGGCTCCTGCACCATGAATCGCCGACGAAAGTCGGCACGTACGCCTACGTCAATCCAGTTGTGGCAGTCGCGCTGGGGTACTTGATCGGCAAGGAAACCGTCGGACCGCGCACGCTGCTGGGAACGCTTCTAATTCTGCTCAGTGTGATCGCCATCACCACCATGCCGAAGAAACGGGACTTGCCCGCCCGTGAAAACGAAGACTTCCCCTCAACACTTCCTCCTGGGTCACGCGATCCGGAAACTGGCGCGGCTTAGCCGTCTGCAAAAGCTTTCCGCCCTAGGGCGCTGCAAAGGTTCTTCCTCATTGCCGCTCGAAGGAAACTTCACCAGACGGGTCGCGATCCTTCAAAGCCTTTACCTTGCCGTTTTCCATCACGAACTCAAAAATTTCGTCGGCGAATCGCGCAGTCCTGAACTGGAGACCTTTGACCAGAATAAGCGCCTGCGGGGGAGCGCCGGGAAATGACAGCGAAAGACCGGCACCCGGTTGATAGAGCACTTGAAACTTGGTCTTGTCCGGCGTCAAGTAAGTACCGGCAAGCTTCTCCAGAAGACTTGGCTCTAGAGTCGGGGGCTTGCGCGTGAAAGTCACTTCCGCCTCATCCAAAGAAATCACTCCGCTATCGATATCCCCCTGAGGATTCGTCCTGAAGTTGATCGAGAACCTGCCGTAAAGCTCGTCATCAGGAGTGTCGAACCGGTCGTAGTGGAAATTGCTCAACGGAAACTGGAATTCGTGGAAACCAAATTGAAGTTGATTGTCTCTGAGCGTGATCTTAAGGATGCCGTACGCCGGATTCTCATACTCACCGGTATAGTCAGCCAGCGCGTGAGAAGGCTTGGTGTTGGGCACGCGGTCTTCTCCGGCCTTGGCGCGCGCAGCGGTTCCGGCTTTCTTATCCGCCAGCCGTTGCGCCAGCCGACGCTGGCTCCAAGGGGTTTGGTCCATCCCGAGCAGCCGCTCGTACACGTTGTAGCTGACCACGTTGTAAAGAGGAGCGCTGTGATCGCCGATCACCAGTACGATCACGCCAATGTGGTCGTTGGGCATGAAAGAGATCTGGGAGTGAAACCCGGGAAGATCACCGCCGTGCATGGTGAGCAGATGTCCCCGGTAAGAGGCGGTCTCTCTCGCCATACCGTAAGCCGCATTGAACAACTCCCAGAATCCCTGCGATTCTCCTGTAGCGTTGGGAAGTGCGATCGCCGGTTGCAGCGTAGCCTTCAGAACATCAGACGGCAACACCTGCTTCCCATTGTATTTCCCGTCGTTCATCAGCGCGATCAGCCAGTGCGATAACTCGTCGATGTTGGAAATAACTGCACCCGCCGGCGCCACGCCCTCGGTGTCTTCGAAGTAGGGACCTTTGTATAGCTCGAACGAATCGCGCTTTTCCTCGAACGGCACGCCGTGATCGGGGCTTTTCAGCATCTC
This sequence comes from Acidobacteriota bacterium, assembly GCA_003153585.1. Taxonomy (GTDB): domain Bacteria; phylum Acidobacteriota; class Terriglobia; order Acidiferrales; family UBA7541; genus Palsa-295. Next base: position 20,873 of record PLZZ01000102.1, on the reverse strand, counting down.
GGATATTGTGTAGGTGGTGGTGTTCATGTCCAGCGGGGCGAGTATGCGTTCGTGCACAAAATCTTCCCAGCGCTTCCCGGATTTCAACTCGATGATTTCCCCCACAGCCGAGAACATCAGGTTGTTGTAAAGAAAGGTTTGTCTCATGGGCTGCTCCGGCTCCAGGTACTTGAGCTTTTCGAACAGCTCCTTTCTGGTGAAGTCGGATTTGAACCAGATGAGGTCGTGTCGCGTTACACCCGTTCGGTGGGACAACATGTCGTGCAGAGTGACGTTGTTGTTGAGTTCGTCGTTGTAGAACTGGATGGTAGGCACCGATTGCCGGATCGGCTTATCCCAGGTGAGCTTTCCTTCTTCCACCAGCATCCCCGCGGACACCGCCGTGAACAGCTTGCTGTTGGAAGCGATCTGGACCAGAGTGGTCGGCGTGAACGGAAGCTTATTTTCATAGTCGCGATAGCCGTATCCTTTGGCGAAGACCAGCTTGTCGTTCACAACAATGCCTACGCCGATCCCGGGCGTATTCCAATCCTTCAGCGTTTGCTCCATGTACGAGTCAAAACCTTGCAGCTTACTAGTGACGTTCGCTTCCTGAGCAAAAGCAGAGGGCCCCAAGGCCATCAGCGCCAGGATGACCGTGCAAATACGAACGAAGCTAATCACGCGAGCAGAGCAACGCTTTGTCCTGGAAGACATGGGATCTCCTTCGTAGTCAGAATCGCCTTTTTAAACTCGAAAACGGCAGCCATTCTACATCCATTTCGCGCGTCCGACGACATCTCTACACGCGACCTCTCGCATTCCGTCCTGCATCGTGCTAGCGTACCTCGTGTTTAATCAGCAACAATTTCTAGTCGCAACAAAACCGCTGCATTCCCATGACTGAACATCGCAGACATCACGACCGCCTGGAAGAGTTGCGCAAGTTGAACGCCGAAGCCGAAGCGGGCGGCGGAGCAGAGCGCCGCGAACGCGAGCACAAGCAGGGAAAACTCTCCGCGCGCGAACGAATTGACTTGCTGCTCGACGAAGGCTCCTTCGAAGAGCTCGACAAATTCGTCCGCCATCACTCGCACGATTTCGGCATGGAAACGCAGCGGCCGCCTGGCGACGGCTTCATCACCGGCTACGGCCGCATCGATGGCCGCCTCGTTTATGTCTTCGCGCAGGATTTCACGGTTTTCGGAGGCTCGCTCTCCGAAGCCAACGCCTCGAAGATCACGAAAATTATGGACTTGGCCATGCGCGCCGGCGCACCTGTGATCGGTTTGAACGATTCCGGCGGCGCTCGAATTCAAGAAGGAGTGATGTCGCTTGCGGGCTATGCCGACATTTTCCTCCGTAACACTCTGGCCAGCGGCGTGATCCCGCAGATCAGCGCGATTATGGGACCTTGTGCAGGCGGCGCGGTTTATTCCCCGGCCATCACCGATTTTATTTTTATGACCCGCGACACGTCCTACATGTTCGTTACCGGTCCGGACGTCATTAAGACCGTAACGCACGAGGAAGTAACCAAGCAGGAGCTTGGCGGCGCGATGACGCACAACGAAAAAAGCGGCGTCGCCCATTTTGTTTCACGCGATGACGCCGAATGCCTTTCCATGATTCGTGAATTGTTCGGCTACCTGCCGTCGAATAATCTCGACGACCCTCCACACCGGGCTTCGAGCGATCCTTGGGACCGCACGCATCCTGCGCTCAACGCGCTCGTTCCCGAAGATCCGCAGAAGCCTTACGACATCAAAAACGTGATCCACGCAATCGCGGACGAAGCTGAATTCTTCGAAGTCCACGAATACTTCGCAAAAAATATTGTCGTCGGCTTCGCGCGACTCGACGGGAACACGGTCGGAATCGTCGCGAACCAACCGGCATTCCTGGCCGGCGTTCTGGATATCAGTGCGTCCGTGAAGGCCGCTCGTTTCGTTCGTTTCTGCGATGCTTTTAATATTCCGCTCATCACCTTCGAGGATGTTCCGGGATTTCTACCCGGGACACAGCAGGAGTTCGGCGGGATCATCAGACACGGCGCGAAACTGCTTTTCGCTTTCGCCGAAGCCACTGTGCCAAAAATCACCGTGATCACTCGCAAGGCCTACGGCGGCGCGTATTGCGTGATGGCCTCCAAGCACATTCGCACCGACATCAATTATGCGTGGCCTACCGCAGAAATCGCCGTGATGGGCCCCGAAGGCGCTGTAAATATCGTGTACCGGCGCGAAATTGACCGCGCGCCCGATTCGGACCGCGATAAAATCCGCCGCGAGAAAATCGAAGACTTTCGCGAGCGTTTCGCAAATCCTTACGTGGCCGCCGAACGCGGCTACATCGACGCCATCATAGAGCCCGCGCAAACTCGCGCCAAACTGATCACCGCCCTGCGCTCGCTTGAAAACAAACGGGATACCAACCCGCGCAAAAAGCACGGCAATATTCCCTTATGACCCTGGGTCGCCAAAGCTGGTACGGAACAGCCGGCCGAAGCTGGCTTTTTGCGCATAATTCCGGTAGGATGCCCTGTTTTTGCCTGATCGTCATTATTCGAATATATATCGGAGAACGCTATGCCTAAGAACGCTCCAAAGATGAAGACTTTGATCGAATCGCTAGACGCGCTAATCGAAAAGCATCACCTGTTGAAGCATCCCTTTTATCAGGCGTGGACGCAGGGCAAGCTCTCGAAGGATTCACTCGCACTCTACGCCGAGCAGTACTACCAGCATGTGCGGACCTTCCCCGAAAATCTGAAGCAGCTCGCGGCCCGCTCGAACGGCGACGCGAACCTTCATGCGCTGGTAAACGAAAATCTGGCTGAAGAGCTCGATCCGGGCTCGCCGCATCCGATGTTGTGGAGGCACTTCGCGCAATCGCTAGGCGTTAGCGAAGCGTCGATTGAAGACGCGCGTCCGCTGCCGGGGATTGCGGCGCTGCTGGATACTTATGACGAAGTAGCCTCGCAAGGAACGAAAGCGCAAGCCGTGGCGGCCTTTTACGCCTACGAAGCCCAGGTCCCCGAAATCGCCACCCAGAAAATTTCCGGCCTGCGCCGGTTTTACGGTATTACCGAGCCCCGTGCGCTAGCTTATTTCGGCGTCCACGAAGAAGCTGACGTTCGGCACCGGGCCGCCTGGCGCGAATGGCTGGCAAAACAAAAGGACGCCGACACCGTCGCGGTGCTGTGCGCCGCGGAGCGCAGTTTGAAAGCGCTCTGGGGCGCGCTGGACGCCGTCTATCCGCAAGGCTGCGCATCCAAAAATTAATCAGGTAGCGTCGAAAATTCGGGGAATCCACAAATCCAATCCAATCAGAGGACTTTTGGCCGCGGGTTTTTGCGCACTCTACCTTCAACCTTCAGCTCTCTTTCTTAAAAACTTTCACTCCTGCGGATCCTCCGATGAATGCTTCGGAAGCGTATCTCAGAAACAATCCGTGCTCGACGACTCCGACGACATGATCGAGGTGGTGCGCGATCTCCTTGGGGTCCTCCATGGGGCCGAACGCGCAGTCAAGAATGTAATGCCCGCCGTCGGTGACGTACGGTTTTTTATCGGCGCCTAGTCGCAGAGCTGGTTTGCATTCCAGTTGAGTTAACTTCTTCTGGGTTGCCTGCCAGCCATAGGGAACAACTTCCACTGGAACCGACACCAGCGAGCCAAGCCGCTCAACAATTTTCGTTTCGTCCGCAATGACCGCCATGCGCTTGCTTGCCGCAGCGACGATTTTTTCGCGCAACAACGCTCCGCCGTGCCCTTTGATAAGGTAGAGGGGCCCCAGCAGCACTTCGTCGGCACCGTCGATGGTCAGATCGATTTCTGTGTGATCCGCGAATGTTGTGAGCGGAATGTTCAGAGTCCGCGCTTGGGCCGCGGTCCCCTCGGATGTGGGAATTGCGGTGATTCGCAGATTTTCTTCCGCCGCTCGGCGACCGAGCGCGCTGACCAGAAAGGCAGCCGTCGAGCCCGTGCCCAATCCGACCACCATGCCACTTTCGACGAGCTTAGCAGCGGCTTCAGCAGCAGCTTTCTTCCATTGGTCTTGTTGCGATAGATTCATCGGCGCATTCGTTATTCCGGCGGGTCCGGCGACGGACATCATAGCTGGACGAGCGGCCCTTGCCAACCTCAAGAAGCGGCACGAAACGCAGTCCGCTAAGAATCAGGCGGTGGTTTTCGGTGTGGAGACTCGAGAGAAACAAAATGCTAGAATTCCGGCTGCTGTGGCAAAAGCAAAATGTTCAAGAAAATCCTAATAGCCAATCGCGGCGAGATTGCCGTACGCATTCTGCGCGCTTGTAGAGAACTCGGCGTGGGCGCTGTCGCAGTCTATAGCGACGCAGACCGTGCTTCGCTGCATGTGCGCCTTGCCGATGAAGCGTATCCCATTGGCCCTTCACCCTCCCGCGAAAGTTACCTTGTTATCGAAAAAATTATTAGCGTAGCGCGGTCTGCCGGATGCGACGCCATTCATCCAGGGTATGGATTTCTGGCCGAAAATCCAGGGCTTGCTCGCGCCTGCGCGGATGCGGGTGTCACGTTCGTCGGCCCATCACCCGAGGCGATGGAAAAGCTCGGCTCGAAAACCGCGGCGCGGCATTTGGCCCGTGAGGCAGGCGTGCCCACAGTTCCTGGCACACTCGATCCGATCGAAAAAATGGACGATGCGCGTATCGCAGCTGGGGAGATAGGGTACCCGGTTGTGTTGAAAGCGGTTGCAGGCGGAGGAGGAAAGGGTATGCGCCGTATCGAACGCGAAGCGGAATTCTCAGCCGCGTGGCGCGATGCTTCTTCGGAAGCGCAGAATGCGTTTGGCGATGGGTGTCTCTACCTCGAGAAATATCTTTTGCGGCCGCGGCATATCGAGATTCAGGTTCTTGGAGATCTCCACGGCCACCTGGTACATCTCGGCGAGCGTGAATGTTCGGTGCAGCGGCGATATCAGAAAGTAATCGAAGAAGCGCCCTCACCGGAAATGACGCCGGAGCGCCGTCGCGCGATGGGCGATGCCGCCGTGAAACTCGCGCAAGCGGGCGGCTACACGAATGCCGGCACGGTAGAGTTTCTGGTGGATGCGGACCACCGCTTTTACTTCCTCGAGATGAACACGCGGCTCCAGGTGGAGCATCCCGTGACGGAGCTGGTTACTTCGCTGGACATCGTGAAACTTCAGATTCGAATCGCTTGCGGCGAGCCGCTACCGTTTGCGCAAAAGGACGTTACGCTGCGCGGCCATGCAATTGAGTGCCGGATTTATGCCGAGGATCCCGACAATAAATTTTTCCCATCCCCCGGGAAAATCCTAGATTGGCGCCCGCCCGCGGGCCCCGGGATTCGGCTCGACGATGGAGTGTATGGCGGCTGGACCGTGCCGAACGAATACGACCCCATGCTCGGAAAATTAATCGCGTGGGGTGCAAACCGCGCAGAAGCTATCGCGCGCCTACAGCGAGCGCTTTCGGAGTTCTGCGCAACCGGCATAAAAACAAACGCGGGACTTTTCCGGCGGATTCTAGCGACACCCGATTTCCAAACAGGCGATATATACACGAGCTGGTTGGACGATTTTCTTTCCAAATCGCCAAATAGCACAATCGCGGCCTCCGCCGACATGGAAGCTATTTCGCGCGAACGAGACGCGGCAACAATCGCCGCCATCCTTTGGCACATGACTCGCAGCGCGGATTTCTCAAAGAACAAATCGGCACCGGCTCGCGCCGAGTCGCGCTGGAAGCTTGAAGGAAGGCTGGAGCAACTGAACGGCGAGATTGAGCGGTAGCAGATGGATCCGAGAGACCACATTGAAATGTGAAATTGAGCTGGACGGAAAATTGCGCAGCGTTGAAGTAATGCACAGCGGTGAACGCGCGCGCTGGACCATTGATGGAAGCGAGCTTGATGCGGATGCGGTGGAAGTTTCGCCAGGTATTTACTCGATTTTGATTGGCGGGAAATCGTTAGAAGCGCGCGTGGAAGCCAAGGGCGATTCCCAACTCCGCGTAACCGTTGCCAGCCGCGAATATGAAGCAACGATTCGCAACTCCCGCAAATGGAAGCGCGATCGCGCGGCGGGCGCCGAAGCCGAAGGGCGGCAGCAGGTGACCACGCCCATGCCCGGGAAAATCGTGCTCGTGCTGATGAAAACCGGCGACGCGGTGGACGCGGGACAGGGAATCGTTGTGGTAGAGGCAATGAAAATGCAAAATGAAATACGTTCGCCAAAGTCCGGCACGGTTGAACGTTTGCTTGTGGTGGCCGGGCAGACGGTGAATGCCGGCGAAGTGGTCGCAATCGTCGGCTAAAACTCGTAACGAGACCTCCTCTTATCAGCCGCCGGCGTTTACCTTTAGGTTCGCTTAGCCCTACGGACTCTTCCCAACTTTCCCGAAGGCTGCCAACATGAATTGTCAAAGAAATCCGGGTTCGTAAAGCCCGGAAGCCGGACGGGGGAAGAGAATGTTTCACGTCATTCTTATCTGGATGGTGGTTTGGTTAGCGCTGGGCATAGCGGCTGTCGCTTGGACTATGCTGTGCGGCGCAACTGCTCACTGGGGTGAGAAAGAAGGGCTGGCATTCTGGCACACCTTCACTCTTTGTCTTCTGTTGACTCCGCTGGCAGGGGCTCTAGTGGTGCTCGCTTTCAAACCTCCGCGGAGTGGCCGTTCCTTGGCAGAAACAGCAAGCCGCGGTTAGGCTTGGATCGGCGATAAACAGTTCACGTCGTAGCTTATATTCCTGAATCTGCCCTGCTGAATTCACTTTGATTCGAATTCCTGAATAATCGCTAATTTGAGGCGGGCAATTTGCCGGCAGATTCGAGGATTTGTCGCGCAAGATAATTGGTAACGTGCGCTTCATCGCGCGCTTCTATCATGTAGGCCGAGCGAAGAAGCTGCTCTTTGCGATTGCGCATCATGTCGCGAATGGACTGCTGCACTTGGGGATCAGAAAGCACGCGCTGCCCGGCAGCTTCTTTGGCGATCATTTTCAAAATGCGGTAACCGCCTTGAATCGCAATCGGCGGGGTTACTTCGCCAGGCTTCATCCCCAGCACGGTCTTCTTCAGCGCCGGGTCAGAGCGATTCAGCGCGGACTCCGGGACGAATCCCAGATCGCCTCCGGTTGTTGCGGTTGAATCCTCGGAATAATCCATGGCCAACTGGCTGAAATCGGCACCTGCGGCGAGCTTTTCTTCAAGAACCGACACCTTGTGTTTGGCTTCGGCATCGGTGGTCGCCTTGTCGTTCTTGCGGTTGTGAACGGAGGCATCCGCATGCGGCGTGACCACGATTTGCGCGATATGATATTGCGGCTCGGCGACGTTGAACTGCGCGCGATTTTTATTGTAGAAGTCGGTCACGTCCTGATCGGTAATGGAGATTTTTGCGATCACTTCGCGGTTTAACAGCTTCTGCACCGAAAGTTGACGCCGAATGTCGCTCTTCAGATCGTCAACGGTCAGGCCCGTGTCTCGCAGCTTTTTCTGGAATTCCTCTTCGGTGTAGGGACTTTTCGATTCCGTGAATTTGTCTTCGACTTCGGCGTCGCTGGCAATTAAATTCATTTTGCTCGCGCGCTCGAGAAGGATTTCGTTGTTGATCAGTTCATCCAGGATGCTGAGCTTCAGGGACAGCGCTTCTTCCTGAGAAGGTGCGGGAGCCTCGGCATTCACGCGCGTGCGAAAATATTTTTCCACCTGCGCGCGCGGAATCTCTTTGCCATTCACGGTGGCCCAAACATCCGGCCCCGGCGTGGCTTCTTTTTTGCATGAGGCCGCAAAAACACACGCCACGGCCGCCATGAGGATTAAGATTCTCCGTTTCAAGCGGAACTCCTTCGCAGGAGGCTTCAAGCAGCCTTTTTCACCAGGCCTGAACGAATGCAAGAAGTGCAGACGCGAATATGCTTGTGCACGCCCTTGATCACGGTCTTCACCCGCCGGAGATTCGGATTCCAGCGCCGCCGCGTCACATTGTGAGCGTGGCTGATCGTATTTCCAAAGCGCGGCTTCTTGCCGCAAAGTTCACATACCATTGCCATTGTCGCCTTGCTCCAGACAGAAAATTTCGAATAACGTGAGAGTTAATGCTACCAGAGATTGTTCTAGGCGGGAAGCGATTTGCCGGATCGCATGGCCTGAGGCGCAGCGTTCTCATACAAGCTCTCTGCTGCAAAAATCGTCTGGAAAATTGCATACGCGGGCTATATTGTAGAGCATCCATCTGCACGGAATAGGTACTGGAGATTCGCCTCTTGCGCACATCTCGCAGAAAGACATTGAAGATGGGGCACCTCCGCGCAATTTCTAAAAGGTGGCAGATCGTTATTTTCACCGCTGCAATCTGTTTGACCTGCCCCTCCGGTCGGGCGCAGAAATTCCATGGCAGCCTTCGCGGTATCGTGCAAGATGCTAGCCAGGCACGCATCCCGTTAGCAAACATTGTGCTGCGTGTAGCCGAATCCTCGGTGGAAGTCCACACCGCTAGTGACGAACAAGGAGAATTCCGCGTCGACAATCTTGTTCCGGGAACCTATCAGTTGGTGGTGAACGCGAAGGGTTTCGCGGAGGCGCGCTCGGATGTGTCTGTACTGGTCAGCTCGGTGCGGGATATCACCATCACTTTGCAACCAGGCGCCGTGCAGCAGACCGTGAATGTGCAGGGGCAGGCTTCTTCCGTCACTACCGAACCGATCGATCTGGCGAGCGCCGTTCATCAGGGAGTAGTCACGCAGCAGGATCTACAAACAATTCCGTTGGCGGCCCGCAGTTTCGCCAATATCGCTTATTTGGTTCCGGGAACCGAGCCAGTTGAGCCATCTGATCCCACCAAGGCGCGTATCACGGCCGTATCAACCGGCGGCAGTTCAGGACTGAACAATGAGCTCTCGGTCGACGGCGGCGACGATTCCGACGATTACATCGGCGGGTTCCTGCAAAACTTTTCGCCCGATACCATTCAGGAATTTGCCGTGCGCACCGCGCAGGAAGACGCTGACACCGGCCGCACCACGGCTGGCTCGGTCGTGATCACGACAAAGCGCGGAAACAACGAATGGCACGGCGACGAGGCGTTCTATGAGCGCGCGGCAGGGCTCAACGCGCGCTTTCCCATCGAAAATCCCCCTCCTAATCCGAAGCAGCCGTTTTCACGACAGAATTATGTGGGCACTATCGGCGGCCCCATCGTGCACGACAAAGTCTGGTTTTTCTCGTCGTTCGAATTCGTGCACGAAGATGCCAGCATCGCTTACAGTCCGGCGAGCCAGACACAATTCAACGCGCTCGCGCAGCTTGCGGCGCAGGGCCTGGTGAACGTGAACGGCACAGTAGTTAACTCCATCGCTGTGCCGAATTTTGTGCCGGTTCCGTTTCGCGACTATTTGGGCACCGTTCGATTTGATTGGGCGGAGTCTGCGCGCTCGCGATGGTTCTTGCGTGCGGCCATTGACAACTACATTACGCACAACGCCGGAGTGCAGCAGGCCGCTTTGCCTTCGACTGGGGCTGAGGCGCACAACAACTACATGAGTTTGGTTGTTAGCAATCAATTTACGTGGAGCCCCAACTGGGTTGGCTCGTTGGTGCTCAGCGCCGGAGGATTGCACCTCACAGAAGCGCGCAACTCGAACCTCGGCTTTGCTCTTGCGTTTCCCTTTACGGCCACGTCCGCTACCATATCGGGCCTGGAGACGTTCGGCGACAACCAGTTCCTGACTCCCATTACTGCATTTCCGGTGCTGCGCAATCAGGAGAAGTATCAGTTCCGCTACGATGTAACCCATACGGTCGGAGCGCACTCATTTCAGTTCGGCGTGAACTTCATCCACGAGCCGGTTCTGGACGGCGCGCTAGCAAGCTCCGCCGAGACGCTCGTATCGTTCGGGTTAGACCCGACCGCCTATGCGGCCAACCCAAGCCAGTTCACCACTGACCTGACGGCGTGCACCGCAAGTCCCTCGCCAAACGTGTCGCCGGGCACAACCTGCGCGGTTACGCCCGCAGGCAATGGCAGCTTTTCGCAAAACGTGCAGCGACTCGGCTTTTACGCGGAGGATTCATGGCGAGTGCGGCCAAATCTGACGATAAATTACGGCTTGCGCTATGACCGGAGCTTCGGCCTGTTCAGTGCGTCTGGCAGGAATCAATTGCAGAATCCGGCCTTCGTAACGCTTCAGGCCCTTCAAATTCCGCTCATCAAAGGCGCTCCTCATGATTTCGACTGGGCAGTCGGCCCCCGGCTCGGCATTGCGTACTCGCCCGGCCAATCTACAAATACTGTGATCCGCGCAGGAATAGGCATCTATTCGAACGATCTTGCGCAGAACGGTTGGGTACCGGCGTTACAGGCGGTGAACCAGCCTCTTCCTGGCCCGTGCTCTTATGACACCGCCTCCCAGACCTTGCAGGGCGCCGGATGCCTGCCTCCTGCGTCTTCCACCGGCCCCATCGGTACCGTCACCGGAGCCGGCGCCATCATTGCGCCCGGATACAAGACGCCCTACGCGCTCCATGTTACCGGCGGCGTCCAGCACGCCTTCAACTCGAAATGGATGATCAGCGCCGACTATATACATGAGCAGGGGAACCACGGCTTTCGGCGCTATCAATATCAAGCGGGCTTCACGCTGTTTTCGCCGCTGTTTGCGCCAGGCAACGGCTGTCCTGCGTCCGAAGACGTTATCGACTGCCAGAGAAATAACGTGCCGAACGTCACAGTCTTCAAGTCGGACAACCGCTCGAGCTACAACGGCTTACTCATTCACTTGCAAGGAAACGTATCGCGGCGGTTCAATCTGATCGCAAATTACACCCTATCGCGGGGCTCCACGTGGGGCTGCATTCTTGGCGAGCTCTTTGATTACGTGAACGGTGTTTGCAATCCGCTGAAGCCGTTTGGCAAAGGAGATTACGGCCCGTCAGGTGAAGATGTGCTGAGCCGTTTTGTTCTGGCCGGAACGCTGAAAATCCCCGGGGGGTTCGAGTTAACCACGCTGACGCAAGCAGAAAGCGCCCGGCCGTTCACTTTGACCACCACCGTTCCAGTCACTGGGCTTGGTGACGGCTTTGACGACCGCGCGGTAGTGAACGGCATTCCCACCAGCCTGGATGAATTCAGAGGAACTCCTTACATCCAAGCTGATTTGCGAGTGAGTCGGCCCATCCATTTCCGCGAGCGTTGGACATTAACGCCGTTCGTGGAATTCTTCAATCTTTTCAATCGCAACAATCCAGGCGCGAACTACGTGACGGATGTCGGCGCTCTGCCGGTTCCGCAAAGTCAGGTGGCAGCCGGAAATATCACGGACATCTGCACGAACTCAGCCTGCACCACGACGAAACCAATTACGAGTCTTAATCAATTGCGCTTAGCCGGCGGCGCCTTGGGGGACTTCTTCGGCCCGGGTACCACGGTCGGAATTCCGTTCGCCGCGCAAATAGGCGCTCGCCTCACTTTCTGAACTGCCCGCCGGCAGAGCTTTTTAGGTATGCTATGCACTGACTGGGAGGTGTGTCTTGGTTCGAATTCTCCGGTTTAGCCTGGTGGTCTTTGCACTTCTGATTCTTACTTTGAACGCGCGTGTTAGTGACGCACAGCAATATCCCGTCAGCACCTACCAGGAAATGCAATGGAGGGTGATCGGTCCGTTCCGGGGAGGAAGGACCCGCGCTGCGACCGGCGTGCCGGGCCAGCCGAATGTTTTCTACGTGGGCCAGGGCGACGGCGGTGTTTGGAAATCGGACGACTATGGCCGCACCTGGAATCCGATATTTGAAGATCAGCCCTCCCAATCGATTGGCGCTATTGCCGTGGCTCCATCGGACCCGAACATTGTTTATGCCGCCAGTGGTGAGGGTTTGCAACGGCCGGACCTTTCTGTGGGCGATGGAATTTACAGATCCGCGGACGCCGGAAAAACCTGGACTCACCTCGGCTTGCGCGACGGCCAGCAGATTCCTGCGTTAGCTGTAGATCCGCGCGATCCAAATCGTGTTTTCGCCGCGGTGCTGGGACATCCATATGGACCGAACGAAGAGCGCGGAATCTTTCTCTCCGCAGATGGCGGGCAGACCTGGAAGAAATCACTCTACAAAGATCAGAACACAGGCGGTTCGGACGTTCAGATCGACCCCACAAACCCGGACGTGATGTACGCCTCGATGTGGAAAGTCCGGCAAGGCCCCTGGGAAGACGGAAATGAGTACAACAAAACCGGCGGCGGCCTTTTCAAGTCCACCGACGGCGGGAGCACTTGGCATCCGCTCACAAGCGGTCTGCCGAAAAACATAGTGCAGATCTACGTGGCCATCTCTGCAAGCGAGCCAAGCCGCCTTTATGCCACCGTGGGCACCACGGAACGCGGCGACTATTCTTCAGGCGTTGGCTTGGGCGTTTACCGTTCCGATGACGGGGGTGAAAACTGGCAGAAGGCGACAACCGATCCGCGGCCTGCTTACCGAATTGGCGGCGGCGATTTGCCCGTGCCGAGGGTGGATCCGAAGAACCCTGACGTGGTGTACAGCACCAGCATCGTAACGATGCGCTCGTCGGACGGCGGGAAAACCTGGGTGAGTTTTCGCGGAGCACCCGGAGGCGACGATTATCAAAACATCTGGATTAATCCCGCCGACCCGAAAATTATTCTGCTCGTTAGCGATCAAGGCGCGCTGGTAACAGTCAATGGCGGACAAACGTGGAGTTCCTGGTTCAACCAGCCGACCGCACAGCTCTACCACGTCGGAGTCAGCAATGAGTTTCCTTACCGTGTTTGCGCCGGGCAGCAGGAAAGCGGATCGGTGTGCATCTCCAGCCGCGGAAACGATGGTGAAATCAATTTTAGGGATTGGCATCCCGTGGGCACCATTGAATACGGATACGTCGCACCCGACCCTCTCAATCCCGAAATCGTTTATGGAGCCGGCAGAAAAGAGGTCACCAGATTTTACTGGAACACGGGGCAGGTAAAAAACGTGACGCCGATTCCCGACAGTGGGCCAAAGTACCGGGCCGATCGCACACAGCCAATCATGTTCTCGCCCGTTGATCCCCACGTTCTCTATTACGCAACGAACGTTTTATTCAAGACCACCGATGGCGGAGAATCCTGGCAAACCATCAGCCCCGATCTGACACGCGAAAAACCGGGCATCCCCGCAAGCCTGGGCGATCTGGCCGCAGAGGACAAAAAAGCCGAGACGCAACGCGGGGTGATCTACTCTCTTGCGCCTTCTTTCAAAAACCTGAACACAATTTGGGCGGGAACCGACGACGGCCTGTTCTGGATAACTCTTGACGGCGGGAAAAATTGGGCGAACGTCACTCCTCCGGAGCTGATTCCGTGGAGCAAGGTGACGCAGATGACTGCGTCGCATTTTGACGACCAGTCCGCGTACGCTTCCGTGAGCCGCTTCCGTATCGATGATCTCCATCCTTATGTTTACCGCACGCACGACGCCGGCAAGACCTGGCAGCTAATCATTAAAGGCTTGCCCGATAACGCCCCGGTTGACACTGTGCGCGAAGACCCGGTCCGCAAAGGTCTCCTCTTTGCCGGTACTGAAACCAGCGTCTGGATTTCGTTCGACGATGGCGATCACTGGCAATCCCTGCAGCAAAATTTGCCGCATTCATCCATGCGCGACCTGTGGATTCACGATGATGACTTAATCGTAGCTACTCATGGACGTTCTTTCTGGATCCTCGACGACATTTCTCCGCTGCGCCAAATCGATACGACAGCAACAAGCGCGGATGCATTTCTCTTCAAGCCAGCCTCCGCCTACCGAGTCAAGCGCGACACGAACACCGATACTCCGATACCGCCCGATGAACCGTCAGGCCAAAACCCTCCTGACGGCGCGATCATTGATTACTCTTTGGGGCAGTCGATTAGCGGCCCTGTAACTCTCGAGATTCTCGATTCACGAGGAACCGTAGTTCGCCGCTATGCGAGCACCGATAAGCCAGATATGACCCAGGAGCAACTCGAAAACCAATTGATCCCACTCTACTGGTTGCGCCCGCAAAAAATACTTGCAGCTACTCCAGGAATGCATCGATGGGTATGGGATCTGCATTACTCGACGCCGGATTCTACGAGGCACGAGTATCCGATTGCGGCGGTTCCTCATGATACGCCGCGATTGCCGCTTGGCCCTTCTGCGCTTCCAGGTGATTACACCGTCAGACTCGCCGCAAATGGGCGCAGTTTCACGGCGCCCCTCACCGTAAAGATGGATCCCCGCGTGAAAGCATCTGCTGCCGACCTGGAGCAACTATTCCAAACGCAGAGCAGTCTCGCCTCCATGATGACTCAAAGCACCCGTGCGATCGCGGAAGCGCACTCGCTTCACGAACAACTTGAAAAACTCTCCAGCCAGGCAAACGATCCTTTGCTTGCATCGTTCAAGGATCTCGACAAGAAGGCTTCGGCCGTTTTGGCAGGCTCTGCTGGCGATGCTGCGATAGGACCAAGCCTGACAAGCGTCAATGGTTCAGTGACCGCTCTTTACGCCGAACTAGATCGCGCGGATGCAATCCCAACTTCAGCACAAGCGGAAGCCGTGGCGAAGATCCAAAAGGATTTCTCCGCCGTACTGGAGCAATGGGACGACCTGAAATCGCAGGACCTGGCGGCGTTGAATCACCAACTTCGCGGCGCAAATCGCCCGGAACTTCACCTCGATTCACACGGCCGGTCCGATGAAGGCGAGGATCAAGATATAGACTGACCGTCATTCGCGATGTCTCAACGTCACCCGCAGCACCGGCGCGGCACGAATCACTTGTCCAGCCCTCGCCAACTGCTACAATTAATTAATAGTGGGCGTGTAGCTCAGCTGGGAGAGCACCTGCTTTGCAAGCAGGGGGTCGCAGGTTCGAACCCTGTCACGTCCACCAATTCTTTCAATGACTTACGGGTTGCTATCATTAATTCACTTGCTCCACTGTAGCGATTTTTATAGTGACCCCCTGATTCTTTTGAACCATCGAAGCAGCGATAGTCCCCTCCACGCTAAATTCTTCGAAAACCCTTGAGTTTGAGCACTACAAATAATTAACGGTTAAAGTCGCTGAGCCGCTCACCGTGCCTGCCGTTGCCGTGATGACCACCGTTCTTAAAAAAACAGTGGGGCTCAAGGACTTTGGCGGAAAGCTCCCCGGCGGTATCATGGAGGGACCGGAGCGCTGCTCGGCCGTTCCACATTCTGCGAAAGAGCGAGTCACAGATTCATGGTAAGCGTAAACACGAAGAAAGGCGTCATCGGCATACTCACCGGCGGTGGTGACGTTCCCGGGCTCAATCCCGCGATCCGCGGCGTCACGCTTCGCGCCATTCGCGAAGGCTATCAGGTCATCGGCATCCGTCACGGCTGGGCCGGCCTCGTTGACATGGTCCGCGAGAAGGACTACGACAACTCCGACAATTTTGTGATTCTCGACGAAGAACTCGTCGATCGCGCCGGGCGCACCGGCGGCACGTTCCTGCATTCTTCGCGCACCAATCCCAGCCGCGTCAGCAAGGCCAACGTTCCGGAGCATCTGAAGAGCAAGTTCGCGGCCGAGAAGAACGATCTCACTCCCGAAGTGCTCAGAAATCTAGCGTGGCTCGACATTGACACGCTCATCCCCATCGGAGGCGATGACACTCTGAGTTACGGTCTGCGGCTGCATCGCGAGGGTTTCAAAGTCGTCGCCATCCCGAAAACGATGGACAACGATGTCCCCGGCACCGACTACTGCATCGGGTTCAGCACCTGCGTCACGCGCACTTTGCAGCTCGTCAACAGTCTGCGCACCTCTGCGGGATCTCACGAGCGTTTCATGGTGATCGAAGTGTTCGGCCGCTACGCCGGTTACACCGCCATGCTTCCCACCTTAGCCGGCGCCGCGAACCGCTGTGTGATCCCCGAATACAAATTCAATATCGAACGCCTGACCGAGCTGCTGGTCGCCGACCGCCTGAAAAATCCCAGCCGCTACTCCATCGTACTGGTTTCAGAAGGTGCGACGTTCGAAGGCAGCGAAATGATTTTCGAAAGCGACTCCACCGACGCTTACGGCCACAAAAAACTCGGAGGCATCGGCGATCTCGTTTCTGAACGCATCAAGGACCTTTCCGCAAAATTCAACAACGGAAAGAAAATCGAAGTCGTGAACCAGAAGCTGGGCTATCTAGCCCGCTGCGGCGATCCGGACGTGATCGATTCCATCGTTCCCATGGTGTACGGCAATATCGCCCTCAATCTTCTTTTGCGCGGCGTGCACGGACGGCTGGTGGTTCTCAGCAATGGCCGCTACGGGGATATTCCGATCGAATCCATCGCTGGGGCCAAAAAAGTGGTGAATATCGAGATGCACTACAATACCGAGCGCCTGCGCCCGAAATTCGCCAGCTTCGAGAACAAGCCTTTCTTCATTATGGGAAACGAATCGAGCTAGCTTCCAATTATTGCCCCGCCGCCGAGTAGATGTCGGACGCGAATTTCAAATGTCCAGTTATCCGACCAATCGGGACTCGGCAGAACTGCAGCAATACCGGCTCCGTACGTCGCTCCTTTCGGAAGCCTAGAGCATTCCTCAAGCAGCGGGTCGCAGGTTCGAACCCAGTCACGTCCACCAATTTTCACGATTGCCCCGCGATGGATTTCTGCACCAGCCTGGTGGTATCCTCCAGCCTCCCTANNGTGCTGAGAGTCCGTCCCCTTTTCCGCAAGGGCGGGGCGTCTTTCAAGATGACTCGAATCCAAGAAACGAATCAATTGGGAAGCTAGATGGCAGTTGCTGGCGTTCTCTTCGTTTCCCTGATTGCGGCGGACGGAGTCAGCTTTGTCATTCATGAAAACAAGCCAACGGGCAGAAGGGCAAGCGGTCGGAGACGACGATGAATAGTGGACGCAAGATCGTAATGGGAGGGTCGCTGCTCGCAATGACGATGACTGCGATCGTTTTGGCCGGGTGCTCGAAAAGCGGCGCGGGCGGCCAGGGAAATCCGCCGGACGTTCAGGTGGTGCAAGTCGAGCAGAAGGACGTCCCGATTTATCGCGAGTGGATAGGCACGCTCGAGGGGCTGGTAAATGCTGATGTCCGCGGACAGGTCACAGGCTACCTGTTACGCCAAGACTATAAAGAAGGTAACTTCGTCCAACAGAATCAGCTCCTGTTTGAGATTGATCCGCGGCCCTTTCAGGCCTCACTCGATGAGGCGAAGGCGCAACTAGCCACCGCGACTGCTCAGCTCGCAAATGCGCAAGCAATTCAGAAACGCACTGAACTCGACGTCGAGCGTTATACACCGCTTGCGAAAGAGCAGGCGGCAAGCCAGCAAGATCTCGACAACTCCGTGCAGAACAATTTGGCAGCCTTAGCGACGGTGGCGACAGCTCGCGCGCAGATCAAAAGCGCCGAGGCCGCGGTTGAATCGGCCCAGCTGAATCTTGGTTTCACTCGGCTGACGTCGCCGATCGACGGAATCGCCGGCACGGCCCAGTTGCAAGTGGGCGCACTCGTAAGCCAGAGCACTGGGGCAGTGACCACGGTTTCGACCGTCGATCCTATAAAGGTCTATTTCACCGTTAGCGAATCCGAGTACCTCGACTTCAACCGAAGGTTTCCGACTGTCTCCGGCAGGGAAGCCGAGTTCAAGCGTACGCCGCTCGATCTGATTCTCGCTGACGGGACTACATATCAGCATCAAGGAACCATCGACTTCGCCGACCGTGCCGTAAACCAGGGCACCGGGGCAATCCTGATCGCGGGATTGTTCCCCAACCCGGGCAACATTCTGCGCCCCGGCGGATACGGCAAAGTGCGAGCCTCCACGCGAATCGAAAAGGATGCGCTGCTGATCCCGCAGCGCGCGGTTACGGAGCTTCAGGGCAGCTACCAGGTGGCAATAGTGGACAGCGACAACAAAGTGAAAATTCAGGCGGTCGAAGTTGGGGACCGCGTCGGCAGCCAGTGGATCATTCAGAAAGGGCTGAAACCCGGTGAGCGCGTCGTCGCCGAAGGCACGCAAAAGGTGCGCCAGGGCTTGAAAGTGAATCCGAAACCATACGCTGCTGAAGTGGCCGAAGAGAAGGCCAGGTAACCGCTCATGTCAAAGTTCTTCATCAACCGTCCGATCGTTGCAATCGTGATTTCCATCCTCATGGTGCTGATCGGCGCCATCACGATTTTGAGTCTGCCCATCGCGCAGTTCCCAAACATTGCTCCTCCGGAAATTCAAGTGCTGGCAACCTACGTTGGCGCGGATGCTGAGACCCTGGAGCAAGCGGTTGCCGCGCCGATCGAACAACAGATGAGCGGCGTGGACAACATGAACTACATGTACTCCCTCAACGCCACGGGAAACTCGAACACGACACTGGTCGTCGATTTCGACATCAAGACGGATCCGAACACGGACTTGATTCTCACCCAATCGCGCGAGACGCAAGCCGCTTCGCAGCTTCCCACCGATGTCACGAACTATGGAATCACGGTCCGGAAATCAGTAACGGCCCCGCTTGTCCTGCTCGCTCTCTACTCGCCACACGGCACCTATGACGCGAGATTCCTCGCCAATTACGCCTACATTAACCTGAACGATCCGTTCACCCGCCTGCCGGGTATTGGAAACGTGCAAATCTTCGGTGCCGGCCAATATGCGATGCGGTTGTGGGTGAAGCCGGACCAACTCGCAAAGTTGGGAATTACAGTGCCCGATGTAGTTGCGGCGATTCAAGCGCAGAACACGGTGAACCCAGCTGGGAGTGCCGGCGGTGAGCCCGCGCCGAAAGGGCAGGAATTCACGTATTCCGTTCTTGCGCAAGGCCGCCTGGTTTCGCCGGAAGAGTTCGGCGAGATCGTCGTCCGGGAGACGCCTACAAACGGACTTGTGCGAGTGAAAGACGTGGCGCGGGTCGAGCTGGGCGCGCAGGACTACAGCGTCTCAAGCCGCATGAATGGCCAACCGAGCGCGATCATCGCGATCTATCAATTGCCTGGATCAAACGCAGTCGACGCCGCGGCTGGGGTGCGGAAGCTGATGGAAAAGATGAAGCAGCGCTTCCCGCAGGACATGGATTACAGCATCGCTCTGGACCAGACTCGCTCGGTGACCGAAGGCATCAAGGAAATTGTCGAAACTCTTGTCATCGCCCTCATTCTTGTAATCCTCGTGGTGTACATTTTCTTGCAAGGCTGGCGAGCTACATTAATTCCGCTTTTGGCCGTTCCGGTTTCGCTCGTCGGCACCTTTATATTTTTCCCCGTTTTCGGTTTCTCGCTCAACACGCTTTCGCTCTTCGGCTTGGTCCTAGCCATCGGCTTGGTCGTGGACGATGCCATCGTCGTGGTGGAGGGAGTTGAGCGGCACATCGAAGAAGGCATGACGCCCAAGGACGCGGCCTTGAAAGCCATGGAGGAGCTCTCCGGCCCCGTGGTGGGAATTGCTCTGGTCCTGTCCGCGGTATTCGTGCCCACTGCTTTCATTCCCGGAATCACCGGACGCCTCTACCAGCAATTTGCCGTCACCATCGCGATTTCGGTGCTGCTCTCCGCTTTCAACGCGCTCACTCTCAGCCCGGCGCTCTCCGCCCTTCTCCTCCGGAAGAAGGAACCGAGTTCGGGCCTTCTCCGGAGATTCTTCGATTGGTTCAATCGCATGTTCGGGCGCGCCACCGATGGCTACGTTTTTGTCTGCAGAGGTCTGATACGTAAAAGCTTCGTCGCGATCTTGATACTGGTCATCGTAGTGGCTGCGGCTGGTTTCTTTGGCAGCCGTATACCCTCGAGTTTCCTGCCTGACGAAGACCAGGGCTACGCTTACATCAATATGCAACTTCCGAACGCAGCGTCCCTGCAACGCACCGATGAAGCGGCAAGAGCCGTGGAAAAAATCGTGGCTGACACACCGGGCGTCGAGTACACGACCAGCGTTATCGGCTTCAGTTTGCTGAGCTTTGTGCGCACCAGTTACAACGCGTTCTTCTTCGTCACTTTCAAACCGTGGGGAGAAAGAAAAGCGAGGGACGAACAATTTCAGGAGATCAAGGCTCATCTGAATCGCGAGCTGAGCAAGCTTCCGGAAGGAATCGTGTTCAGTTTCTCGCCTCCTGCGATCCCTGGCGTCGGCACCTCCGGAGGGTTCACTTTCGTTCTCGAGGACCGCGCCGGCAAAGATGTTGAATTTCTATCGAAGAATTTAGACATATTCCTCGCAGCCATTCGCAAACGCCCTGAAATTGCCAGTGTGAGCACCACCTTCCTGGCTAGCGTTCCGCAACAGTACATTGACGTGGACCGCGACAAGGTGNNGCGTTTATCAACTACTTCAACCGCTTCGGCCGTCAATGGCAGGTTTATATCGAAGCGGAGGACATATATCGCGCCAGGATGGAAAATGTGGGCCAGTTCTACGTGCGGAATAACAGAGGTGATAACGTTCCGCTCTCTGCCCTGACTACAATCACGCCGCGCTCCGGTCCCGAATTTACCATGCGTTACAACGAGTATCGCTCGGCGCAGATCAACGGCTCAGCGGCTCCGGGTTATAGCTCGGAGCAGGCCACGGCGGCGCTCGAAGCAGTGTTCAAACAGACCATGCCGAGTGAGATGGGCTTTGATTACTTGGGTATCTCTTATCAAGAGCAGAGGGCCCGGGAAGGCGTGCCTTCTTGGGCGATTTTTGGATTGTCGCTGCTTTTCGTCTTCCTGATTCTCGCGGCCTTGTACGAAAGTTGGTCGCTGCCGTTCAGCGTGCTGCTTAGCACTCCGGTCGCGGTGTTTGGCGCGTTCCTCGTGTTGTGGCTGCGCCGTATCGTCGTCGGAATGTTCAATCCGCCCTACATGGACCAGATCGAGACCGACGTGTATTCGCAAATCGGACTGGTCA
>PLZZ01000193.1 GCA_003153585.1 Acidobacteriota bacterium | reverse complement strand
GAAGAGAGCCGGTGCGGCCAGAAGTCTCGCTTTGCTTTGAATGTTTAAGCGACACGTTCGCCGCGGAACTCGAATCGTTTCCCGGACGTGTGGTAGCGTTCGAACCAGACCCGGCAATTTTCACGCAGTATTTTTTCGTGGCGACGACGGACTTCGAGGCCGCGGGATTGGCGCCGGAAACATCTGCCGCGATTAACGCGCGCCTGGAGCGAAGCAGCGAGACGTGCCGCGAATGCTCCCGGGGAGCGACTTGGTTGTGGTTTTCGCAAGAGCAGATTCCGAGTCTGGATGAGGTTGAGCTGATCTCGACCGCGCCCGGAGAAGTTTTTTGCGGAAAACACGGCGCCAGAAAGCTATTATCTGCATTCGAGAAATTCGCTGAGGCCAACATTTTTTACATGAATCTTCCGTACGGGGACGCGGGCACGTACGTTTGGATCTAACGATGAGCTTGAAAGAGCTGGTTGAAAAATATGTGGCAGCAGCGGGCGGCTACGGGAAGCCGGTTTCGATTGCTGCTCTGGGAATTTCACGCGAAGAAACGGAGCGGGTTTTCGACTTTCTGGACGAGGACTACCACATCAGCCGGTTCTTTCATTTTCAAAATGCGGCCGGGGCCGGCTCCGGCACGAGTTTTCAGATTAACGGATTTCCTCAGACTCACATTTCGATCGACGCTGAGATCCGCGACATTCTTTAGTGGCGTGAGCTTTCGCGGGCGGCGTCACCTACCAGACGTGGCAGACCTTTTCGGGCGGCTTCACCATAGGCTGTCCCGCTTTGCAGGAGAAGGCGGCGCCGAACTCCGGCATGTTCACCACCACGCCGTTGATGCGGTACTTTCCCGGGGAGTGTGGATCGGTTATCGCGTTCACCCGCTCATTCTCGGGGCGATTATTTTCGCAAGCCCATTGCGCCAAGCCGACGAAAAAACGCTGATCGGGCGTGAGTCCATCGCGGTCTTTCAGCGTCATATCCTTGGTGGCATCCTTCCAGGCGATGTAGGCCAGAATTGTTCCGCCGAGGTCGGCAACGTCCTCGCCTTCGGTCAGCTTCGAATTGATGTGGATGTCGTCCACGACGATGTACTGCGCATACTGGTCCACGACGCAGTCGGCGTGTTTCACGAATTGATCGGCGTCTTCCTTGGTCCACCAGTCTTTCAAATTCCCCTTGGCATCGAACTGGCGGCCTTCGTCGTCGAAGCCGTGGGTCAACTCGTGGCCGATGGTGGAGCCGGTATTGCCGTAGTTTGGAGCGTCGTCCAATTTGGCGTCGTAGAGAGGAGGCTGCAAAACACCAGCGGGGAAATTAATGTCGTTCATTTGAGGATCGAAGTAGGCATTGACGGTGGGAGGCGTCATGCCCCATTCGCCGCGGTCCACGGGCTTCCCGACTTTGTTTAGCTCGCGATGAGTTTCGAACTCGGTGGCGCGCAGGTTGTTACCATAAAAATCATTGGGCACAATTCTCACCGAGCTGTAGTCGCGCCAATTGTCGGGATAGCCGATTTTGTTACGTATGGCGTGCAGCTTGGCCAGCGCCTGCTGCTTGGTTTCGGGGCTCATCCAATCCAGCTGCTGAATACGCAGCGCCATAGCGTCTTCGATGCGCCTGGTCATGTCCACGGTGGCAGCCTTCAGTTCGGGCGAAAACGTTTTGCGCACGTATGCCTGTCCCAAGGCTTCTCCGAGATCGCGGTCAATATTGCGCACGCAACGTTTCCAGCGAGGCTGAAGCTCTTTGGCGCCGCGGAGGTATTTGCGGTAGAAGTCGAAGTCTTCGTTTACGAAGGCAGCGGACAAATATGGCGAGCGGGAATTGGCGACATGAAACCGAAGATAGGTCTTCCAGTCCTGGAGTGACTCGGATTTCAGTTGGGCATCGACGTCCTTAAAGAAATCCGGCCAGCCCACATTCAGGATTTGAAATTTGGGGACGCCGCCGGCAGCGAAGTAGGCGTTCCAGTCGAAGTCCGGCGCGATTTTATAGAGGTCCGGAACGGTCATCTTGTGCTTCTCTTTGTAGGGATCGCGGCGCTCGACGCGGGTAAGGGAGGCCTTGGCAAGACTGGTCTCCATGCGCATCACGACGGCGGCATTGTTCTTGGCGGTATCCGGTGGATCACCCATCAATTCAAAGAGCATCTGAACGTGCAGCAAATAACGCTGGCGAGTTTCTTTCGATTTGGCGTCGTCTGTAAGGTAGTAATCGCGGTCGGGAAGCCCGAGGCCACCCTGGGAAACGTTGACGATGACTTCATCAGAGTTGTCAGGGTCCTGGGTGGGCCCGGCGCGGAAAAGAACTGAGTCGCCTTTAAGCTGGAGAGTTGCGATCAAGGCAGCGAGGTCTTTCGTGCTCTTGAGGTCTTGAATCGCCGACAGGTCCGGCTTCATGGGGCCGGCGCCGAGCTTTTCGATTTCCGTTTCGTCCATGCAAGAGGCGTAATAGTCGCCAATTTTCTGGGTAACCGCGTCGCGGTTCTTGGCTGTGGAGGCTTCTTCGAGAATGCCGCGAAGATAATTCAGATTATCTTCGTAGAGTTTGCCGTAAACGCTCCAGGAAGTTTGGTCGGAGGGAATGGGATTCATTTTTCTCCATCCGCCGCAGGAATACTCGTAGAAGTCCACGCAAGGATCAGCGGTGCGGTTCATGGCCGCGGGATCGAGACTGGGCGTGTACGGAAGCACTGGTTCCGCATGCTGCTGTGCGGTTGCGACGGCCGCGCCCGCGGCGGGAGCTGCGGGTTTTGTCTGCTGAGCGCAAGTTGTGATGGCAAAGAAGGCAGTTATCCATACGGCTTTCTTGAATGCCAAGGGAATCCTCCGAAGAACGGCTGAGCATAACAGCAGCAAGCCTAGCGCGCTAGCTTGTGAAGGTGACTCGAACGGAAATCGTCAGCAGATCTCGCCGAGAAGACACAACAGTAGGAGCAATGGAGTTTTACTTGGTAACAACGCTGGAGCGCTGGAGGCGATCGGCCAGAGCTTTGTGCTCGGTTCGAATTTCGTCCGGCAGGCGGTTGCCAAATTTCTCAAAGAACTTTCCGGTAGCAGCTACTTCTTCGGTCCAATCGCCGGGATCCACGCGAAGCAATTCATCAAGGGACTCGCGCGGGATTGCAAGGCCGTCGAGATCGAGCGAACCAGGAGCCGGAACATCGCCGATAGGTGTTTCGGTGGCATCCGCGCGCTCTTCAATGCGGTCGAGCATCCATTTCAGGACGCGTACATTTTCGCCGTAGCCGGGCCAGAGCAATTTCCCGCTCCGATCCCTGCGGAACCAGTTCACATGGAAAATTTTGGGAGCGTTTTCCAAACGGGAACCCATCTCCAACCAGTGCCTGAAATAATCGCCCATGTTGTAACCGCAGAACGGAATCATGGCCATGGGATCGCGCCGCGTGACGCCAACGGCGCCGGTGGCGGCGGCGGTGGTTTCAGAAGCCATAGTAGCGCCGACGAAGACACCGTGTTGCCAATCGCGAGATTGATATACGAGCGGAGCGACGCGCGCGCGACGGCCACCGAATATGATCGCGGAGATGGGGATGCCCTCGGGATCTTCCCAGTGGGCAGAAATCGACGGAGATTGGTTCGCCGAAACGGTATATCGCGAATTCGGATGCGCAGCCGGGCCCATACCGGGTTTCCAGGCTTCGCCCTTCCAATTGATGAGTTCTTCCTGCGGGAGACCATTGATTCCTTCCCACCAAGGTTCCCGCGAAGTGGCAGTCATGGCGACGTTGGTGAAGATGGCATCGTGTTGCAGCGCAGTTCTGACGTTCGGATTTGTTTTTGCATTGGTGCCGGGCGCCACACCGAAGAATCCGGCTTCCGGATTAATGGCGCGCAGGGAGCCGTCTGAGGCGATATGCATCCAGGCGATGTCGTCGCCAACAGTCCACACGCGGTAGCCGCTGTTTTCCAGCGCGGAAACCATCATGGCTAAGTTTGTTTTTCCACATGCGCTGGGGAATGCCGCCGCCATGTAGGTTACCTTGCCGGAAGGATCTTCCAGGCCGAGGATGAGCATGTGTTCGGCCATCCAACCCTGCTCGCGGGCCATATAACTGGCGATACGAAGGGCGAAACACTTCTTGCCCAGCAGGGCATTGCCGCCGTAGCCGGAGCCGACGCTCCAGATCAGTTTCTCTTCAGGAAAATGGAGAACGAAGCGGCGATCGGGATTCAGATCGCCGAGTGAATGCAGGCCGGGAACAAAATCGTCGGAGCCGCCCAGGCGGTCAAGCGCAGCCTGGCCCATTCGAGACATAATGCGCATGCTGGCGACGACGTACGGCGAGTCCGTGATCTCCACGCCGACTTTACTGAAGGGGGAGTTCACGGGACCCAGGATGTAAGGCACCACGTACATGGTGCGGCCCTTCATCGCGCCGTCAAATAGCGGACGCACTTTTTCTTTGGCTTCGAGCGGGGACATCCAGTTATTGGTTGGACCGGCGTCGTCTTTCTGGCGAGTGCATATGTAGGTTATGCCCTCGGTCCGCGCGACATCATTCGGATTGCTGCGATGCAGGTAACAGCCCGGGCGGGTTTTCTGGTTCAGCTCGATGTAGGTGCCGTCGCGCAGCATTTCATCCGCCAGACGGTCGTTCTCCGCCTTCGAACCGTCGCACCAGACAATTTTTGAGGGCTTGGTGAGGCGAGCGGATTCATCGACCCATCTTTCAAGCGGTGTAGACACCGAACCTCCGAGGATTTCGAGCGCGAAAATGCAAAGCTCGCGGGAGCCGCAGGTCGCGTTTATTTCTGCGTTTGGCTACCTAAAAATTCTAGGTCACAGAGCGAGGAAAAGCAAGGCAGCGGCCTCGGGCAGATGGCCTTAGAGTGCCCGATGTTATACTTTCCACAGAATGTTTGCGCAAAAGCTTCAGGTGGATGTCCTGATCGGCGGCGAGAAAATGCCGGCGCCACTGGAGTGGCTGGACAGCTTTTGCATGAGGAATTTCACGGGCTCGGCAGAGTTCGACGATACGCTGCCAACTGGCGAGGGCAAGCTGGAAGCGGGGCTGAACGTCGAACGCGGCCGGTTGGCTACGGCACTGGGCGAATGGCTCACAAAACGGGGCAAAGGGAATGGCAAAGCGGTGATCGTGGAGATTACGACGGCAAGTTGAAAGAGGACGTTAGAAATCTTCCGAAATTCGGAATCACCAGATATGAATCAACGAATATTGTTAGCGAAAGAAGAGCCGAACTCTTCTTGCGTATGATTGGGGCGTTGCAGCGGTCATCGCAGGAGAAGTTCGGCCCTTCACAATTCATTCGACGCGGAATCCATTGGATAGTTAGCAACGCAGGTACTCGAACGGCGAGCGCTCCACGGTAAAATCAAGGCGTGTTCTTACTAGCGGAAGGGCAAGCCGACAGGGTTCAAATTTCCTCGGAGGCTTGGGAAGCNNTCCCCTGCGGCAATGAGTTGCGGGGTCTTCACGAATTCATCCCAGAGTATGTGGTGCACTCCGGGTTCGATGAGTACGTCGGTCTCTCCACGCCAGGGCTGATTCGCAGCCGTTTGGATAATTGAGAAAGCCCGGCTGATCACTTCGATGGTATTGCGCGGCTTCGAATCCAGAATTCCCGGCTCCAAGTGAACCGAAATGATCACCTCAGCGCCCATTTCGCGGAGGGCGGGTGCAGGCACTTGTTCGGTGAGAAATCCGTCCACGAGAAAATGGCCGTCATGTTCAACGGGCAGGAAAAGACCGGGGTAAGCGCAAGAAGCTCGAAGCGCGGGGCTGATCTCTCCCTTAGTGAAATGGACGGACTCGCCCGAAAGCAGGTCGGTGGCAACGATAGCCAAAGGAATTTTCATCTGGGCGAAACTTCTCGCGGTAGTGAAACGATGGAGGAATTCATCGAGGCGCTCGTTGGAAGCCATGCCCATGCGCGAAAGCGTCCAGCGTCCAAAATCACGGAAGCGAGTCAGACTTCCTTGCCGAGCCATTTCGTCGAGGGTTGTTCCGCTGGCATAGGCGGCGGCGATCAGAGCGCCAACGCTGGTGCCGGCGATGAAATCAACGGGAATCTCGTATTGTTCCAGGACGCGCAGTACGCCAATGTGGGCGATGCCCCGCGCGAAGCCGCCGCCGAGCGCGACACCGACTTTGGGCCGCGGGCCGCCGGAGTTATAGGCGAATGAACGCAGACCGCGAATGGCTTTCCCAAGCCAATTGGAAGTAGTTCCCATTTGTAGCGCCCCTAGTTCTATAGGACACTGTAACGCACTTAGCGGCTGCAAGGGCTTTGGGTTGACCGCGGGTTTCCGCTTCTGTAACCTCGACGCGCACGCTTGGGCCTCTGCGAGGCATTGATGAAGCATCGAATCGAAAAAGCGGCTGTGCTGGGCGCTGGAACGATGGGCGCGCGTATTGCGGCTCACCTGGCCAACGCTGGAATTCCGTGTTACTTGCTCGACATGGTTCCACGCGAGCTGAATGCCGAAGAAAAACGCAAAGGCATGACTTTGGAAACTCC
>PLZZ01000159.1:2898-36033 GCA_003153585.1 Acidobacteriota bacterium | reverse complement strand
CGACCTCGCGAAAGTTACGCCCGATCAAGTGCGCGCCTTTGCAACCAAGTACCTCGTCAGCACGAACCGTACGATCATCAATCGAGTTCCTGCGCCCGCCAGTCCCGGCGCCGGAAAGTCCGGAGGCGCACAGTGAGATTCCTGAAGCTGGTTGGCATCGTAATGTTGTTCGCGTCGTGTGCCTTCGCGCAGAAACAGCAGACGCCGTTGCCGAAAGATCTTCCCCCGTACGGACCGGAAAAGCCGCTGGAAGCTCCTTCCGTAAAAATCGCCAAGCTCGATAACGGCCTCACCGTATGGCTCGTCTCCAAGCCCGGTTTTCCGACGCTGTCTTACAGTGTTTCGGTGCGCGGAGGTCTTGCCGCCGACCCATCCGATCGCCCTGGAATTTCTGAATTGCTCTCCAATACCATCGATCAGGGAACCAAATCGCGAAATGCAAAGAAAATTGCCGAAGATTTTCAGGGCGCCGGCGGTGACCTCAGCGCCAATGCGGAGAAAGATTCCATAGAAGTTTCCACCACGGTTCTCGCGGCCAAAGCCGAGCCTGCCATGGCCGTCCTGGCGGACATTCTCCAGAACGCATCATTTCCGGACGACGAAGTCGCGCTTGCCAAAAGCAATCTTGCCGACAGTCTCCAACAGCAGGAAGCCGATCCCGGTTTTCTCGCCTCTCGCGCCGTGGCCAATGTTCTCTTCGGGAAAAATCCCTATCACGTGATTTCTCCCACCAAGGGATCCATCGCTGCGTCCACTTCCGCCGATTTACGCAAGATATACGCGCAGCGTTTTCGCCCGGACCAGGCGGTCTTCATCGCCGTCGGTGATTTTCAGAATGAGAAAATGCTCGAGCTGGTCAAATCGAATTTCGGAGCCTGGAAGTCCCCGGCGGAATCTCCCATCGCCGAGACCCCGCGTTTCACTCCCGATCCGCCCCACGCTGTATTCGTCGTCGAACGCCCCGGCTCGGTCCAAACAACCATAGAGTTTGCCGCCCCCGGTCCCTTGCGCGGCGATCCGGATTTCGAATCCGCCGTGGTTGCCAACGCCATTTACGGCGGCACTTTCGGCTCGCGCCTCACTTCGAATATTCGCGAGGAAAAGGGTTACACCTATTCGCCTCACACATCTGTGAATACGTACCGCGCCGCTGGCGCTCTCGTAAGTCACGCCGACGTTCGCAACGCGGTCACTGCCGCCACCGTTAACGAAATCACTTACGAGCTAAATCGCCTCGTCACCACCAGCCCCACGCCCGATGAGCTCAGTCAAGCCAAGCGCTTCCTTGTCGGCATCCAGGCCATTAGCCTGCAAAGCCGGGCTTCCGTCGCACGCGCACTCGCCGCTCTTTGGGTGAAAAGTCTGCCTCCGGAAGAGATCGGCATCTACGGAAAGAAGGTCGCGGCGACCACAGCCGACGACGTGGACTCCGCGGCTAAGAAATATTTTCCGGCGTCTCGGGCCGCAATTGTAGCGGTCGGCGAAGCTAGCGTTGTCCGCGAAGCCCTCGCGCCGTTCGGAATGCCGATTCAAACCGCGCCATAGGATCTGCCCTGAGCAACCGATCTCGAAATTTAATATATTTTTGCTGAATTTCGTATGCCCGTTAAAGCCCCAGTTTCCGCGCCCCGAACCGCGCGCACTTGCGCTGCTGCGGGGCGCATGGCATCCTCTTTCGGCTAAGGCCCGGCAGGCGACGGCGTAGGAGAAGGTCTCGGATGCCTATTTGCGAAGGTTGCGGGGCTCGCGTTGACGATGCGCATGTTCTCCGCCGCAAAGAGCGGCTCGACCTCGCCGCGCGCTTTCGCCCCACCCAGATCAAAACTCTGCTTTTAAATGCCGCTCCCCCCGCGCTGGAGGCCGATTATTTTTATCGCCCCGCCGCGGATCACTCCACTCGTTCGGTGGCCGCCCGCGTCTATTTTGAAGAATTGGTGAAATGCAGCGGCCCCGTGAGTTCGCAGATCGATGAACTCCGCACTCTCAGTGACTTCCGCCAGCGCGGTTTCTTTCTGATTCACGCGGTCGAATGTCCCATCGAGAATCCCGGCGAATTGCACAACGCTATGCGGCGATTGGCGCCCACCGTGGTCAAGCGTGTCCAATATTCCTTGCTGCCCACCTACATCGTTCCGATTTCGAAGCCCACGCAGGATCTGATTCGCCTGTTCGGTCTTATCGGCTGGGGCGACCGTTTGGTCCTCGACAACGGTGGACCTTTCGTGGAGTCCAACGCGCGGGACCCCAAAGGTCAGCCGGCGTCCGGGTTTTCCTTCGGCGATCGCATCTTCAAAGCGCTTTCTGTCCTGCCGTAATTGTCGCGCACGGAAATATATTTAGATTCAGCGAGACCGCAATTATTTCCGCCCAATCATTTGCTGGACGCCTGCCGCAAAGATGTGCTACTAAAATCAAATGAAAACTACTTTTTGTTTGTGCGCCCTCGCGCTCGTCTTGTTCGCTGCGGCAGTCTTCGCTTCCACCCAAACCTCCAAGCAGACTGCGCCCAATTCCTCGTCGTCATCCGGCCAGTCTCAGGTGAAGCGCGGAAAATATCTGGTTGAGGAAGTCGCGAGATGTACCGAATGCCACACGCCCCGCGACGCGCAAGGCAATCTCGACAACTCTCGCGCATTGCAAGGAGCCCCGGTGTGGATCGTGCCCGTCCATCCGGATCACAATTGGGCCCAGCAAGCCCCTCCGCTGGCCGGCTTTGCCGCCTACACCGATTCCGACGGCGAGGCAATCCTCGAACAGGGCCGAGACCCAAACGGTGAAGTCATCCGTCCCCCCATGCACATCTATCACCTCAATCACGAGGACGCCGTCGCCATCATCGCCTACTTGAAGTCTGTGCCGGCTTCCACGCGATAGCACCGCGATGCCGGAGCGACCGGTGTAAGTTGACTCCTAGTGAACGTCCACCGCATCGCCGGTCCTATGCTCTTCAATCTGAAAACGCAAAAAACGATGGATTGCGTCCAGAGCTTCCTTGTCTGACGAGGAGATAACCACACGCCCTCCTCTAGCAGTCTCTTCGAACGAATAATGAATATTTTCACGGAGCCTTTTCATTTCTGGCACTCCGGGCGGAACTGTATTGTGAACGAACATGGGAATGTCGAAATCGCCGTTTTGAAATGCTTGCGCGATGTGTTCTAAGTGCATTCGGATGCTGCTCTTATCCGAAGCCCCCGCGGCATCTGTCGCCTCCACCTGGATCACGCCGCCGCTTGAATTCAAGAAGAAGTGGTGCGTAGTAGCAGTCTGAGAAAAGCCCATGCCCTTTTCGCCGCGCTCATTCATCTGGGAATGCGCGTCGTGCATGGGGCACATAGCGGGCGAGGCTTGCGTATCCTGCTTCTGCGCGGTGGAAGTCTGCTGCGAGGCCGTACCGATGATGCTGGCGGCCAAACAGAATGCAACTCCAAAAATCGTTTTCATTGTCGTTTCTCCTGTTTTCGTTTGTCGCGAGTCAGCACTCCAAGAGGAGATCTCCGAGCGAGACTTTTCGGGTGAGCTGCGGCAAACGCCTCCAACAATCGCGCCGGTTTGCCGTGGGGAGTTCTAGCCAGCAGACGGTCCCATTCGCCCAGCGTTTCCCTTAAGTCGCGACGGCAGGACTGCAATTCGCGAAGGCGCGCTTCGAGAGCGACTAGCTTCTCGGCGGCCAGCCTGCGAACTCGGTGGCAGGGCGCTCCTCCACTGTTCCGTTCGTGGAAGATGTCGCTTAGCTCGTTCACCGAAAATCCCAGAGCTAGCGCGCCGCGAATCATTCGCACCCGCACAAGCGCTTCTGGCGAAAACAACCTGTACCCAGCCGCCGAGCGCCGTATGGTGGGCATAAGGCGGCGACGCTCGTAGTAGCGCAGAGTGTCTGCACTAACGCCTGCCAGGCGTGCTAGCTCCTTGCTGTGCATCGGCCGAGTTACGGAATCCTTTGACCTCACAACTCCAGCTTAAACGCTGGAACGACTCCAAGGTCAAGCAAAATCCTGTCCGCCGATTGGCGCGCCCGGCCACTTCTTTTACCTCCTCGAGTTTTTCGAGCCGAGGACGAAAATTTGAGGCTGCGCCTCCCTTTGGTTTTTGGAGAGGTGCCGTTTTTGACCTTGCGCACCAAGAATCCCCTGGCTCGACCTTTTCTACCTCATTCTCAAAGCGGAACAGAACCGTACCGCGGCACCATATGCTCACACAGGCGATCCCTTGACTTCAGGATAAAAGTATGATATAAAGGCACTTCCCTCAAATATAAATTAATCTGCTTGCTTTGCGCTCCGGAAAAGGAGCGAGCGGTAGGGTTGCGCCTGCTCGCTGTGGCCAGCTTGCCCGCTGTGGGCGGCGGTAGCGGTAGTATTTATAGGAGGTNNCCGCGCCGAAGCTCGTCTTCGGGCGGCCCGGGGACCATGCGCTCTCACCGCGTCACGATTGCCGTCGCCGGGCCGCAGCCGGTGCAGAGTATGCAACTCTGCAGCCGTACACCACACGCCTCAAAAAAAGCCGCTCGCCTCTACTTTCTGCGCTGACTTTGCCATGAATCGCGCCAAATTAAATCGCCAAACTCAGGAAGTAGAACACCTCGTAACTCACGGAAAACAAACAACGGCGATCAGCTCAAATCGCCAAAAAATCCAATTCTGCAAACCCAAAAATTTGATCACAGCCGCAGCGTGCGTCGAGGCTCTCATTGCCTTTCTAACCGGTTCTGACTCACAAACAGAAATCGCCGTAACTCGCACAAAACAATCACCTGTTACAATTCTAACCGGTTCTGGAATTGAAGTGTTTCGATCAGCCATGCGAGGCATCCTGCGACTTCACCATGACATCATGGCAGATTCACAACTCTGTAACTTCCTGCGACTAGCCTTCCTTCGCTCGTGCCGGCTGTACGGGGCAGCCGACAAGCCACGAAGCCAATGGAGGATTCAGAATATGCGCAGAGTTTTCGCGATTTTGCTGGCCGGAATGATGTTGAATCCCGGAATGTTGGGCGCTGCTCCCCCACCACCGAGCAGCGTCAAGGCAGCTACCCCAATCAAGCACCTGGTCGTCATTTTCCAGGAAAACGTTTCTTTCGACCACTATTTCGGGACCTATCCCGTCGCCACAAACCCCTCTGGCGAACCCAAGTTTAAAGCCGCGGCAGGGACCCCCGCAGTCAATGGATTCAGCAACGCGCTTCTCAACAATAACCCCAACCTGAATCCGCTAAATCTTGCTGGTGCGAGCAACCCTTTTCGCCTGGATCGCTCTCAAGCCGCCACTTCCGACCAGGATCACGATTACACTCCGGAGCAAGCCGCCTTTGATGGCGGCTTGATGGACCTCTTTCCGCTCAACACCGGAACCGCCGGCCCGCCTCCAGGCGCGCCGCCAATAGCGGATACCACTGGCTTGGTCATGGGCTATTACGACGGAAATACGGTCACGGCGCTCTGGAACTACGCGCAACACTACGCCATGAGCGACAACTCCTACGATACGAATTTTGGCCCCTCCACTCCAGGCGCCATCAATCTCGTATCCGGTCAAACCAATGGCGTCATCCAGAGCTTGAACGGCAGCGGCTCAATCGTGCCTGACGGAAACGGCGGATTCACGCTGAATAGTGACGCCGACCCGGTGGGCGATGTTTGCTCCACCACAACTTCTGAGACGGTACAGATGGGCGGCCGGAATATCGGCGATCTGTTGAACGCAGCCGGCGTGAGCTGGGGCTTTTTCGAAGGAGGTTTTAACCTCAGCATCGTGAATGCAAACGGAAGCACCGGGTGCAGCAGATCGACCACTTCCGCGATAACTGCGACGAAGAAAGCTGATTACATCCCGCACCATCAGCCGTTCCAATATTACGTCTCCACTGCCAATCCCACCCACGCCCGGCCGAGTTCAGTGAAACTTATCGGCCAACAGGGCGATGGCGCCAATCACCAATATGACATCCTGGACTTCTACGCCGCAATCCGAGCCGGTAACTTTCCCGCCGTAAGTTTCTTGAAAGCG
This sequence comes from Acidobacteriota bacterium, assembly GCA_003153585.1. GTDB lineage: Bacteria > Acidobacteriota > Terriglobia > Acidiferrales > UBA7541 > Palsa-295. The sequence continues at coordinate 30,024 of PLZZ01000159.1, read as the reverse complement.
CCGGGATTTCAGGACGGCCACGCGGGCTACTCCGATCCGTTGGACGAGCAGACGTTCATCGTCGACGTAATCAATTTCCTGCAAGGCCAGCCGGAGTGGGCAAACACGGCCGTCGTGATCAACTACGACGACTCTGACGGTTGGTACGACCATCAGCTAGGCCAAATAGTGAATACATCCGCGGTTCCTCTCGCCGATGTTCTAACCAACGGATCGTGCGGGAGCGGAGCGACTGCGCTTCCTGGCATTAACCCAAGCACCTTGCACGCGCAGGGCCGCTGCGGATATGGTCCGCGCCTGCCTTATATGGTGATTTCACCGTGGGCACGACGCAATTTCGTGGACCACTCCATGACCGACCAGAGTTCCACGATTCGATTCATCGAGGACAATTGGTTGGACGGGCAGCGCATCGGAAACGGTTCGTTTGACACCATAGCGAACTCAATCACTCAAATGTTCGATTTCAAACAGGTGGACGATAATGACTTGTTTATCTTGAACGATAAAACCGGGGAAGTGGAGTTCTCCTCCTCTTCGAACTAAACTTCGAACCGATAGTTGACGCTGGACGACGAGGCACGTGCGGCAAGCCCGCGCACGTGCCTCGTTTTCCCTGCGTGCTATCTTCCCGAGCTTAAGGGAGCTGCGTGATCACAAGACGAAAATTCCTTCACCGTTCTGGTTTGGCCACCACGGCGTTGCTGATGAACAAGTTGCCTGCGCTCGCCCAATCAGTGCCGGTAAAGGCCTCCACCCTCGACCCGAACACACTGGCCAAGTTCGTGGACCCTCTCCCGATCCCCCCGATTGCGAAACCCGATCGCTACCAGCCCAGTCCGGCAGATCCCGCGGTAAAAATTCCGTACTACCGCCAAGCCATGCAGCCCTTCGAAATGAAAGTCCACCGCGACCTGAAGCCCACGCGCATGTGGGGTTTCGGCTCGCAGTTTCCGGGCCCCACATTCGATGTCCGCAGCGGACAGGAAATTCTGGTCGAGTGGGTCAACGAGCTACCCGACAAGCATTTTCTTCCTATAGACCACAACCTTGCCGGGGCTGGCGCGGACGAACCCGAAGTTCGCACCGTGGTACACCTTCACGGCGGAAAAGCGCCCCCCGATAGCGACGGCTATCCCGAGGATTGGATTGTTCCCGGGAAATCGGCCTTGTATCACTACCCGAACCAGCAGGACCCCGCGATGCTGTGGTATCACGACCACGCAATGGGAATTAACCGCCTCAATATTTTCGCGGGATTGATGGGCGTGTACATCGTGCGAGACGACGCGGAAGACGCTCTCCAGTTGCCGAACGGAAAATATGAAATTCCGCTGGTGATTTCCGACCGTTTCTTTACTCCTCAAGGCCAGCTCTTTTATCCGGTGTCGGACAAAACGAACGCTCCGTGGGTTCCCGAAGTTTTCGGCGACGCTATTCTCGTGAACGGAAAAATATTCCCGTACCTCGATGTAGCGCCGCGTAAATATCGCCTTCGCGTGCTCAACGGTTCAAATGCGCGTTTCTACCATTTGTCATTCGCAAACGGCGCTTCTTTCAGCCAGATAGGAACGGACCAGGGATTACTCCCCGCGCCGGTTTCTCTCAAGGCACTGATGATTGCGCCGGGCGAACGAGTTGATCTCGTCGTTGACTTCAGCGGCCATCGCGGCGAGGAGATCATTCTCAATAGCGACGCATTCGTGGTAATGCAATTCCGCGTTTCGAGCGATAAAGTGAACGACCTCAGTGCGCTGCCGGCAGCCTTGCGCCCCGTGCCAAAAACTCCCGAATCTCAAGCAGTACAGACGCGGCTTCTTTCTCTCGACCAGTATGTAAATCGCGTCGCCGAGCCCGTTCTCATGCTGCTGAACGGCACGTACTGGCACCAACCCATTACGGAAACCCCCGTGCTCAACTCGACCGAGATCTGGACTCTGATCAATCCCACCGACGATTCGCATCCTATTCATCTTCATCTGGTGCGCTTCCAGATTCTAGATAGGCGCCGCTTCGAAACCTCCACCTACATGAGCAAGCGCGAGTTGAAATTCACGGGCGAACCCGTGCCTCCAGACCCATCGGAAGCGGGATGGAAGGACACCGTGCGCGCCGAACCCGGCATGGCCACGCGAATCATCGTGCACTTCGAAGGCTACGCCGGCCGCTACGTCTGGCATTGCCACATACTCGAACACGAAGACAATGAAATGATGCGCCCGTACCAAGTGGTTGCCCATGCATAGACCAAAACGCAACGCCTTCCCGCCTGAGCCCCGCTGGCTTTACTTTCCAGCGAAGTGAAAGTGAGAAAGAGCCGGCATGCGCACACGCACGGCACGAGTTATTTCTTTTTACCGAAGATGGATGTAATGGATTTGGTTTTCTTCCCGACGGCGCCGCCGACATCGGCGGTGATATAGGGTTCCTCGGACGTGCCGGCGACGTGTATGGGCACGCCGGAGCCGTTGCCCGAACCGCTTCCCGAGCCGTTCAATGTCGTGAGCAAGCCCACCCCGACTTTGGCGGCGATTCCTTTGGATGGCGCATTTTTCACCGTGAGATTGAAATCCAGTTGATCGGTGGGCGAGACGGTGCCGCTGCCGGAAAGCTCGCCCATTCCCTCGATCACGGCTTCAATGTTGTCGGCCACTACCCCGGCGTCCGTGATGTGAACGTTCACGGTCAACTTTCGGAAATTCGTGGTGTCTCCCGTTTTCACGCCGCTCAGCGCCGCGATGCCGTGAATTTTCGAACCGACATCGAAACCAACCAGGCTCACGTTGTCGAGCGCAATCGGACCAATGATGACGGCGGCTTTTGCGTGGCCAGTAATGGCCATGTTCATCGAAACCGTCCCGCCCTTCAGCACCGAGCCGTTGGGAAAACGGACCGCGGCCGCGGATATCAGCGGCTGGAGTTCATCGATCGACAGACTTTGCCCGGCGAGTTTCAAGTTCAGTACAGGATCCTCCGCGTCTTGCGCGTTGCTTTTATATGTTCCGTTTACATGGATCGCGGCGTCGCCGATCTTTACGCTGGCGTCTTCAATCTGGCCGGCGTTCTCTTTCAGGCGAAAAGTGCCGCGGTAAGTGAGGTCAAGCGGTTTCGAGGCAGCGGTCGCTGCCGGCTTAAGTTTGAGATTCTGGACGCGAATGGTGCCGCTCGTGTTGAGTGTTTGCCCGTCGGACGTGGCATGCAGGTCGGCGTCCGCAAGCAGCGCTACGCCGGCACCCGGATCGAGTATTCCCGCAGCGACCGGGTCGAGGCGCTTCGCGGAGATTTGCACGTCAACCGGACTGCTTGCCGGGTCGTCGCGAGTGATCGGGCCGACGTGCCCGGTTACTTCGACAGTACCGCCGGAGGGCAGGATCGCGTGGAGCCCGATTGGGAACTGCGAGCGGAACGAGAAATCGCTGGCCGTAAGGTTCACGCGGTCGTACACGATTGGCTTGCTGTGCGCGGGCAGGCCGACGATCACGGCGTGGCCGTCTTGGATAACGATGCTGCCGACTGATAGGTCAGCAATGTCCGGCGCGGATCCTTTTGAACTTCCCGGAGTACCGTTGGAGGCAGCTCCGCTAGTAGGCGCGCCCGACGCGCGGACGAGTCCGAGGCTGGAAAAATTCCACGTGCCGTTGGCCGCGCGAATTAATCTGATTTGCGGCGACTCAATCTGAAAGCTTCGCAGGTTCAACTGCCGCGAGAAAATCAACGTCTGCAGCGAGACGCCAATGCGGAACTCCTTCGCCGTCAGAAACGGCTCGGCGCTAAAGCCGGGATCGTCGGCGACCGTGAGGCCTTCGGACACCAGGCTGCCGCGGAAGAGCGAGAGGCTCAGATTGCCCACCTTTACGTCGCGGCCGAGCGTGGTGGTGAGTTGTTTTTCGATGGCGGGGCGGAACGTGTTTGCGTTTACGAAGAGCTTGATCGCCACTACCGCGAGAATGACGAGACCGACGACTGCCAGCAGAATTTTCGCCCAACGTTTCACGGGGACTCCTCAGCGCGACGGCTTTGAAGCGCCGCAGAGCTTCAAGATGAGAAGTATATGACGAGCACGGGAGCAATTAATAGCGCGTCGGCGACTCCGTGCGAAGTAGGGGATGGTGCCGAGGGCCAGAATCGGACTGGCTACGCCGGCCTTTTCAGGGCCGCGCTCTACCAATGAGCTACCTCGGCACGGGAACGATTTACGATTCTACGGAAAAGCGGCGACGCTGAAAAGGGAAAACGGCGTTTTCCGGCACATACCCGGAAGGAAGCTTGGGTTGAATGCAGCCGGGGAGCGCAATGCGCGGCTCTACTTCATGGACTCGTCAAATTCCTTGATCCAGTCTTTCTTTTTCAGAACTTCGCGGGCTTTCGCACCATCGGGAGGGCCGACGATTCCGTCCTTCTCCATCAAATCAATCAAACGCGCCGCGCGGCCGTAACCAACGCGCAGGCGGCGTTGCAAAGTGGAGGTGGATGCGCGTCCCATTTCGCAGACCACGCGCACAGCTTCTTGGTACAGGTCATCGTCAACTTCTTCTCCAGCTCCCTCTCCTCCGGAGGAGCCACCACCGCTGAATGCGTCATCCTTCGGCGGTTTCAGCAACTCTTCGTTGTAAATTGCCTTAGCTTGATCGCGCCAGAAATCGCAGACCGCACCGACTTCCGATTCGTGCACGTAGGGGCCGTGAATGCGGTGAAGCCTCGACGACCCCGCGGGCAGATACAGCATATCGCCCTTGCCGAGCAGCGATTCCGAACCATTGGCATCGAGAATCGTGCGCGAATCTACTTTACTGGCCACGCGGAAAGAAATACGAGCGGGGAAGTTCGCTTTAATCAACCCGGTAATGACGTCCACCGACGGCCGCTGAGTGGCGAGTATCAAGTGGATGCCGACCGCGCGCGCCATTTGCGCCAGCCGTGTGATGGATTCTTCCACGCCGTTGGTGTCCACCATCATGAGGTCAGCCAACTCATCAATGACAATCACGAGGTAGGGAAGCGGCTTGTGTTCTTCTTCCTCCACGTTGTCGAAGAGCGAAAGCGATTGGCCCTTCTCGAATGTACGGTTGTACTGATCGATGTTTCGCACGCCGCGCTGTGCCAGGAGTTTCAGACGGCGCTCCATCTCGCGCGTGGCGTTGCGCATCACGTTCGCGGCAACTTTCGGGTCCGTCACCACGGGAGTGAATAGGTGCGGGATGTCGGCGTACAATCCCAGCTCCAGCTGCTTCGGATCGATCAGCACGAGCTTTAGCTCGTCCGGCGTGGCTTTATACAGCATGCCCATCAGCAGGGAATTTATGAACACGCTCTTGCCCGTTCCGGTTGAACCGGCGATCAGCAAGTGGGGCATTTGCGTCAAATCGCCTGCGCGGATGCGGCCAATCAGATCCTTTCCGAAAGGAAGCGTGAGCTTGGAAGGGGAATGGCTGAATTCAGGAGATTCCACCACATCACGCAAAGCGATCGTTTCACGATGCACGTTTGGCACTTCGATGCCGACGGTGGATTTCCCCGGGATACGCTCGATTAGAATCGATTCAGCTTTCAGCGCCAGGCACAGATCATCGCCCAGGCCTGTAATTCGGCTGTACTTGATGCCTGCTTCGGGCTTCAATTCAAACGTCGTAACGACGGGGCCGGGATTGATTTGGGTAATGCGCCCCGCGACGTCGAATTCGGCGCACTTTTGTTCGATCGCACGCGCGCATTCCTTCAATTCGGTTTCGTCCATTTTCTGGCCGCGCTCGGCCATCTGCAGCAGAGAAGAGGGCGGAAGCCTGTAGCTCGTTCTACCGCGAGAAATCTTGGGGTCGGGCGCGGCTTTCTTTGGCGGAGTCGCCTTCTCCAGTTCATGAAATTTAATCACGGCGGATGCCCGCTTGGCGTCTTTCGATTCCTCTTCCGAATCTTCGCCTCCATCATGCTCATCCGCGGTTGGCGGCAGCTCTTTCGCCGAGACTCGCTGTGGGGCTACCGGCGGGCGCCCTGCAATCTTGATTTCCTCAACGCGCTTTCTCAGGCGCGACGATTCGCGCTCCTCTCGCCACTCACTCACGCGAGCCATCCATTTTCCGAAAATGCCATCCGTGGACATGGGCGCCCTGAGCCAATGTGCCGCTGTCCGCAAAGAGAAGCTTGTGGTCAAAAATAATGAAGTAAGAATGAGAACAACAGAAACTAAGTTGGCCCCGACCGGATTTAACGCCGCGCGCAATCCCTCGGCTAGAACGGTCCCGAGCAAGCCGCCTGGAGGAAGAACTCCGCGCACTTGGGGCAGGTGTATCAGCGTCATCTCGGCCGAAAGAGAAAGCAACAGCATGCTGGCGCCTACAAGCTTTGCGGCGGGCGCCTCGATTAATTGGCTGCGAAACCAACGCATGGCCACGGCAAACATGGCAACCGGAAACAAGAACGCGCTAAAGCCGCAGAATTGGAAGAAGAGATCGGCCATATGCGCTCCAACCGGCCCGATCCAATTTCTTGCCGGGCCGGCTCCTGGCGGAGGAGCGGACACATTAAACGATACGTCGTGCGGAGAATAGGACAGCAGGCTCAGCGCGAGAAGAAAAGCGATGCTAAGGCCGACAAATCCGACAAGCTCATTGATGCGTTTATTTTCGGTAGGCGACAAGATGCGCACAAGCTTCCCCTTTACATTGAAAACCCGGGCCGCGGGCGACTCGAACTGCTCAAGCTTCGATTTCGCTATACGGCGCAGTTTACCTCGGGCGCAATTGCGGACCGAGGTGCAAACAATGGGGAAGGCTCACGCGTAACAGCCAGGCGGCGCGGGCGCTATCGCGCAAAGCCCAGTGGGAGGAACGCGAGCAACAAGACGACTATACCAAACAAGATTCGGTAGTAAATAAAGATCTTCAATGTGCGTGTTTGCAGATACTGCAAAAAGAAAGCGATAACCACATAGCCAACGATGGCTGAAACGGCGACGCTGATCGCCAATGTGGACATAGGCAAATCGAGGCCTCCGGCGCGATGAGCCTTAATGAGTTTGGGAAGCTCCTTGGCGGCAGCTCCTGCGATGAGCGGTGTAGCGAGCAGAAATGAGAAGCGAGCGGCAGCCTCACGCGTCATGCCGCGAAATAGTCCTACCGTAATCGTGATTCCGGAACGCGAAACGCCGGGAAAAAGCGCCAGGGCTTGTCCGCATCCGATCGCTAGAGAGTCGCTGAACGAAGTCTGCTCGATGGCACGATCCAGCCGGCTCGTGTATTCCGCGTACCACATCAAAAGCGCAATTAGGATCATAGCGCACGCGATGGGAACCGGATTGCGAAGGTGTTCATCAATGGTACGTTCGAAGAAAAATCCGACCAACGCGCCCGGAATGGTTCCCGCAACCAAGTACCAGAACAGGCGCCGGTTGAACACGACTTGAAGCTCCGGAGCGCGCTGAGGGTAATGGAATCCGAGCCCGCACAGAGTTAGCCGCACCCAGTCGCGCAAAAAAAACAGAACCACGGCGATGAGCGTTCCCAAATGAAGCGCAACGTCGAAAGCCATTCCGGGGTCAGGAATGCGGCCCTGGGACAGCCAAGGAATCAGAATCAGGTGGGCGCTGCTGCTGACCGGCAAAAACTCGGTTAAACCCTGTACGATTGCCAGAACGACGGCTTGCCACAGTAGCATGTTTATCCGCTCTCTTTTGATTTGGCGGCGGGGGAGTCGATCGTTTTCTCCATGGAGAAAGCGTCGCGCCCGCCAGGATAATACCCCGCTCGAGTGCCGCAGGTACGATATCCGTGCTTCTTCCAGAAGGCAATTGCGGATTCGTTGTCGGTTGCTGTCTCAAGCCATACTTCTCGCACCGCATTGGCTGCAAGGCTTTGTTCCATTTTGTGCAGAAGGGAAGATCCCACACCAGTTCTTCGAAATTGCTCCAGGACGTCGATGGTTACGATATAACCGCGCGTATCTTGATGCGCGCTTATGCAGAATCCCGCTATGGAATCGGCCGTTGCCGCCACGATGCATTCCGCGCCAGGCATCTGGAGATATGCGCGCAGCTCTCGTTTCGAATATGCGATATCCATCGGGTAGCAGGCGCGATCGATCTCGTACAATGTGCCGAAATCTTCCGGTTTGTAATCGCGCAACGTGTATTTCACAGCGAGGACTATACTTCCAAAATCACCGGCAGGATTAACGGGCGCTTCGAGGTCTGTTTATTGAGGAACCGCTTCAAATCCTGGCGAATTTTTTCTTTGATTACGTTCCAATCCGTCTTTTCTTCCTGGGTGGATTGTTCCACGGTACGCAAAATCACTTCACGCGCTCTCGCCAGCAGCTCGGCGCCGTCTTCGTTCGGTAAGAATCCGCGGGTGACGATTTCCGGCGCGGTCTCCATGCGGCCTGTGTGTTTGTCGATGGCAATGATCGGCACAACCACGCCGTCTTCGGCCAGGTGCCGGCGGTCGCGAATCACTACATCTTCGATCTCCTCAAGCGAACCGGAATCCACGCAGACACGGCCGGCCGTTACTGGCTCGCGTTTGCGCGCGCCGCCATCGGCGGTGAACTCGATAGGCTGGCCGCTTTCGATCAGAAAGATTTCTGAGCCTACTGCGCCCAGTTGTTCGGCTAATGCAGCGTGGCGGAAAAGCTGGCGGTACTCGCCGTGCACGGGAATAAAATACTTCGGTTTGACGAGTTGCAGCAAGATCTTCATTTCTTCCTGGCTGGCATGGCCTGACACGTGGATGGGCGCGGACCTGCCGCCTTCGTAATACACAAGCACGCGACGGCGGAACAGGTGATCGATCATGCGGAAAATATTCTTCTCGTTGCCGGGAATAATTCGCGCAGACAAAATCACGGTGTCGTTTTCCGCGATATTCATCAGCCGGTGATTATCTACCGCGATGCGCGAAAGCGCGGAGAGGGGTTCCGCTTGCGTTCCGCTAGCTAGCACGACCAGCTTGTGCGGATCGTAGCCTTTGATATCCTGGGGCCGAACGACACTCCCATCGGGGATGCGCAGCTTGCCAAGTCCATGCGCGATCTCAACGTTGTCCACCATGCTGCGCCCTACGAATCCGATCTTGCGCCCGACCATTCGGGCAATATCGATCACTTGTTGAATGCGGTGCACGGAGCTGGAAAAGCACGACACCACAACTTTCTTTGGCGCGGCGCGAAATAATTCTTCCAGGCGAACGATCACGGCGCGTTCGGACGGAGTAAAACCGGGACGCTCGACGTTGGTGCTGTCGCTGAAAAGCGCGAGCACGCCTGCCTGTCCATAGCGCGCGAAGGCATGCAAGTCGAAAGGTTTCCCGTCTACCGGCGTGGGATCGATCTTAAAGTCGCCCGTGTGAATGATCACGCCGACCGGCGTGCGCACCGCAAGCGCGACGCAGTCAACAGTGCTGTGCGTCACGTGCAGATATTCAATCGAAAAAGGGCCTATTATGGTAGTGTCACCCGCGGCGACTTCGTTCAACTTCGCTGTTTCGAGCAAGCCGTGCTCTTCCAGTTTTTTCTTGACGATGGCGAGAGTGAACTGCGTTCCGTAAATCGGGACGTTCAGATCCGCGAGAATGTAGGGAATCGAGCCGATGTGGTCCTCGTGCGCGTGCGTGAGCACGATGGCTTTGACCATGCGTTTGTTTTGTTTCAGGTAGGTGGTGTCGGGAATTACGATGTCCACGCCCAGCAATTCCTGCTCGGGGAACATCAATCCCGCATCGATCACAATAATTTCGTCGCCGAAGCGCAGGGCCAGCATATTCATGCCGAATTCGCCCAGTCCGCCCAGCGGAATGGCCCACAGTGATGTTTGGCTCAATTTCTTCCGACTTTCTCGCTCAGTTTGCGCGGCGGGATAGCTGTTCTTTTATATTCAAGGAACTTGTAATCGTATCATACCGAGGGACTGGAAGAACGTGGAGGTCGGGCCGCAACTCTTCGGGACAGATCCAGCAGGGGACAAAACCCGCCGTCCTGGCTACGTTAATCCGACCGGCCGCCGGCGAACAGTCTTGCAATCGCCACGAGCACGATAGCGCCTACGGTAGCCGCCGCGAGGCTTCCCCAGAATCCAAACGCAGCGATGCCTAGCCTTTCAAAAATCCATCCGCCGATCACGGCGCCGATGAGTCCGAGGATGACATCCACGACACACCCGAACCCGCGTCCACGAGCCACGGTGCCGGCCAGCCATCCGGCGATCAATCCGATCAGGAGCCACCAAAATATCGAATGCGTCTCAACGTAAACGACGACGTCACGTTGCGTCATCGGACGCTGCATTACGGCAATCCACGCGGCCATACTCGGCATGATTGCATCTCCTTTCATCAAGACTGGCAAAATATATATCCGAGGCATTTGTAAACGAGCTTGGCGGCCAGGAAATCCGCGGCGTGGTACCCCGGGCGCGGCGCAAGTTCGGCCACATCCATCGCGACAATTTTCTTATGGTCCGCAACTGCGCGCACGAGTGAGGTCACCTGGTGCCAATCCAAGCCGCCGGGTTCGGGTGCGACAGTCGAAGGGACGATAGACGAGTCGAATCCATCGAGATTAATCGTCAAATAGACTCGCGGTCCCAGATCCTCAAGAACTTTCGCGATCCACGTTTTCAACGGGGCGCGCACGATATCCTTAGCCCAATAAATTTTAGTTCGCAACTTCGGAATGGCCTTGGCCTCTGCTTCCGACAGCGCGCGAACGCCTACTTGAACCGCCGGGCAAATTTCAACCACGCGGCGCATGGTGCACGCATGACTTGCAGGATTCCCCTGATACTCATCGCGCATTTCCGCGTGCGCGCCAATATGCAGGACGCACAGATCTTTGTGGGTTCTCGCGGTCGCCGAAACCAGCGGAGGCGTCAACGCATGTTCGCCCCCCAGTGCGACAGGGAACTTGTTATCGTCGAGCAGTGACAGTTGCGCGGTGAAAAGTTCGCTGGTTACTTCGCTCAAAGTGCCGTCTTGCGTGTCAATCGGCGGCTGAGTCGCGATTCCAATTTCCTTGTACGGTTCGAGCTGCAATTCCTCGTCGTACAGTTCCATGTGCCGGCTTGCGGCGATGATCGCCGCGGGTCCGTTGCGTGTCCCGCGTTCATAGGTGGTTGTTCGCTCGAGAGGCACCGGAAAAATCACGGCGCGTGATGTCTCGTAAGTGGAATGTTCTTCCGGCAGGCCGCCGAAATTGTCGGGCGGCATCGGAGTGTATCGTGACATAATGCGGTCGCGCTCCTTGGATTAACTGGAAATTTTTCTTTTGCACTGGCCTCATTTGTAATATCAAGAGGCGCGCAATGGGACAGCTTGCCGCTCCCAAAAACTCTTGGGAGCATACATTACCTGCGAGGGCTGTGAATGGCAAAAAAAAAGGGCGTGACGGGGCGTACACTGCACGACCCGATCGAAGATCACCTCACGCCCATTTTCCCGCTCGACCTCCAACGCATCCGCACAATTGACGACATGGTTCGAGCCATGGCCCAAACTGCGTATACCGCCCGGCAAATCGGCGATGCCGCGGACGTGCTGGAAGCGATGGCTCGCGATAAAGATTGCTTCATCGTCATGACCCTTTCCGGCGCGCTCACCGTGGGCAAGATGGGTTTGGTTTTCTGTGACCTGGTGGAATCGGGAATTGTGAAGGCGATTGTTTCCACCGGTGCGTTGATGGCCCATGGTCTGGTGGAAGCCACCGGCCGCTCTCATTTTCGCTACGACGAAAAAATGGGAGACAACGAGCTTTTCCTCGCCGGTTACAACCGCGTTTACGATTCGCTCGAGCCGGAAGTAAATCTGGATGCCGTGGAAGAAGTGGTGGATCACGTTCTGCAGCGTTGGGATTCGGAAGAAACGGTCTGCAGCTGGAAACTGAATCGCCGTATCGGCGAATATTTGCAACAACACGCCAAGGGCCGCGGCATCCTGAAATCCTGCGTCGAGCATAATGTTCCGGTTTTCGTTCCGGCGTTCACCGATTCCGAGCTCGGAATTGATTTTGCGCTATATCAGCGGCAGCGCAAGAAAGAAGGAAAGCCACCGCTGCGTTTCGATCCGTATCTGGATTTCGAGCATTATGCTTCGACCATGCTAGCCACGAAGCGTATGGGAATTTTCACCATCGGCGGTGGCGTCCCGCGCAATTGGGCCCAGCAGTTTGGAGTTTATGCGGAGCTTCTCGCGCGCCGAGGCTACGAAAAAATACCGTTGAAACGCTATAACTACGGCCTACGAATTTGCCCCGAGCCTGTGAATTGGGGCGGCCTATCCGGCAGCACATATACCGAAGCCGTTTCCTGGGGGAAGTTTGTGCCTCGCGAAGAAGGCGGCAAATTTGCGGAGGTGCTCGACGACGCGACCGTGGCGCTGCCGCTTATCGTTGGCGCTGTCCTGGAACGAATCGGCTACTTAAAAGCAGACCGATCCTCCGCAACAACACACTCCGCCTCGAAAAAACGATAACGTCACTTTTTGGTTGGAGAGAATCGATGACGCGAGCGCCTGAAGCAGGGAACTAATCGTCTTCGCCGATTAAAATTGCAGCGGCTAACACGGTGGTCCACAGGCCGCGCTTGTCGCCGACGGCGGACTGCGTGATGTTCATGGTGCGAACGATCTTGTTTGAGATGCGATAGACCTCTTTTTTCTCGTCCCACGACAGGTCCGGATCGAATTCTACGTTCAGTGTTGTCGCCAGCATTTCCGCAGCGAGCTCTTCGGTGTACTCTCCGGCAATTTCTTCGCTCTCGCCGAATGAGTGGTGTTCGGACAAATAGCCGAACATGGATTTATCAGCGGGCAACGCCAGGCCGACGCCTGCGGCGATCAATCGATGCGGCTCACGCGTTTGATTTTCGCTGATCACGGTGAACGCCACTTGGCCGGGCTTCAAATGCTTGAGCCCTTCGCTTCGGGAGATCAGCTTGCAGTAGGGAGGAAAAATCGAGGAGACGCGAACGATGTTGCACGCGGCGATTCCGGCATTGCGCAATGCCAACTCAAAGCTCGAAAGACGCTCGCGGTGTTTGCCCACCCCTTTTGTTAAGAAAATTTTCTTCGCGACGAACGCCATATGCGGTGAGTTGCGGTGCCTCCACTCGGTTGAGTAGGAAAAATCTAACGCATTCGGAAATTAACAAGCACACGCGGCTAAGTCAATCACTAATTGACCTCGTGCGCAGTAGTAACGCAGGATGCTCTGGAAATGTTTCAGCTAGGTTACAATTTTATCGGATGGCGTCGCGCTTGCTCACTTCGTCGGCTGCTTTCTTGCTTCCAGCTCCCGCTCCCCATCAACACACAAGAAAAGGGGACTCTTTGAAATGAGTCCCCTTCGATCGATGATTCGGGAAGTTGTGTTGAGGGTCTAGCGCCAGCCCCAGCGCCGGCCATATCCCCATCCGCCGTAATAGCCGACGTACAGACCCGGATAGTATCCCGGATAACCGTAAGGATATCCGTAGGGCGATCCGTAGGGATACGCGTAAGCATATGGCGGAGGCGGATAAGGACCAACGTACCTTCTCGGCCGTCGCGTCTGGTTACTCGTTCCATAATCCTGCGACGTGACTGGTTGGAACGCCACCTGGCCGTGAACGGTGGAAATAGTTAGCGGAGTTTCCACCCGAAAGGTGAGCAGCGATTCAGGAGGGATGATCGTTGGTCTCCCTCGCGTTAACAGCACTCCTGTGACGCCCGCGACAAACCCCGCGCCGGCGCCTATAGCCGCTCCTGGGCCTCCTGCGGCTGCCGCGCCGACTGCGGCGCCGAATCCGGTTGTGCCTACGACACCTAGTGCATCTCGACCGTTCGAAGTTCCGCCACTTGCTTTGATCAGCGAAGTTTTAACGTCAACCAACTGGCCATCAACCAGCGTTAGTTGGCTTAACGATAGCCCTAGCTTCGAGACGCCTTTTACCCGACCGGCTCGTTCCGCATTCACCACCGTTCCCGTCACGGTCTGCCCGCGCCTCGCCACGACCAAGCCGTCGACTATCAGCGGTTGATCGAGCGTCAGTATTAAATTGTCGCCCACTTTATTTCTATCGCTGGAAAGCCACCCCGTCGTCCGCACTTGCAGAATCGCACCCGCCGGCAGCGTAAGCGAATCCGGCACGGTGTAGTTATCCTGCGGCCCGTTCTGCTGTGCGTCGGGCGCTGCATTTGGCTGGGACGCATCCTGGGGCGCCTGCGGGGGTTGCGCTTGCTGCTGTTGATCCGGTTGTTGCGGTTGTTGATCCTGTGGTTGCTGCTGTTGCTGATCTTGCGGTTGCTGCTGCTGTTGCTGATCCTGTGGTTGCTGCGGGTCCTGCTGGGCTGACGCTGGCATCGCGCACAAACAAAACCCAAGCGCAAGAGTGCCAATCCCCAGCCTCGTCATTATGCTGCGACCCGTCCCATCCGCGAAGTTGATAACCATTGTTAGTCTCCTAGTCCTTCTGCCTCAACCGCCGGCAGCACTCTTAAAAAGCTTGCTCTAGCCTCATTTGCGCCTATTAGAATGATGGCAAGAGTGGCGTGCCGAGTTGTATTCCAGTCATAAAACCCGGTCATCTGCAGAAAGTTGCGCTCTCGGATATTCGCGTACAGTTCGCTTAAGAGCTATGAAGTTCAGATTCCTTGGCGCAGAGGGGGACGCAGGGGGCGATTGTATCGGCGATGGTCTTGAGCTCTCGGAGCTGTTGCGGCACAAAGTCCGGGCCGGCCTCTGAGGGGGTGGCCCCTTTGCGCGAAACTTGAATCACGCCGATCACCTTTTTATCCAGCAGGATCGGCACGCTCATGATCTTCTGGATGGCAATCCCGCGCTTATCTTCCGAGATGGGGACCGCTTCGAAAACCGAAGCGTGCGGGACCGCCGAGAAATGGTTGATCATTTCAGGCCGTCTTTCTCGGACGGTGCGTACCGCCAGTGAATTGGCGCTCGTCAGCGGAATCTGGCCCATGCCCAGAAGGTTTTCGGGCATTACGAATCGCAGGAATCGCTCGTCGGGCATGGCCACGAGAATGGCAACTTCGTGAGGTTGCACCACGAAGTGCTTGCTCATCAGCTCCACAGCGCGATGCATTCCGACAAACTCACCCGAGGCATTGGTGCGCACGAGCTCGTTCGCCCACTTCTTCAGTTCGGCCATGTATTCGTTAGACATATATGCCGCGCCTATTCCATGAGTTTAACATGAACATTTCAGCAGGAATCTTCGTGTCGCGTCGGTGTGTTTCATGCATTACGATAGGCGACTATCCGCGGCTTCACTCCTCCCCTGCTTTGCAGAATCCCTCTGGCGTGTCCCATTTCAGCCCACTCGCGTGGTTGCAAACTTCTTCACGCCTGCCTATACTCTGTTTGTACGAAATAATTTTGGAGCGTGCATGCCGGCGGCAGCGCCTGAATCCAAAACAGGCTATATTCTCGACAAACTGCAGTCCCTCAGCGGCGTAGTTCCCATTGGCGCTTATCTTGTCGATCATCTTTGGTCTAATAGCTACGCCTTAGTCAGCATCGAAAAATACAATCAAGTTTCCGGTGAACTTCAAACCGTTCCGTGGCGCATCGGCGTCGAAGCGGCCGTCCTCTGGATCCCTCTTTTGTTCCACAGTCTCTATGGCATGTACATCTGGTCGAGAGGGAAATCCAACGCTCTCAGCCATCCCTGGATGTCAAACTGGATGTATGTACTGCAACGCTGGACGGGGTTGCTTGCCTTCGTCTTTATCGGCTGGCACCTTTACACCGAGCGCTTCGGCGGCCACGGCGTGACGCGTTATGCCGGAGTGGCACAGGACATGACGAATCCGTGGTACGTGATCGCGTACCTTGTGGGAGTCACTGCGTGCTCTTTCCATTTGGGAAATGGGCTCTGGAATTTCGCCTGCAAATGGGGAATCGCCATCACTCCTAAGGCGCAGCATGCCGCCGCGTGGTTCGGCGCCGCCGTAGGAGTTGGTTGCACGCTCGCAGGCATCGTGGTCGTGCTCGGATTTCATTACGCATGGTTTCCTCTCGGCGGTTACGTGCAATGACACAGCCCAAAATTATCGTAGTCGGCGGCGGTCTGGCCGGCCTGATGGCCACGATTCGAGTCGCGGAATCGGGTATACCTGTTGATCTCTTCTCGATTGTTCCGGTGAAGCGCTCCCATTCTGTGTGCGCGCAGGGCGGCATTAACGCCGCAAAAAATTTGAAAGGCGAGGGGGATTCCACCTGGAAACATTTTGACGACACCATTTACGGCGGCGACTTCCTGGCCAATCAGCCGCTGGTGAAGGGCATGTGCGAAGCTGCTCCCGCGATCATCGATTTGCTCGACCGCATGGGCGTCATGTTCAACCGCACGCCTGAAGGTTTGCTCGATTTTCGCCGTTTCGGCGGCACGCTTTACAACCGTACGGCCTTTGCCGGCGCGACGACGGGCCAGCAATTGCTGTACGCGCTGGACGAGCAGGTCCGCCGCTTCGAGTCCGAAGACAAAGTCAAAAAATTTGAGGGCTGGACGTTTCTCTCCGTAGTTCTAGATGATGGCGGAGTTTGCCGCGGCATCTGCGGTATGGATTTGAGAACCATGGAAATTCGCACCTTCCCGTGCGATGCGGCGATTTTTTGCACCGGCGGCATCGGTGTGGTTTTCGGCCGCTCAACAAATTCCGTGGTCTGCACCGGCTCCGCGCAGTCGGCACTGTTCCAGCAGGGTGTGTATTACGCCAATGGAGAATTCATCCAGGTTCATCCGACGGCAATTCCCGGTGAAGACAAGTGCCGGTTGATGAGCGAGTCGGCGCGAGGTGAAGGCGGCCGCGTTTGGGTGCCCAAGCAGGCCGGCGATAAGCGCGCGGGTAAGGACATCCCCGAGAATGAACGGTTCTATTTCCTTGAAGACTGGTATCCGAAGTACGGCAATCTGGTTCCGCGCGACGTGGCCACTCGCGCTATCCACAAAATTGTTTTCGAAATGAAAATGGGCCTTGTAGGCGAGCCGGCCGTTTATCTGGACGTCACCCACATTCCGCGCGAGACGCTCGACCGCAAACTGGAAGGCATTCTGGAGATTTACGAAAAATTCGTGGGCGTCGACCCCCGCGAAGAGCCTATGAAAGTTTTCCCCGCGATGCACTACACCATGGGCGGATTGTGGGTGGACAATCAAAATCAAGCTACCAACGTTCCGGGCATTTATGCCGCCGGAGAATGCGAGTACCAGTATCACGGCGCGAACCGGCTGGGCGCGAATTCTCTGGTCTCTTGCATTTACGGTGGAATGCTCGCAGGCCCCGCCGCGGTGCGTTACGCGCGTGGCCTCGAAAGCGGATGCGAGAACGTTCCGGGGGCGATATTCGAGCGCGAACGCGTCCGCCAGCAAGACATCACCGACGCCCTGCTGAATCAGCACAAAGGGACTGAAAATCCGATTACGATCTGGCGCGAGATGGGCGACATTATGACCGAGAACGTCACCGTGATTCGCTACAACGCAAACCTGCAAAAGACTTTAGTGAAGCTCGATGAGCTCAGCGAGCGCTTTACGCGAATTAATTTGCAAGACCGCACACAGTGGGCGAATCAAACGCTCAACTTCGTGCGCGAGCTCGGCAATATGCTGATTCTCGCACGGGTGATCACCATGGGTGCGCTCGCGCGCAATGAAACTCGCGGCGCGCACTACAAACCCGATTTCCCTGAACGCGATGACGCCAACTGGCTGAAGACCACCAAGGCCAGCTACAACGATGGCAATATCCAGCTTGAGTACGAACCGGTTGACACTTCGCTACTTCAGCCACGCGAGCGCAAGTACACAGCGAAGGCTTAAACTTAGATAGGGACTTGAGGTGCGGCAGCAGCTTTAAGAGGCGACATGGCAGATAAAACTTTTATCGTCCGCATCAAACGCCAGCAGCGGCCGGACGAATCTGTGCGCTGGGAAGAATACGAACTCCGCTACCGCCCGCACATGAACGTGATCATTTGCTTGCGGGACATTGCTGAAAAGCCCTTCACGCGAAGCGGCGTCGAATCCACTCCTGTCAGCTACGACGCGAATTGTCTGGAGGAAGTCTGCGGCGCCTGCGCCATGCTCATCAATGGAACTGCACGGCAAGCCTGCACCGCTCTGGTGGACGATCTCGAAAAACCAATTCGCCTGGAGCCGCTCACGAAATTCCCGTTGGTGCGCGATCTGGTGGTTGACCGTTCGAAGATGTTCGAAGATCTGAAGCGCACGCACTGCTGGATTCCGATTGACGGCACGTACGATATAGGCGAAGGCCCGCGCATGGCTCCGTCGGTGCAGGAAAAAGGCTACCCGCTTTCGCGCTGCATCACTTGCGGAAATTGTCTCGAAGTTTGCCCGAAGGTCAACCAGCGGGATCCTTTTGTCGGCGCCGCGATTGTTAGCCAAGTGCGTCTGTTTAACATGCACCCGACCGGTGCGATGCATTCCGCGGAACGCCTCGAAGCGCTGATGTTACCCGGCGGCATCGCCGATTGCGACAACGCGCAAAATTGCGTGAAGGCTTGCCCCAAGGGCATTCCACTCACGGAATCGTTGGCCGCCGTCAACGGCCAGGTGCTGGTCCACGCGGTAAAATCATGGCTACGCGGTGAGTAGCGCCGGCGGGGTCGGCCGTCGACGAACCCAGCGGGCTAAGTGCGCGATGGAGTTTTGCGGCCCGGTTTCGGCCGCCGCGTGATGGTGTAGGGAGCGAGACATGCGCGCATTTGCTGTCCGTAAATTTGGCGAAGCTGCCGCGGTACTCGACCTGCCGATTCCCGGCGCGGACGGCGCGTTCCTGATACGCGTCAAGTATGCCGGGGTCAATCCGATCGACTACAAGCTGGTCGAAAGGCTGACGGCGACTTCGCCATTTCCGTTTGTGCTGGGCGCGGACTTTGCGGGCGTGGTGGAACGCGTTCCGGCGGGAGAACGCGATTTCAAAATTGGCGACCGAATCTTCGGCATGGCGCGGACGCACGGCGCATATACTGAGTACACCGCAGTCGCACCGGGCGGGAAAACAGAACCGCTGGCGCATATTCCCGATGGCATCACTGACGAGCAGGCAGCCGCGCTGCCCATCCCGGCAATCACCGCGCTCGCGTCACTCAACTTGTTGGGCGTGACCGCGGGCCAGCGCATCGTTGTGATGGGCGCGACCGGCGGAGTCGGCGGGTACGCGGTGCAGATGGCGCGCGCACGCGGAGCGCACGTGATTGCAACGGTTCGCGGCGACGCCGACGAAGCTCGGCGTCTCGGTGCGGAAGAAGTTTACGACACAAAAGCGATCGACGTGATCAGCGCGATACACGCAGCCCACCCGGACGGCGTGGACGGGGTCTTCGATCTCGTGAACGGTAAGGACGCAATCGGCCGCGACGCTGAGATTCTGAAACCTGGAGGCAGCCTGGTCTCGACGATTTATGCAGCGGACGAAAAGTGGTTCGCTGAACGAAAAATCACGGCGCACAATATTTCGTCGACCACGAATACTTTGTCAACGCCGCAAGGGCTGAACCAGGTTGCGCGCATGCTCGCGGACGGCACGATCACGGCACGCATCAGCGCCACGGTTGACCTGGACGGTGCCGCCCGGATGCTCGAAAAGCTACGCAAAGGCGGCCTCCGCGGCAAGGCCGTCATCCGTCTCTAGGACTGGCGCTTTGGCGTTCCGGGAATTCAACGGCATAGCATCACAAAACCAAATCGCGGTTTCGTTTAACTGAAACGTATCGTAGAATCCCCAACGAAACTTCGGAGAACAATGTCGCGACTCGGATTGTTTTTAATTTGTTGTTTGCTTGGAGGGATTCTGCCACTGCTCGCTGTTCAGCCACAATCGCAACCCGTTTCCCAAAAAGCTCACGACCTGCATTTCCGCTCGATTGTCGTGGACACTCACGACGACACGACGCAGCGTTTGCTCGACCCCAAATTCGATCTTGGCGCGCGCCACACGGACGGCAGCATTGACATTCCGCGCATGCGCGAAGGCGGCCTCGACGCGATCTTTTTCTCCATCTACATTCCTGGAACGATCACCGGGCCGACAGCCGTTCAGCGTGCACTCGAACAGATCGAAGCTGTTCGCCGCCAGATCGGTCTGCATCCGAATGATCTCGCTCTGGCTACTACCGCGGCGGAAATTCGCAGCGCCTTNNTGACGCTCACGCACATGGTCAACACCAACTGGGCAGATTCTTCCACGGACAAGCCCGCACACAATGGACTAACCGGTTTTGGCAAACAGGTTGTGCTGGAAATGAATCGCGTCGGCATGATGGTGGACGTGTCGCACATTGCGGATAAAACCTTCTACGACGTGCTGGCCACCAGCCGGGCGCCGGTTCTCGCTTCGCACTCATCGTGCCGCGCGCTGGACGATGCGCCACGCAACATGACTGACGACATGATCAAGGCGCTGGCGGCTAAAGGCGGTGTGATTCAGATCAATTACCACGTCGGATTTCTCAGTCAGGATTATGCGACCGCAGCAAAGGCCAACCCCGAGATCTTCAAGGCCATCGAAGTGGAAACAAAAAAACGTTGCGGGGATGACGAAGCCTGCCAGTTAATCGAGGCGGACAAGCAGGTGCGCGAGTATGTGGCGCAGGGAAAACTGCCGCGCGTTGATTGGACGAAAATAATCGATCACATCGATCATGCTGTTAAACTCGTAGGCGCCGACCATGTGGGGCTCGGCTCGGACTTTGACGGCGCCGATATGCCGTACGGCATGGAAGACGCAACGCACTTGCCTCAAATCACAAACGCGTTGCTGGAGAAAGGTTACTCCGAAAGCGACGTCACAAAAATCCTGGGTGGCAACACGCTTCGCTTGATGCAGGAAGTGGAAGCCACCTCGAAAACAATGGGAGAAAAGCGGTGAAACATTTTGCTTCGTGGCTCAGTTCTTGCTCAGTCGTTTGTCTAATTGCTTGTTTTGTCCCGGGTTCGCTCGCGGCCCAAGCTCAATCCTCGGCGCCGCCCGCGGCGCAAAAACCCCCTGCCCCTACGAATTCCAAGCCGGCCACGCATCCGGCTGCCGATTCCGCATTGTTGCACCCCGGCGAACTCAAGGCCAAAGCGCCGGACGTTTACGAAGCCACCTTCACGACCACCAAGGGTGATTTCGTCGTGCAGGTCACTCGTTCGTGGGCTCCGAATGAAGCCGACCGTTTCTACAATCTCGTGAAGCACGGGTATTTCAATGGTGTCGAGTTTTTTCGCGTCGTTCCCGGATTCGTGGTCCAGTTCGGCCTAACCGGCAGTCCGGCGGTCAACAAAGCGTGGGAGAACGCCAACATCAAGGACGATCCCGTGACGCAGACCAACGCCGAAGGCACGATTACTTTCGCTCAAACAACAGTTCCGAACTCGCGTTCGACCCAAGTATTTATTAATCTGGTCAACAACGCCGGGCTCGACCACAGCGGCCAGGGCTTCGCTCCGTTTGGACAGATAACCTCCGGGATGGACGTGGTTAAGAACCTCTACGGCGGCTACCAGGAGGCGCCCACGAACCATCAAGAGGAAATCACGAACGAGGGAAACGCGTATCTCGAAAAGAATTTCCCGAAGCTCGACAGCATCAAGTCGGCGAAGATCACCTCGCCGGTTCCTGCTCCCGCTGCGACTCATAAAGCACCGCCCGCGCAGTAGTGGTTTACCGCTTCGCGCTTAGGCTCTCGTGTCGCGAGCCGGCTTGCCGCAAACGTAGCGAACGGCGCTGCGGCAAGCTATACTCAGTTCGCGAAAATCCAAGAACGGGTTTGACCAGCTCGTAATAGCTTTCGTTAGGCAGTTCATCAAAAACCACCCAGGGACCAAACTAATGACTACCCATCCAGGTTTGTTGAAGCCCGAAACACTGACTGAAAAAGCGCCGGAAGTTTACGACGTAACCTTTGCCACTACGAAAGGCGATTTCGTTGTGCGCGTGAACCGCGCGTGGGCGCCGATCGGAGCGGACCGTTTTTATAATCTGGTGAAGGCCGGATATTATAACGACGCGAGTTTCTTCCGCGTGATACCCGGCTTCGTGGTCCAATTCGGCCTGGGCGCCGATCCCACGGTCAATAAAGCCTGGAGAGATGCGAAAATTAACGACGATCCTGTTACGCAAAGCAATCGCCCGGGATATCTCACCTTCGCCACTGCCGGAAAAAACACGCGCACAACGCAGCTCTTCATTAACCTCGGCAACAACGGGCAACTCGACTCCATGGGCTTCTCCCCCTTCGGTCAAGTCACCAAGGGCATGGACGTGGTTCAGAAAATTCACAGCGGCTACGGCGAATCTCCGGACCAGGGGCTCATCACCAATCAGGGCAAAGCCTACTTGGACAAGAATTTTCCGAAGCTGGATAACATCAAGTCCGCGACAATTTCTACCCCGGCTTAAGTTTATTGCCGGGCACAGTCCGCACCTAGCAGATGACCTCAGTGGAAGCCGCCGGTTCCGCAATCGATCGCGTGCTGGCGCGTGACTCTGCGCGCACTAGCATGGTTCTGCTGTTATCCCTCGCGCTTGCCAAGTTGCTGATTCAATTCGCGGGCATCAATCACTACGGCTTCTTTCGCGACGAACTGTATTACATGGCGTGCGGCGAGCATTTGGCATGGGGCTACATCGACCAGCCGCCGCTCATCGCGTTAATCGCATGGTTTGCACGGCATGCTTTCGGCGATTCGCTCTTTGCCGTTCGCCTGCTGTCCGCGCTGGCTGGCGCTGCTGTGGTTTTTCTTACGGGTTGGATTGCCCGCGAATTCGGAGGCGGATTGTTCGCGCAGTTCCTCGCCGCTCTGGCGATGTTATTTGCGCCGGCATTTCTTGCGTTTGATAGTTTTCTTTCGATGAATGCATTCGAGCCCCTGTTTTGGCTCTTATGCGCGTGGATTGCGATTCGCGTGGTTAAGGGAGCGTCGCCTAAGCTGTGGCTTGCGTTCGGCGCAATCGCCGGGCTCGGTCTGGAAAATAAACATACGATGCTCGTCTTCGGCTTTGCGCTCGTGGCCGGCCTCTTGATTTCCGGTAAGGGACGTTTGTTCCAGTCGAAATGGATGTGGATTGGCGANNCAAATTCTCGTGGTGCGCAACGCGCAGGAGTTTAAAAACGTCGAGATTGGGCCTCTGCGATTCTTTGCTGACCAGATACTCTTTCTGCAGCCGATTGAATTGCCTGTATGGCTCGCGGGCATTGTGTGGTTTTTCGCCGCGCCGGAGGGAAAACGGTTTCGTTTTCTCGGCTGGACCTATTTCATCGTAATGACTATTTTCATTTGCCTGCACGGAAAATCCTATTACGCGCTGCCGATTTATCCGATTCTGATGGCGTCCGGAGGCGTCGCGCTTGAAAGCTTCTTTTTCGAAGCGCAGCGGCGGCCGTGGCTGGCTTCGACATATTGCGCGCTGATTGTGATTGCCGGGCTAGTGACGCTTCCGTTCGGTGTTCCGCTTTTGCCTGTGGATACTTTTATCCGCTATTCCGAGATATTGCCGTATGCCCGCGGGGTGAAGACCGAGCGCGATCCGACCGTGGCACTGCCGCAGCTTTATGGGGATATGTTTGGTTGGGAGAATATGGCTTTGGCCGTCGCCCGCGTTTATCACAATCTGCCGCCACGGGAACAATCGACGTGCGCGATCCTGGCAGGGAATTACGGCGAGGCAGGAGCGATCGATTACTACGGGCCTGCGCTTGGACTGCCCAAGGCGATCAGCGGGCACAACAATTATTTTTTGTGGGGACCGCGGAATTATTCCGGCGAGTGCGTGATTGTTTTAGGGGAAAACGCGGATCGGTACGCGCGTCTGTTTGGGGAGGCCCGGCTGGTCGCCACCATTACGGACGAACACGCGATGCCCTCCGAGCAGGACGTGCACGTTTACGTTTGCCGCAAGCCGAGCGCGCCTCTGGCGATTCTGTGGCCGAATTTCAAAATGATCATCTAACGCCGTGAGCCCGGCGCTCCGGCCACTTTTCAAACTGATCATCCGGGTTTTCCCCGCTCAAGGAGTCGCGCTAGTGTCGTGGGGCGTGTTTGGGGTTTCGCGCGGATTGTTCAAGACTGGCGACGTTCAAACCGGTGGCAAGCAAGCGGTGGCCGATTTCTGAATCTTTTGTTCTTGCGATGGCGAGGAGCACGCATTCGCAGGTGAGAATTGGAATCGCCCGGCCTTCGACCATATCCCGCCCGGGCGCGAGTTGTTCCGCGTGCTGCAAAATGGTTTGCAATTCACCCGACCTGGAAAGCGGTTTGTCGTTGGACGAGCCTACCGGTGGTTTCGCACCCTTCAGCAATTGCCAAACCTTGCGGGGCTCTTCGTCGCGGCGCTGCTCGTCGTAATCTTGAATCCAATGGTGCCAGCGCTGCGGGCTGATGCGGCAAATCTGCTGAAGAAAAATTTCAATTTCGTCCTGGTCTTCCCAGAATTTCGAGAGGCGTTCCCAGTCGTAGATGTACATTCCTGCCAGCAGGTCTGCCACTTCCACTGCACGGGCGGCGCGGCTATGCGCCAGCATGGAGGCGAGCGTTTCGGCATGTTCGAGGTCTTTGGTGATGCGATGTGCCAGCGGCGAGCGATCGCTACCCACGGTCGCCGGCGAAGCGTCTGCCGCAGAGGGTTGGCCGCTCTTGCGATCTTTGCGCCCGAATAGGTTCATCGCTCTTCGAAGTCTTCCTAGAGACCGAGTACGGTCACGAGTTCGCGCACCGATGCGGAAGACTTGTCCAGCGCCGCTTTTTCCTCGGGCTCGAGCTTGATCTCGATAATCTGTTCGATGCCTTTGGCGCCGAGCTTCACCGGAACGCCAACAAACAGACCGCTAAGTCCGTATTCACCTTCGAGGTAAGCAGCGCACGGCAGGATTTTTTTCTTATCCTTCAAGATAGCTTCGACCATTTCGAACACGGCAGCAGAAGGGGCGTAATAGGCCGAACCTGTTTTGAGCAGGTTCACGATTTCCGCGCCACCTTTTCGAGTTCTGGTTACGATCGCTTCAATTTTTTCCTTGGACAAGAGAGCCGGGAGGGGAATTCCAGCGACGGTGGAATAACGCGGGAGCGGCACCATGTCATCCCCGTGGCCGCCCAGGACGAAGGAATGCACATTTTCCACGGAGACGCCAAGTTCGGCAGCGACAAAGCTGCTCATGCGCGCGGAGTCCAAAACGCCTGCCATTCCAATCACGCGGTTCTTTGGAAACTTGCTGAGCTTGAGCGCGGCGTGCGCCATGGCGTCGAGCGGATTCGTGACGATAATTAAAATCGCGTTGGGCGAAAGTTTTACGACCGCTTCGACTACTCCCTTAATTACGTCGTGATTCGCTTTCAGAAGGTCGTCGCGGCTCATTCCGGGCTTGCGCGGAAACCCTGCGGTGATGACGATGATGTCGCTGTTCGCGGTTTCGTTGTAATCTCCGCCGGCGGTGGATATACCCGCGGCGTGAACATCGGTGCCGAGGATGGGCGCGGATTCCGCCATGTCGAGCGCTTTTCCGGCGGGCACGCCTTCCAAAATGTCAGTCAAGACTACGTCCGCGAGTCCCGCGTCATGAATCCGCTGCGCGGTGGTGGACCCGACAAACCCCCCGCCGACTACCGTGACCTTCTTCCGCATTCCCAAGTCTCCTTATGCGTTTGGCTAAAATCCGCGGCGAAGCTAGCGCGCTGCCACGGACGTTTGCATGTTCTCGATGATGGCTGCGGCATACTCCGAAGTTTTCAGTTTTTTCGCACCCGGCATCAGCCGTTCCAGATCGTAGGTCACGCGTTTTTGCTGTATGGTGCGCGCAATTCCCTCTTCGATGAGGATGGCGGGCTCGCGCCAGCCCATAAAATTGAACATCATGGCGCCGGACAACATTACGGAACTGGGATTGATGACGTCCTTGTCGGCATATTTCGGCGCGGTGCCGTGGGTGGCTTCGAANNTGCGCCGCGCAGGCGTCAGATAGATAGTCGCCATTCAGATTGGGTGTGGCGAAGACTTGGTATTCATCGGCGCGGGTGAGCACCTGCTGAAAAACAGAGTCGGCGATGCGATCGTTGATTAGGATTTTCTTCTTCCACTGGCCATTGCCGTGGGAGACGTAGATGGAATCCAGGGTGCGTTCAACTTCCGCCGTGACGCGCTTCCTAAATTCTTCGTTCGCTTGCTCGAGGCCCGGCTCGATCATCTCCGCGATCTGTTCGGCGGAGAGATTGGCGTCGCGGTCCTTATTGTCGAGGATCCAGCTTTCGCGCTCGGTGACTACGTAGGCACGAAATTCCTGGACGGCAAGCTCGTATCCCCAATCGCGGAACGCGCCTTCGGTGAACTTCATAATGTTGCCCTTGTGAACCAGCGTCACTATGCGGCGCTGCTCTTCCAGGGCGTGCTGTATGGCGCGGCGCACGAGGCGCTTCGCGGCGCCGGGTGACATCGGCTTGATGCCGATGCCGGATTCCGGCTGGATTTGCTTGGTGGTTCCTTTCAGCATTTCAAGATTCAGAAAATCGATCACGCGTTTCGCGTCCGGCGTACCCGAACGCCATTCAATTCCGGCGTAAACATCCTCGGTATTCTCGCGAAAGATCACGACGTTCATTCGTTCCGGATTTTTTACGGGAGAAGGCACACCTTCGAAGTACCGAACCGGGCGCACGCAAGCGTAGAGGTCAAGGACCTGGCGGAGTGTCACGTTGAGCGAGCGTATTCCGCCGCCAACGGGAGTGGTGAGCGGGCCTTTGATGGCCACGCGGAAATCGCGGATGGCTTCGATGGTTTCGTCGGGCAACCAGTTATTAAATTGTTTGAAGGCTTTCTCGCCGGCAAAAATTTCCAGCCACTCGATTTTGCGCTTCCCGCCGTAGGACTTATCGACTGCGGCGTCGAAAACCTGGCGAGAGGCTTTCCAGATGTCGCGACCGGTGCCGTCACCTTCGATGAAGGGAATTATGGGGTGATCCGGGACGTGGAAGGCGCCGTCCGCGGCGTATTCGATCGGTTTCCCGTTGGGTGGGACGGCCACGCCGTTGTAGGCGGATTTCATCTCTTCACAGCTCCGTTTGGGTGATCCAGCGCGCGAGCGAGGGTTGCCCGATCAGCGACCTTGCGACTGTCCACAGTAACACAACCTCGCTTGGTCTTGAAGGCTCGT
>PLZZ01000159.1:2246-2831 GCA_003153585.1 Acidobacteriota bacterium | reverse complement strand
GCGTCGCCGTGCATATGGCTTCCTCCCTGGGCGTAAATAGACGCCCTTACTGATGTTATCATAGTAGTAAACATAAAGTCAAGGGAATATTGGCTGGCGCGGATTTTTTTCCCTTCAGCGGCGTTATTAGCGATTCTTTCGCCGTTGTGCGCCACTGTGATAACGTGCGTGCTACGTGATGTGGCGGATAGCCAAGCCGGTCATACCTCTCGCCTTCGCTCTCGCTCTCGTTCTCGTTTTGAGCTCCGTTCCAGCGCTCGCGCAGTCGCTCCCGGACAAAAATGAAGTGCGGGAATGGATCAAAAAAGCTCAGGAAGCGAGCGATCTAGGATCTCCGGGTGCTGCTCCGTATCACTTGGTGGCGAAAATCCGCTACGCGATAGGTGATAAGACGATGGACGGGACCTATGAGATTCTGTGGGCCGCGCCTGACCGGTATCGCGTGGAATTCCGCATGGGAGATATTGGCGAGACGGACCTGGTGTTAGGGGACAAGAAATATGTCGAGAGAAATACTCAAACGATGACATTGCCCATGTGGAGCGTTTCCTCGATTTTATTTTTTTCAGCAGTTTTGCCAATCGC
>PLZZ01000159.1:0-2235 GCA_003153585.1 Acidobacteriota bacterium | reverse complement strand
CCCACCCCAAACCACATAGTTCGGCGGTGAACGCAGCACTCGCGCTGGATCTAACCGATTACGCGAATCTCGGCAAGATGCGCTACCCGCGACGCCTGGTGAGGCGGTGGGGTCCTGAATCGATTGACGCGACAATTGAAAAATGGGAAAGCGTTCAGGATTTCGATGAGACAGTGTTCGCGCCTTTGCCGAATAGTACTGTTTGGGATTGGTGTTCGACGCCGAAGATTGAAATGCCCAAATCCGACGGTCCCTATGCTCCGCCCATTAATGTAGATTCGATGAGCGGAAGCTTGTCCTTTCCGTATATTGCGCTCTATAAGGTAGTCCGCGCAGACGGTACCGTAAAAGAGGCTACGTTGTTGTTTGGCTCCCCGAACGGTCCCGCAAAGGAACTACTGGAGAGGCAACGGCACGATCGGTCGGCGGTATTCGTATGCGACGGTAAGCCCGTCGAATATGAAACAATGTTTGTGATCTGGCCAACCTCCCCGGCCCATTAGCGAGCCCGCATCTTTTCTGCCCGATTCTCTCGTTTCCTTCCGCGGACGCATGGGCCGATGACTCGCGGATTACCGATAAATGTCTGGCCGGAGAATTTCCATCATGGATTCGGGTTTGCTGAGTTCGCGAAAACCAAATTGGCGATAGAGGCCGTGAGCATCGCGAGTAGCCAAACTGAAACGACGCAATCCTTGCAAAGCCGGATGGCCCATTACGCATTCCATTAGCCACTTTCCCAGACCTTTGCCGCGATAATTTTCGAGGACGTAGACATCGCAGAGATAAGCNNCGCACCAATAGGCGCGAACGAGATAGGCATGAATTGCGTCGAGATCTAATTGTGCAGGGTCCGTGGAGATTAGATATCCCTCGCGCTGGAATGTTTCAAACATGCAGGACCGCCTTCTGAATATCTATGGTAAACGCACAATTGTACGGCTTTCTTGTGAACGACGAGAACATATACGGCCGGATTCTAATCAAGGTATATTGAGAGTTCGGGGGTGCATGTTGAAAACTTTTGTTCGGCGTAGCGTTGCGAGCTGTGAGGCTGGATTTGTGGCTACGTTGTTCTGCCTATTATTTGGTTTTGCGGTGGCGGGGCAAGAGGGAAAGCAGAAGGACGCGGGGCCGGTGCTGAAGCTGACGAGTACTTCGTTTGAAGCGGATGCGGACATTCCGGCGAAATACAGTTGCGACGGGGCCAATGTTTCTCCCGTGCTTGCGTGGACGGGGACGCCAGCCGCGACGCAGAGCTTCGCGCTGATTGTGGATGATCCGGATGTGCCGGCGAAAACGGTGGTGCACTGGTTGATCTACGATATTCCCGCAGGGGCGAACTCGCTGCCAGAGGGCGTGCCTACGAAGAAGAAGCTGGCTGATGGTTCGAGCCAAGGTCAGAATATTCGCAAGAAGGTGGGGTACACGGGGCCGTGTCCTGAGAAAGGCGGGCCGGCGCACCATTATTTTTTCAAATTGTATGCGCTGGATTCCAAGACGAATTTGAAACCCGGCGCGAAGAAAGACGAGTTAGAGGCGGCGATGAAAGGGCATATTTTGGCGCAGGCGGAGTTGATCGCGAGATTCAAGCGTTAGATGCAAACCCGCCGGCCTGACGGCCGCTGCTACAAAGGCGTACAGGTTCCGGCGCGGCCAGCCGCTTGGCCAACGGAAAGGGAAGAGCGCTGGGGCGGCCCAAAAGATTTTCTTATTGCTCCGATAAGAATTTCTTTTCGAGCAGAAACGATTTTAGATTTGACGGTTGGAATTCCACCGCGATACCCTAGCGCCTGGATGTCTCATCCCAAAGCAATCCGTCGATGCAGGAGAGCTATTTTCCACCTCAAGGAGATTCATGACTAGCGAGCTGCGCAATTTTCTGACAATTCCGTACGACGAGCTGGAAGAAATGAACCTGCAGGCCAAAGAGAAGCGGCGGAATCGCGCTCCGGCGCACAAGATTCAAGAAGAGCGGCTGAAGTATCTGACGGACGAGAAGCGTATCAAGGCGGTGACAGTTCTGTTCAGCGACCTGGAAGGCCGCTTGCACATGCTGGATTACGACAAGAAATTCCTGATCAAGAGCTGGGACAATCTGACGTTTGACGGCTCGTCGATCCGAGGCTTCACCGCGCAGCGCGAGAGCGACCTGCGGCTGTCGATGGATTGGAGCGCGTTCTACTGGGGCCCAGCCGACGTGTTCGGTTCGGGCAAGGTGCTGGTGTTCGGCGA
>PLZZ01000156.1 GCA_003153585.1 Acidobacteriota bacterium | reverse complement strand
GTTTTCAACAGCTCTTTTTTGCGGTCGGTGATGATCAGATATCCCTCTGCATCCAGACGCCCGATATCTCCGGTAGAAAACCAGCCGTCGGAGGTCAACACTTCTCGAGTCTCTTCGGGCTTGTGGTAATAGCCCTGCATCACGCATGGGCCCTTTACCAGGATCTCGCCGTCGGCGGCGATGCGCACCTCCACGTGCGAGATCGGGAGCCCGACCGTCCCCACTTTATATTTCTTGGGCACGTTCGAAGCGACCACCGGCGCCGTCTCGGTTAGCCCGTAACCCTGCAAGACCGGCAAATTCACCGACCAGAAAAATTCGGAAAGCTCCGGTGCCAGTGGCGCGCCACCAGAGAAAAAATACCGAATTCTTCCTCCCAAACCTGCGCGAATCTTCGAATACACGATGCGGTCGGCAATTTGCCAGCGTTGTCTTGTCCAGATCGATGGATTCTTGCCGTACGCTCGCCACGGAATCGATTCCTGCGCCACACGCAAAGACCAATCAAAAATCTTCCTCTTCAATCCGGCCTCGCGACGCCCCTTGTCCAGAATGCTGGCGTATATCTTTTCAAAAAAACGCGGCACTGCGGCGGCGCACGTCGGCTTCAATTCAAGAAACGCCTGCGGAACGGATTCTATTTGCTCCACGTAAGCGATCGGCACACCGCGAAATAGATAGCCGTAGTCCACCGTGCGTTCATAGATGTGCGCAAGAGGAAGGAAAGACAATGCGAGATCTTCCGGAGAGAAATCGTACGCCTCAAGCGAGTCGACGACGTTCGAACTCACGTTCGACTGGGTCAGCATCACTCCCTTGGGCTCGCCCGTGGTGCCCGAGGTATAGATGATGGTCAGCAATTGGCTTGCCGAAATTTCCGCAGCGCGCTTGCGGTACTCAGAGATGTCGGCGTCACCCGCCGTGGCGATCAGAGTCTCGTAACGCAGAACGTCGCCGTGCAAATCCGAAAGCGGAGCCACTGCAATCGCATGTTCGAGCGGCCCGAGGCGATCGCGGCACTCGGCGATTTTTCGCGCCTGCGCTTCTCCAGACGTGAATATGATGCGCGCGCCCGAATCGTTCATGATGTAGGCGAGGCGGTCGAGCGATTCGTTAAAATAAATCGGTACGGTTACCGCGCCCACTCCTTGTATCGCAAAATCGGCGATGTGCCATTCAGGACAGTTCGGCGCCAAGATCGCCACTCGGTCGCCGGATTTTATTCCTAATTCGCCGAGCGCCTTCGACAAGCCCGCCACGCGGCGCAGCATTTCCCGCGCAGTAATCGCCTGCCAACCCTCAGCGGTCCGGTACATCTGCGCGCGTGGACTGGCGAAGCGGTCAACGGCATCGAGAAAAGATTTCGTGAGCGGAGGATAGTCCATCGTTGTAACTTTTACTTTAGCGTATGGGGCAGCATCGCGCAACGCGGCCGCACAATTCCTAAAGAAGCGCCGGCCTATAAAATCCCGCCTGTGGTGCGCTAAGATGTTCCTGGAGGTTTCCGATGTCGAAGGTTGCGACCGAAGACACAACCGGATATCAGCCGGTTCGCGCGCCGCGTGGCACCACTCTTTCCTGCAAAGGCTGGCAGCAGGAAGCGGCCATGCGCATGCTGATGAACAACCTCGATCCGGAAGTCGCCGAAAAGCCGGAAGATCTGATCGTCTATGGCGGGCGCGGAAAAGCGGCGCGCAATTGGAAGTGCTATCACGCGATTGTTGCGTCTCTCAGATCCTTGGAAAACGATGAAACGCTGCTGGTGCAATCCGGCAAGCCCGTCGGTATTTTCCGCACGCACTCTTACGCGCCTCGCGTTCTGATCGCAAATTCAAATCTGGTTGGACATTGGAGCGACTGGAAGCACTTCGACGAACTCGACCGCGCCGGCCTGATGATGTATGGCCAGATGACCGCCGGAAGCTGGATCTACATCGGCACCCAAGGAATTTTGCAGGGCACCTACGAAACTTTTGCTGCGGCAGCGCGAAAACATTTTCAGAGCGATCTGGCTGGAAAGCTCGTGGCCAGCGGCGGCCTCGGCGGAATGGGTGGCGCGCAGCCGCTCGCTGCCACGCTGAATGGCGCTGCATTCTTGGGAATTGACGTGGACCCTGAGCACATCAAGCGCCGTGTGAAGACCGGCTACTGCGACGTGATGGTGAACGATCTCGACGAAGCTCTTCGCATTTTGAAAAACGCAGTTCGCAAGCGCGAAGCCACTTCCGTAGGCCTGGTGGGAAATTGCGCGGACGTGATTCCAGGACTCGCGCGGCGCGGCGTGGTGCCTGATTTGTTGACGGACCAGACAAGCGCGCACGATCCTATTGGCGGCTACATTCCGCAGGGGCTCGATGTAGCGCAGGCTGCCGAGCTGCGCAAAAGCGATCCCGAGGCGTATCGCAAACGCTCGCTNNAATAACATTCGGACCTTCGCTTTCGAGCAGGGCGTGAAGAACGCTTACGATTTTCCCGGGTTCGTTCCCGCCTACATCCGTCCGCTTTTCTGCGAAGGACGCGGGCCCTTCCGCTGGGCTGCGCTTTCCGGCGAGGCTTCGGATATTTATCGCACGGACAAACTCGTGCTCGATATGTTCCCGCACGACGAAGTTCTCACGCGCTGGATTCATCTGGCGCAGAAGCGCGTGCGATTCCAGGGATTGCCGGCGCGCATCTGCTGGCTGGGCTACGGAGAGCGCGACAAATTCGGCCTCGCGCTGAATGATTTGGTGGCGCGC
Source organism: Acidobacteriota bacterium (assembly GCA_003153585.1). GTDB lineage: Bacteria > Acidobacteriota > Terriglobia > Acidiferrales > UBA7541 > Palsa-295. The sequence goes on along the minus strand of PLZZ01000156.1, from coordinate 2,470 downwards.
GGCGAACTGAAAGCTCCCATCGTCATTGGCCGCGACCATCTTGATTGCGGCTCCGTGGCTTCGCCCTACCGCGAAACTGAAAAAATGCTCGACGCCTCGGACGCCGTGGCGGATTGGCCGTTGCTCAATGCCCTGCTCAACACCGCCAGCGGCGCGAGTTGGGTCTCTATTCACAATGGCGGCGGCGTGGGCATCGGCTACTCGCTCCACGCCGGCCAAGTGACGGTGGCGGATGGCACAAAAGAAATGGCGGACCGCATCGAACGCGTGCTCACCAACGACCCCGGAATCGGCGTCGCCCGCCACGTTGATGCGGGCTATCCTGAGGCGATTGAGTTCGCGAAAAAGTCCGGCGTTAAAATTCCAATGCGCTAACAACTTCACCCTGGAGAAAAAATGATNNGTGCGCGTCATCGGCCGCGATGCAAAAAAGCTCGAACCCTTCACTCAAAAAGGCGCGGAGGCCTTCGTCGGAAAGGCTGAAGACGCGGCGCAGATGTCGAAAGCCTTCGAGGGCGCGACAGCTGTTTATCTGATGATTCCGCCACTAATTGACGAGGATTACCGAGCGTATCAAGACCGCGTCTCTGATGCCTATTTGACGGCAGTTACGAATGCACGTCCGGCCTACGTCGTCACCTTGAGCAGCCTGGGCGCGCAACACTCCGAAAATACTGGACCGATCGTTGGTTGCCACCATTTGGAACAAAAAATGAACAGTGTGCCGGGGCTCAACGTGCTGCATTTACGCCCCGGGCCATTCATGGAAAATTTATTTATGAGCATGACGCCGCTTCGTACCATGGGTTTCCTTCCCGGCGGCGCGCCGGGCGATGCACCGCTGTCGATGATTGCCACCAAAGATATCGGGGCCTATGCCGCCAAACGTCTCCACGCCCACGATTTTTCCGGAAGCTCGATTCAGGAGCTACTCGGACCACGCGACATCACTATGAAGGAAATCGCAACAGTAGTTGGAAATGCTATTGGCAAACCCAAGCTTGGTTATATGCAAGTGCCCTTCATGATGCTGGAGCCGGCCTTAGTGCAGACCGGCATGCCGAAGAACTTCGCCAAGTTGCTTATCGAAATGTGGAAGGCCGGCAACTCCGGTCTCCTTGCGCCGCAAGAGAAGCGCTCGGCAATAAATACGACACCCACCCCAATTGAATCGTTCGTGACGGAAGTATTCGCGCCCGCTTTTTTAGCCCAGTCCGCCAGTGCGTGAAGGCGCGCTCTCCGGGGTGCATATTGTGGGCCGCAACGGTAGTTTTTTGTTTGTTGACGCGTTAGTATCGTCGCTTCCGTGCCTGACTGGCTTATTACCGGCTGCTCGCAGCTTCTGACGCTGCGCGGCCCTGTGCCGCGACGCGGCCGCTCACTCGGCGAAATTGAAATTATTCGAGACGGTGCGCTTCTGACGCATGACGATCGCATCGTGGCCGTTGGCCCTCGCCGCCGTGTCGAACGCCTGCCCAAGGCGCGGCGCGCGGAGAAACTAAATCTCGGGGGCCGCGTCGTTTTACCCGGATTCGTTGATTCGCATACGCACCTGATTTTCCCCGAAAGCCGTGCCGCTGAATACGAGCAGCGCATCTCCGGCGCGACCTACGAAGAAATCGCCCGCTCCGGCGGCGGAATTCGTTCGAGCGTAAAAGGCTTGCGCGCCGCTTCTCCAAGCGTCTTGAAAACTCGAGCGCTGAAAAATCTTCGCGAGTTTGCAGCGCACGGCACAACGACGATTGAGGCCAAGAGCGGCTATGGCTTGGACTGGAAGAGCGAGTTAAAAATTCTCCAGATTCTCTACGACCTTCATCAGGAGCATCCCCTGGATATTCACGCAACATTTCTGGGAGCGCACGTCGTTCCTCCTGAATTTCGCCGCCGCCCGGATGCTTACGTAGATGTTCTCGTGCGCCGGTGGATCCCCACGGTCGCGACTGCCGGACTCGCTGAATTCTGCGATGTTTACTGCGATCGCGGTGCTTTCACGGTTGCGCAAGCGCGGCGAATTCTGATGGCCGGACGCGCCGGCGGTCTGGTCCCGCGCATTCATGCGGAACAACTGGCGCATACCGGAGCAGCTCGCCTCGCGATCGAGTTGCAGGCCGCGAGCGCCGATCACCTGGAAAAAATCGATCGTAAAGACATCCGCGCGCTGAGCCTTTCGAACGTCGTGTGCACTTTGTTGCCAGGCTGCTGTTTCCATCTCGGACTGAAACACTACGCACCCGCGCGTAAGTTGATCGAGGCCGGTGCGGTCGTCGGCGTCGCCACCGACTTCAATCCCGGCACCAGCCCCACGTTGAGCATGCCCATGATTTTGTCTCTCGCCTGCACGCAAATGCGCATGACGCCCGCTGAGGCCATCACCGCCGCCACCATCAATCCCGCGTATTCCCTGCGCGTTCACGATCGGGCTGGCTCCATCGAGGTTGGCAAGTTTGCGGATATTGCCGCCTTTGACGTG
>PLZZ01000191.1:12483-17100 GCA_003153585.1 Acidobacteriota bacterium | reverse complement strand
TCCTAATGCGCTGGGCCTACTAACGCTCCCGGAATTGTTCTCCGATCAAATCAAAGAGGCCGGCCAAACTGTGCTGGCCTCTTTCCGAATGCGAACTGGTCCTATTACGGAGCTACGACGTTTGTATATGTTGTTAGAACGCCGTCCGTGGAGCCGGTGGTCTCGATGCTGAAGATTTGCTGGCCGTTGGTTACAAAGAAATTCGAATTCCCGCCAACGGTAATCGTGCCAGTCCCGTTCGGATTGATCGTGAAGGTACCGCTGAATGGCGTGTCCGGTGAAAGCCACAAGTTTGGAGGAGCTGGCGGCGCTGGCGGCGGCGTGAAGTAGTTTATGTCGTAAACGGCAGAGTAGGCGCCAGTGTTCACGAGAGTAGCCACGCCAGAGAATGANNGCATACGTTCCGCTAATATTCGACAAAGTGAAAGCCTGCGTACTCTGGGTTACCAAGAAACCGGAACCAACGTTGGCATCCGTTCCAACGCTGAAGCCCTGAATCTGTTCGATTCCATCTCCGCCGTTCGTGAGGTAAACCACCGGCGCATTTGCAGTACCGGTGTTGACAGTAATGGAAACACGCCCTGAAGACGGATTCGTTGCGTCCACCGCATAGGTTCCGGTCAGCGTCGGAGTAGTTACCGTGCCGCCGTCATTTTGAGTCAATGAAGCTGTCACGGTGTTCCCAGTGCTCGAAAATTGTGCCGTGCCGACGGTGACCACATTCGTAAAGTCAATTGCGTCGAATCCCTCTTCGGCGTCGAGGAAAAACCCATTCAGCGCACCGGATGCAAAGCTACCTTGGGTGGCAAGCGCCCGGCCGCTCACAAGCGGCGTGTTTGGCGTAGCTGTGCTGACCTGATCGGTGGAGAGGACGTAAAAATCGTTGGCGTTTATGACGTAAATAACAGCATCGAACGTAAGGTCCGGACTGCCTGTAACTGGAACATCAAAATTAGCCGTCGCCCGCCCGGTGGTAGTGTCGATGGTGTTAATCACTCCCGACCCGCCGGTGAGTTCACCCGAGGCCGTGCCATTATCATTAAAGTCGGCAAAAATGCGAGAGATGACACCTGCCGCGTCCGCGAACGATCCCGCAATAGCGATACGATTTACCGAGGGGTCCCACCCAGCTAAGCCAAAAGCAAAGTTCGCAGCCAGCGAGCTAACCGTGAAACTGGGCGAGAGGGTCTGCACATGCATGACTCCAGCGGCCCACGAATCCGTCTGCCCATCGCCGTTGTCAAACTCAATGATGTTGCCTGTCGTGTAGATTCCCGCGCTCTGTCCGCCGAGTGCGAACTGGAATATCACTCTCGTCGGAGTTGGGGGAGTCGCCGGAACTCCCTCACGCCTCGCACTATTGGCACGCCGCGCTTTCAGGCCGGCAAGCCTTGCCGGGAGCGCCTCAGATTTGCTTGCCCTGCCTCGCTTTGCAGCACCGCCCGAGTTAAAGACTAGGCTCACGCAGCCTCGGGTATCGCCGTTGAGATCAAACGAGTACGAGCTAGCCGCGAGATTCATATTGCCCCCTGGGTTTTGTGGGCCAAGGGTGATTCCGTTGTAATCCACATTGGCGGCCGTGATACCGCCTGTGCCATCGGCGGTGAAGCTGCCTGCAATCACAATCGGTTCCTCGTCAGTGGCGTCAAATCCTCTCAGCAGGAATGCGTAAGATGTCCCTGCTGGCAGCGCTCCGTCATTGCTTCCCGCAGGGCAAGCGTTTGCATTGGAGTTTGAAACAAAGCCGGTGTAAGTGGCCTGAGTTGTATTGGGCGTGGGCGTAACAGAGTCAGTTACGAAGACCGTGAACGGGAAGCTTCCAGCCGTTGTCGGTGTGCCGGTAATACTCACGGTGTTCGTCGTGGTTTGGAATCCCGTCGCTGTTGTAGTCCCGTTGCTCAGAACCAAGCCCGGTGGCAGCGCGTCCGCGACCCTCCACGTATAAGGTCCCGCAGTTGCGGGAGCGACCGTTAGAGTTTGATTCACCGCGGTTCCAACCATCAATGAGAGCTCTGTCGGCGTAATGGCCAGCGTCGACGTGATCGTGAATGAGAAAGGGAAAGCCGCCGACATAGTCCCGTTCGAGTCTGTCACCGTTGCACTGNNGTCAGCGTGCCAGTATAGGCGATGCCAACATTGCCGTTTGGCAAGGTTCCTGAAATCACGGGTATCGATTTGTGATGGTGACTGGACCCGCAATTGACGATTGGCATGACTAGAAGAAGACCGATGAAAAGAAGAAATGCGCTGCGGCGCAGCATAGATGCCTCCCGGCAATCGGCACGAACCGAAATGCGAGAATTCTTAGACCGCCAAATTTTCTGGAATCCCAAGTTCGAAAGTAAGAATACGCAACAACTAATCACTGAATACGACGCCTAGAGTCTCTAAAACAAGATTCTAACCGCTTTCTTTTCGCTTGCAAGAGCAAAAGGAAGCGCAAGATTCAAATTGCGAAGAAAGAAGCGGCGTCGGCGTACCGACACCGTCAGTTTCGCAAGAAAATGCAACTCAGTGCCCGATAATAATCAGAACCGGATTCGTGTCCGCCGGCGTGGTTGTAATCATTACAACTTTCGTCGGAGAAACAATAAAGAAATATCCCGTGAAGCCGGTCGGAGTAGAAAGCGTCATGGTCCCGCTTCCGTCTGTACCGCCGGTGGCAGTTAGTACATAGCTCCCTGTTTCGGCGACTGTGCTGTTTTCCGAGGCTGTGCTCTGATCCTGAGTGCCTCCGACTACCGAAATCCCATCGAAGCTCAGAAAACCCGAGAGGTCGCGGTCAGCGCTGACGGCGGGCGCTGAAGTGCCGTCGATCAATGAGGTTGATTTTATGGTTTCCGCGGTGAACGGACCTGCGGACTGCGGCGCGAAATAACCAAAAGTGGGCGCGTTCTGCACAATGCTCACGCAGAACGCTTGGTTCGTGTTGATCAGATAAAAAACAGGTTCGAAGGAAGAATTGAACTCGATGGAGCCCTGGACTCGGCCCAAGTTGTCGGACGTATAGGCATCCGTGACCGCCGTGCCATTCGTTCCGAAGACCGTTCCAGCCTGATTATCAGTTTGCAACACTTGGAAGCTTGCAGTGCCGCTTGTCGCTGAGGTTTGGACCACTTGAACTTCAGGAAGAAAAGTGCCGCCTGAAATGAGCTGTCCGCTCAACCCTCCTACCATTGTCCCACTCAAGACACCCGACGTCACGAACGGCTGTCCAATTTGTTGGATCATTTCGCCGGTCGTTAGGTACGGAGTGATGTTATTCACCGTATCCGTTTCGATCATGAACGCGTCGCTGGACGAAATCGGATAGACGCTGTAGTGCGGATTGTCCAGACTTCCAGATGTCAGCGCGAGAGTGCAGTGAGTGCTGTCCGGTCCGGAGTTGTACGAGCCTGAAACTGACGAGTCATCGATCGTCACAAATCCGGGAGTATTCGTGTCCATTTCGCCTTGTGCTAAAGAGCCTGGCGTTGCCGCAACAACCGGCGGAATCGCGGAAAATCTGCCCGCAAACGCGAGCGGACCTGCGCCGTTGGTAGCAAATGTACTAGCGAAACCTGAACCGCCAAACGCAAAGTCACCAGTGTAAGTAGTGGTGCCCGTGTTATTCACGACGCATGAGGTAACGGTCTGAAGTTCGATTCGTCCTGAGCCCCGAGTTGTGGACGAGTCAAACTCAATAAACCTGCCGTTCCCGTTTGAATTCACTGAGAATGCGAATATCGGCGCTATCGGCAAGGTTGTGTTTGTGAATGTGAGAGTTCCGCGGCCATCCGTTCCAGCCGTATAACTGCCGAGGAGGTTGGCGAAATTGAGAGGCTGCCCTTCCTGCGAGTTGTAATCCATTTCGCCGCCCGTAATACCGCCCATGCCATTGGCCGCGAACGTTCCAGCAAAAGCCACAAATCCATTGGCGCCGTAGCCGCTGAATTCAAACGCGTACGAGCCGTTCAGAAGCGTCAGTTGTTGCGCTTGGCTGATCACCAGCGTGAAGGTTGTCGTCACCACTGCCGGCGGAATGGCGCTGTCGGTAGCGGTGATGCCAAACGTAAAAGTTCCCCCCGCCGTTGGAGTGCCGGACAGCAAACCTGCACTGCTCAGAGATAGGCCGGCAGGCAAAGTCGATCCGGTCGCCACTGTCCAAGTATCATTCCCAGTGCCGCCGCTGGCTGTGAATTGCAGGCCGGGAGAGTCATAAAGTGTCCCTACGGTGCCGGGCGGCAGAGGCGAAGTCGTAGTGATCGCAAGCGAGCTGACTACGATTGTGAGTTGCTGTGAGGCTGGCGGATCGCCCGCGGATGCATCCGTTACCGTGATCGTAAATGTGGAACTTCCCGCTGCCGTCGCCTTGCCCGTGATTTGTACTGTACCTGTGGTGCTGTTGGAAAGCTTAAGTCCCGCGGGAAGCGCTCCAGCGGTTATCGACCACGAGAGAGGTGGCACTCCGCCAGTCGCAGTCACAGAGGCGCTATAAGAGGCGTTTAAGGGTGCCGTGGGAAGCGTAGTGGTTGTAATCGTCGGCGGAGGTTCGACTGTTACGGTAAGCGTCGCCGACTGATTCGGAAAATCCACCGATGTGATAACGATCTTGACGACGGTCTCTGCCGTAACCGG
>PLZZ01000191.1:6203-12421 GCA_003153585.1 Acidobacteriota bacterium | reverse complement strand
CGGCGCGCTTCATCGTGGCGCCTCCTTCAATCGGGACAATTCATGCGCCCCAAGGGTTGTGGAGATTTAATTTGGCCACAAATCTGCGTAACTAGTTGAGAAATGACTGGCGCGAATGGCGTATCAAGCAACCGGTCCGAAGACCAGGATGAAAATTTAGCGCAGAGTGGCTGAATGGGTAGTTTGAGGCTAAACCCTTGAGATGTAGTAAGGCCCCTTTTTCGTTACAGTTGGGTTGCGAAGAATCTCCGCAATGATGCCAGTTATCAGGGTCGGATGGGAAACTTGGCAGGGTGCAACGGTAAAAGGGTCCCGACCGCGGCTACTGATAGGAGCGGGCTTCGTTCACCAAGGCAAGGTTGCACTCAAGACGCTGGGATAGCCTCACCGTTGCGTATTGCGTGCACAGCGCCATTTCGCGTTGCGTCCAGCCTGTTCCTTCGGTAGAGGTAAAGAAGCTCCCCAAATGGCTCAGGAAACGCATGGCGCCATAATAAAAGCTCACTCCCCGCAGGTTGGAGCCTGAACCAGTCTCTAGATCCGGGCAGACGTCGCGATAAACCGCCAGGACTTCTTGGAAGCTACTGAAACTTATGAGGTTAAGATAGGGCTTGTGAGTTGCATCCGCCTCGTTTACCAATGGTTCGGAGACGGTTCGAAGCAGCGACGCGCGCCAGCTGAAGACGGCGAACTGTATCGTCGCTGCGACTGAGATCACGAGAATGAAGGCTGCGATTAACATTTTCGACCAACGACAGTTTGCCGTTTCCCTCCGCCGGGCACAATAGAACCTCCGTACCAGTCGCGCGAAACGCCCGGGAAGCGCCCGTATTAGCGCTTGCGCTTGTCGTAAGGCCCAGGATGGAGTACAAAATCCTCGTGCAATTATTGGGCGGTACGCGATTGCATTTCCGGAGGCAAGTCATGCCGCGTAGAATGCAGCTAGCTTTTATTCTTTGCGTAGTTGTTCTTTTCTTGTCGGGTTTTGGCTCGCGTTTGAGTGCTACGCGGGACGCGTCCAACGAAGTACAGATTCGTTTGGTTCTCGACATGCAAACTGCTGCATGGAATCGCGGGGATATAGATACTTTCATGACCGGGTACTGGAAATCCGAGGAAACCGAATTCCTGGGTGCGAGTGGGATCACTCGCGGCTGGCAGGCAGTCCTTGATCGCTACCGCCGGAATTATCCGGATGGAAAAGCGATGGGGCGTCTGGCATTCTCAAATCTTGAGGTTCACGTCGTCTGTCCGGATTCGGCATTCGTGATTGGAGAATTCCAACTCGATCGCGAAAAGGACCGTCCCGCTGGGATCTTTACGCTGAATTTTCGGAAGTTTGCGGAAGGGTGGCGAATCGTTGCGGACCACACGACGGGATTTCCTGCCTCATCCTCGGCAGGCTCTCATTAGTCTTTAATAAGCGTCCGTGCACCACGGTCTGTGGCAAGATTTTCGCTGGAAGTAATGAGGAGAAGGTGTCGTGGGGCACGCGGAACTGTTCCTCCTACACCTCGTTCGGACATAATGGCAGCTCGTTGATTGCTTTTTCGCGAAGGAGAAATCAAATTTGCGCGCAGTGATCACTGGTGGAGCGGGATTTCTAGGTTCGCATCTCTGCGAGCTCATGCTCGAAAAGGGCTGGGATGTATTGTGTCTCGATAATCTTGTAACCGGAAACGAATCCAACGTTTCACACCTGATTCCACACCCTCGATTTCGATTCGCCCATCAGGATGTCTCGCGCTACATTGAAGTACAAGGCCCCGTGGATGCGGTGCTTCATTTTGCTTCTCCAGCAAGCCCTCCCGATTATCTGAAGTTTCCGATACAGACGCTCAAGGTTGGCGCCCTGGGGACGCATAATACCCTGGGCTTGGCACTCGCAAGAAAGGCGAAATTTTTCTTGGCGTCCACTTCGGAGTGCTATGGAGATCCTCAGGTGAGCCCGCAGCCGGAGACTTATTGGGGACATGTGAATCCGGTAGGCCCGCGCGGAGTGTACGACGAGGCCAAGCGTTACGCTGAAGCTATGACCATGGCGTATCACCGTTATCACGGCTTGGATACGCGCATCGTGCGGATTTTCAATACCTACGGGCCGCGGATGCGATTAAACGATGGTCGCGCTCTGCCGAATTTTCTGTATCAGGCGCTCAGCGGGGAGCCTATTACCGTCTACGGAGATGGCAAACAGACGCGAAGCTTCTGTTACGTCTCGGATTTGCTCGCGGGAATTTATAAGCTTCTCGAGTCGAACGAGCACGAGCCAACCAATATTGGTAATCCTCAGGAAATTACCATCCTGGAATTTGCCGAGCGCGTTCGCGCCCTGGTGGGTGCCAATGTTCCAATCAATTTCCATCCGCTGCCGCAGGATGACCCCAAGCAACGATGTCCGGATATCAGCAAGGCCCGTCGCATTTTGGGCTGGGAACCGAAGATACCCCTTGAGCAAGGCTTGCGTTTGACCTATGAATATTTCCGCCAGCGACTCGCGCAAGCCGGCCAATCGAAGTAAACTGGCCTCTGCGCAATGCGCAAATCCTTGATAGGCGCGCGATATGACCCGTAGTAGAATCCCGCCACATCAGGGCCGTTTCATCGGTAACGCGTTAAGGCGCGGCAAAATATACTCATGGAAATTCTTTGGCCAACCCTCGGCATTTGCGTTCTCGTATGTTTCGTTTTCTTTGTACTCGTGCAGCACTGGCAGCGCGTCCTGCGGCACCAAACTTGGACAATCCGCCGGCTGAACGAACGTGTGCGCAATCTTGAGGAAGTAGATGATCCGGAGTTTCGCCGCCGGCTCGGCGAATCAGTTCCCTCGCCACTTGAGCAGGTCTTCACATTTTCCTTCCGATTGAGCGACCAGTTCTGGCGCGAGACGCTGCACGCAACCCAAGAAACCTCGTCCTTTATCCAGGCCTTCGGAAGCTTTCTTGGTTCGGTGAAAATCGAACGCTGGCGCGGGCATAGCGTAGCTACCATTACGGAAGTTCTGCCGGATCGTCGAAGCGCCGTCTGGCAGACGCGCTCGCTGGACTGTTTTTTTGACAAAGAATCTGACTCCGACAAGCTGACGCTCTGGGAACTCCCGCTTGCGCGAATGGAGAATTCGAACCAGCGTCCGCCATCACTTGAGCTAGTGTTGAAGGAGAAATCCGTAGAGCTGTGCGCTCATCTTCTCCCAATGGCCGGCAGCAATGGCCACTCAAGGATCTCAGCAACAAACGAAATGGTATTTTTTCGAGTCCCACTCGATTCCGCGGAACTTACAGAATTTCGGAGCCACGATCCTCGCGCAAACGCCGACGGGTCTGAACCTCAGCTGAATCATGCTGCCTGGCGGGCATTCTATTCTCATCGAGATGAACTCGCCGGATTCGAATGGCAACTCTGGGTTCGCGATCTAAACAAGAAGGGGGAATGGGACCGGTGGAGAATTCTGGAACCGGCGGTTGATACCGTCGCGCAGAACTCGCCGCAGAGGCGCAATTGATCTGGGTCACCTTCTAGTGACTGTGAGGCCGAACGGGAAGCCCCGCCCAGACGTTCATCAAGCCCAATAGCTCTCGCACAACAGAGAGTGCGTCGCGCGTGTTACGCCACCAGTGGTCCGCATCAAATGGATCCTCTGGCGCTGCGCGCACAATAGCCTTGAGATCTTCACCGGCGAGGTGTCTCCACAAGGCTCTTACCCTGCGAGTATGTTCCGGTGACGTTACGATGATGACTCTGGACTTGCCTGCCTTGCGTAGTTCGCGAGTTATATCTTCCACTTCCTGCTCGGTGTCTATGATGGTGTCTGGCAGGACGCGAACATCTGATTCCGGAACGTGGAGGTGACTCAAAATCTGCCGATTGTAATCTTCCTCGCCCACGTATTGAATACCGAGTTCTTTCAACTGATCGGAAGGCCCTTCTGGCCGGGTCAGCCATACTTCGCCCGCATAGCCAGATTCAAAATAATGCGCCGCAGCCTCGGCGCGATACGGCAAACCGCCGCTTAGGACCACAAGAGCGTCGGCGTGCGTCAGCGGGTCTTCACGGACGAGCCAGCGTCCTACTCCGCGCAACGCGAGGATAGCGGCTGCTAGCACCACCAGCAAAATCAAAGCCGAGATAATACGTAGCTTATGTTTGCGCCCAGCCGGAAACCTTTCGATGTTCGCCATTTGATTGCTATCGTTTCTTCAAAAGAAGGCTACCAGTAGCTACAAACTTCACATCGAAGCGGTCTTCACAGGCATATCGCGAAGCCCCGGCCCCGGTAAAACAGGTTGAGATAAGTTGTACTTTAGAGGCCGGTCTGGCGCAGCGAGCGGCTGCGCGATAGTAACCCGCGCAGGCCGAGTAGAACCAAGCGGGGCTGGCTTAAGCACACGCGCCAGAGAATCTTCCATGCCTCATCGCGGGAATACTCAGCCAGCGACTGTTTGGCCGGATCGTTCAGCAGGTCCACCAGCCGGCTATAGTCGGCCTGCTGAAAATCATGGAGCGAACGCCGCAACAGAAGATGAAGGTCAAGCTCGCGACGCAGTGTATGCAGCTCACTGAAGCTTCCATCCACGATCGCCTGAACAACACCGAGTGCGCCGCGAAATCCAGTCACGATCCCGCCGACCGTCGTCACTTTCACCTGTCCGGCTGCGTCGCCCACCAGGTACACGGATCCCCGGCCGACCTGACGGCGGACTGGCACCCATTTCTTGTAAAGTGGAATGCGCGCTCCCTGAAATTCGATGGGATCGAGCTTGCGTTTTTCNNNCGCGCTGTGTCGGGGGACATATCTTTCGGCAACGGCACAATCGCTTGGACCAACGGAACCGTCTCAAGAGGCGCCCATCCCGCGGCGTGCGCCACGCGGCTCGAAGCGCCGTCGCCGCCGACAATCGTGTCCGCTCGAACTTCCTCCCGGTTTCCGTCATCGCATCTATCAATCTCAAGTACCAATCCACGGCCATTGGGGTGCAGCGTGTGAAAGCGGCGCCCTAACTCGATACTCGCGCCGGAACGTTGCGCCTCTTCCGCGAGACCCTGAATTAAAGTCCGCCGCTCGATGATCAAGTCGGGGTGCTTCAGGGTGACGGTAGCGGCGCGGCCGTCAGTAAAGAGTTCAAAGTGCCGGATTTCATTAACAACGCTTTTCTGGGCGGCGCGCCCGAGAAGAGCCAGCATTCGATTCGTGACGATCAGAGTGCGCTCTTCGGGCTCCAGCGTTTCGATGCGTTCGAATACACGAACAGGAACGCCCTGGCGCGCCAGCAGGGAAGCGGTGAATAAGCCGGCTGCCGACCCGCCCACCACAGCAACACTTCGCTTATCTGTGTGAGGATTGGGGGAAGAAATGTTTTTCGCGTCGCTTCGTTCGGGCGCCATATGTTCGTTTTTACAAGTACGCCTTACATTCAAAAATCTGTAGCTAGCTTAGGAGCTGCAAGACACCCAACACGACCGGGCACGAAGTATATCCTACGGGCCCGCCGGCAAGAAGGCAGGCTCTTCAAAATCGCTATGCGGAGAATGTCTTAGGCAGTTTCACCTGGCGTTCGTATGGAAGACCTTCCAAGACGAAAATAGCGACAAGGCTACCAACGACAAGAAATACTGCCAGGGCATATGCGGTCGTCGGCAACCAATCCGGGACAAAAAGCGCAACCACGCCAAAGAGCGTCGCAAAGCAATACAGCACAAGCACCGCACCGCGATGGCCGAGTCGGAGGTTTGACAATCGGTGCGCCGTATGGTCCTTGCCCGGCGATGTGAAAGGCAGAAGCCCTCGGCGCGCACGGGAAATTGAGACGAGTGCGGTATCAAAGATGGGAACGCCAAGAATCAGCACAGGAATCAGCCAGGTGATCGGGAAAGGAGCTCCGTCGGGACGAATCTTCAGCCCTAGCGTCGCCATCAGGAACCCGAGGAACATCGCACCACCGTCTCCCATGAAAATTTTCGCTGGATTGAAATTCCAGCGCAGGAATCCCAGTGAAGCGCCCAGGGTCGCGGCACCCAAGCTGCGGACGAGAGTCTGACCGTTCATATTGGCGGAAATTGTGAAAAAAACTGCCGCGATGGCGGCGATACCCGCGCAAAGACCGTCCATATGGTCGAGTATGCTGAATGACGCAGTAATGCCCACGACCCAGAGTATGGTAAAGCAATCATCAAGAACCACGCCCGTTGCTCCGGGAACAAACTGAGAGAAAAGTTGCGCG
>PLZZ01000191.1:0-6198 GCA_003153585.1 Acidobacteriota bacterium | reverse complement strand
ACGCCGTGGACCGTCACCAGAATGGCCAACGCAAATGCCAGATAAATGGCGATACCGCCGAAAAGCGGGATCGGTTTTACGTGAACCTTCCGCGGACCCGGTTGGTCGACCATTCCGAAACGCAGAGCGAGAAGACGGACCGGAATCGTAAGACCGAGCGACGCAAGAAGCGCCACGGCAAAAGCGATCAAGTCGGCATGTATGGATATCATTGCAGCCAGTCCGGTCATCGGGCCGTAAGCATCTTTTCGAGGACGGCGCGCACCTGCTCCTTCTGCTTGCTTGCGAAATACCAGTCCATGGTCTTGCGCAAGCCCTCCCGGAAAGGAGTTTTCGGCTCCCAGCCCATCAGTTTTTTTGCCAGCGCGTTATCTGCTACGCGATTTACAGGGCCAGTGGGCATATCCGGGCGCAGTCGGATATCAGCTTTCTGTCCGGAGAACTCGAGCACCATTTTCGCGGCGTCCATCACACGAATGCGCTCCATCGTTCCAAGGTTAACCGCAGTACCATCATCGATTTTTTCAGCCGCGAGAATTGTTCCGCTGACAATGTCATCCACATAGGTCCAATTGCGGATTTGCGTGCCGTCACCCCAGACGTCAAATGGATTCTGGCCGATAAAAGCCCGAGCGATCATTGCCATTACAGCGTGATTTTCCACTCCGCGCGGCCCGTATACTGTGAAATACCGGCACGACGCTGCTTTCAGACCGTGTTCGCGGTGATAGGCTTGCAGCGTAAGCTCGGCCATCAACTTGGCCCAGCCATACATATTGTCCGCATCGTGCGGCGGTTTGACGTCCTCTTCACGCAGATACAGTTTCTGCTTCGTATCGGTCTGCATGTTATTCGGATAAACGCAGCCCGAGGAAGCGTAGACAACTTTTCCGACTCCCGCCTTCACCGCTTCCCAGAATACAACGCCGTCGAGAAATAAATTCGATGCGGGACCGGCCTGATGTAAATCGACATAGCCGCGCCCGCCATGGTCAGCGGCGAGGTGAAAAGCGATTTCAATCCCGTTCATCGCCGACCGTGTCACGCCCGGCTCGCGCAGATCGGCTTCGATAAACTCGACACGGCCGTCCGCTAGATGCTGTTCGATGTTCGAGCGTTTGCCGCTCGTCAGGTCATCNNACCACGCGCACCTGCGCCCCGCGCTCCACCAGAGCGTCGACCAGGTGCGACCCGATAAAAGATGCACCGCCGGTTACCAGTACTTTCTTACGATTCCAGATGGCCGTCTCCATGATTGTTGCGATGATTTGCGGCTTCTTCTACGACTTCGGCAAACCTTTCAAGCTCATCGACTCTAGCATATTTCGCCGCTGTTTCCTTTGCGCGGATTCCCATTTGAATTAGTCGATTTTGGTCGTTACGCAACTCGCGAATGGCCGCGGCTATTGCGGCAGGATCGTCCGGATCCGCGGATATTCCGCAGCCGGATTCACGCACGATGCGCGCAGCGTCGCTTTCTGCAGCGGCTATCGCAAGCACCGGACGGCCAGCTGCAAGGATGGAATAAAGCTTGCTAGGCACTACGACGCCCTCCAGACCGCGCCTGACGGTAACAATGTGTACGTCGCCGGCCATCATTACGTGTGGCACTTGTTCGATTGGAAAAAACGGCAAGAAGCGTACATTCGGCAAAGGTTTCGCAGAAATCTCCATCGCTGCGCGGTTTGCCCCATCTCCTACAAACACAAGTCCGGTATTTTCGTTGCGCAAGATGTCGGCGGCTTTCAGCACTGAATCCCAGGCTCCGTAGAAGCCCAAGTTGCCCGCATGCAAGACGACAAAAGGGAATCCACAGCGAATTTTCTGCACGACGAGATCATCGCGCTCCGGCAGTAAAGGAGGAAATGACGCGCCGTCTCGGACTACCACTACCCGGTCTGGCGAAACACCTTTCGAGATAATGCGCTCGCGCATGTCGTCGCCGAGAACTATTACACGGACGGCTTGATGGAGTGCCCGGCGATGCATTTTCTCCCAACGGTCAACCCATCGATTGGGCCGCACGATATCCCCACCGATAGCCATGTCGGGATACAGGTCCCGAATGTTGTAAACGAACGGGCGATCTGCCATGCGCGCAATAAATGCGCCGGCAATGCCAGCTACCGGAGGATCCGTCATGGCAAGAACGATATCCGGGTGAATAGCCAGCGCGCGAGGGACAGCGAGCGCGAGATAGGACAGATAATTTGAGACGCGGCGCCGCATCTGATGCCGGGGATAAGCGGTAGACGCGACGCGCTCGACCGTAACATTGTCGCGAATATCACGCCGGAGAAATGCGAAAGGGTAGAACTCGTCCGGGTCGTAGGATGGACGTCCGGCAACCACTGTCACCTGATGACGCTCAGCCAGTTTTTCAGCCACTTGCACCGCCATCTTGGCTGTGGCGGAAGTGTCCGGCGGATAATATTGATTGAGAAGAAGGATGTGCATGGTTCCTGATTTGCAATCTCTACGCCGGGCTGGACCACTGTATCGACGAGCAGCGCTCTGATCGCGCTCCCTATTCTGCGCGCTTTGCAAAACTATTCGCAGTTTCTTCCGGTGATGCGCCTGAGAATTTCTTCTCAAGAACGAAGTTTCCCATCACGAGTGTGTCCATCTGAGTTCGACGGAAACAATCCAGCGCTTCCTCCGGGCGGCAGACGATTGGCTCATTGTCGTTGAACGAAGTATTTAAAAGAACTGGAACGCCCGTTTGTTCGCCGAAGGCGCGCAGCAGTTTCCAGTACAGTGGATTAGCGGTTCGGCTGACAGTCTGGAGTCGCGCTGTTCCGTCCACGTGGGTCGGCGCGGGAATCACTTTGCGTTTTTCCGGCCGAACGGGATAGGCGAACGTCATAAATGGCGACGGGTGAGTCTTCTCAAAAAAGTCGCCAGTGGCTTCTTCTAAAATGGAGGGCGCAAACGGCCGGAATATTTCGCGATGTTTGATGCGGCGATTCAAAACGTCCTTCATCTCGGGCCGGCGCGGGTCAGCCAGAATACTTCGCTGTCCCAGAGCACGCGGACCCCACTCCATGCGACCCTGAAACCAACCGACTATTTTTCCGCTGGCGATATGCTTTGCCGTGGTTTCGAGCAAAGCAGCTTCGTTCATCTCCGAGGTGCCGATTTCGTCTTCCGGTGAATGAAACTTTTCGACCGCGCGGCGCAGCTCCTGAACCGAAAATTCCGGACCCCATCCCGCGTGATTCATCACGAATTCCCGCGGGCGCCCGAGAATCTGATGGTTTACCGCAAAGGCCGCCCCTACCGAGAGTCCTGCGTCCCCCGCGGCTGGTTGAACGTAGACACGTTCAAAACCCGAGTAGTCAAAAATTTTTCCGTTCGCGAGACAATTGAACGCGACCCCACCTGCCAGGCACACCGACTTCTGCTTCGTTTTCTTCGCCAGCGCGCTCCAATGAGCCGCAAGGACTTCTTCCAGCGCCGTCTGCATACTTGCCGCTATGTTCCGATGCTTCTGTTCGAGTGGTTCTCCCTCTTTGCGCGATGGCCCCAGACGCTTTTCCAGATAAGAGGAAAAGAGCCGGCCGAGCACTGGCGTCTGATTTGCTTCTCGCCAAGTCATATCGGCACCTAGGCGCTGATGGGTGAAGTACTCAAGGCCCAGCCGGAACGAAAGCGGNNGTATTGCGTCAGCGCGGTGTAATACATTCCGAGCGAATGAGGAAACCTGATTTCCCCAAGCGTCCGCATTTTCGGCCCTTCGCCCAGGGCCCACATGGAGCTGGCAAAGTCCCCCAGGCCATCAGCTGAAAGGACCGCGGCATTTTCGAATGGCGAAACGAAATAGGCGCTTGCGAGATGCGCCGTGTGATGTTCGATGCGATGAAAATGCGCCCGAATGTTTTCTGGAGGCATCTCGAAGGCTGCGGCTAGATCTTCTCGCACGCCCGCAAAGCGTTTCATCACGCGCGCTCGATCCAGTGCGAAGCGGGGCATCCGCATTGCGAAACGAAGCTTCGTTCCCAGCCGCGCCCATGGATTGCGTGGAACCGCGATGTGATCCACTTCGGACAGTTTTGCGCCGGCTTGATCTAGGCAGTACTGAATCGCGCCTGCCGGTAAGCCCGCAGCATACTTCACGCGATTGAGGCGCTCCTCCTCTACGGCAGCCAGCAGGCGTCCGTCCACGACGATTGCCGCCGAAGCATTTGCGTGATACGCGTTTATGCCTAAAATGATCATTCCAAAATGTTCGCGTACAGAATGCTGTGGCCGTCTTTTATGAGCTTGCACTAACAGTTGCCGAGTTATGGTGCTGAGCGCTGGCCTTCACCGGTACGCTTAGATTGCGCTTCACCCATTCGTTCAACACGTAAAGGCTCCAGGGCCGGGACCACGTCGTTCTGCCTTGTAAGAAATTCCTCCAGACAGTTTGCGCGAATCTGTGGTCCAGACTTGCTCCGAGCGAGGGTGCCCAATCACCAAGTCCCGTGGCTACTCGATCGCCGAACTTCCCATGCATCCAATACTCCCACGGAAAGGTGAAAGTACGTTTAGGCTGATTAGCGATTTCCTCGGGTAACAAATCGCCGAGAGCTTCGACGAGCAGGGCTTTCTGTCCTCCGGCGCCGCGCTTGACCGATTCTGGCAGCCTAAGAACGTATTCCACCAGAGGCGTATCGAGAAACGGAACGCGCACCTCCAGAGAATTGCGCATGCTCATCGTGTCCGTATCTCGCAACAGCGTGTTGACCAGATAGGAACGCAATTCGAGCCACGAGACTTGTGTAAAACGATCCAGTGGTCGCGCCTGTTGTGCGGCGGCAGTAAGCCACTGAAACCAGGACGTTGAGTTCCACGCGTTGGCGCCTCCGTACAGGCGGGATGCAAATGACTGCGGTGCAAATAGCGCACGTGTGAAAAAATAGGGATGCGGAAACAGGTTCGGCTGAAGCCAAGCCGCCGACGCCTTGCGGAAGGCATCGGGTGCGGACTGAAAAATCTTCGCGCTCTTTAATCCGAGTGCCATGAACCTGCGGGCTAAGGGCGGAAAGAACCCAGCCGCCGTAGCAATGCGACCAACCTTCGCAGTAGCTTGGAACGACGTGTAGCCGCCAAAAAGCTCATCGCTGCCAAGTCCGGAGAGTGCCACTTTCAAGCCAGCTTGGCGTGCCGCCCACGAAACAAAATATGTGTTGATGCCATCCATGGAGGGCTGATCGAGAGCCATGATCGCTTCATCGAGCCGAGTGATCATTTCATCGCCGGAAATCATCACTTCGCGATGTTGCGTCCCAAGACGCTCGGCGGTGCGTCGAGCAATTCCGGCTTCGCTGAACTCCGTGTCGGGAAACGATACGGTGAAGGTATGGATCCCCCTCTGCACGACCGTTGCAAGAGCCGCGATTGCCGTAGAATCGATTCCGCTACTCAAGAACACTCCCACCGGAACGTCCGCAATTAGATGACTACGCACGGCATCTTCGAGCAAAGAGCGGACTCGCGAGGCTGGGGAAACTCTAGGTGCATTCGAGTTTCTCGAGGGAACCCGAGTTTCAGCTTGCATCTCGAATGCCCGCGCAACGTCCCAATAAGGTTTCGGCTCGGGAGTTTGGACCGGATCATCGGCAACAATCGTGATGCAATGGCCCGGTGGCAGGGAAAAGACTCCCTCAACGAGCGTAGTCGGCTCGCCAACTGAACCAAAAAATAGATATGCAGTAAGAGCTTCGTTGGAGAGGCGTGGAGGGATGAATCCGCTCGCCAGAAGGGCTCGCACTTCTGACGCAAATAGAAGAGCGCCACCGGCCTTTGCGTAGTAAAGCGGCTTAATTCCCATGCGATCGCGGGCCATGAATACGCGCGCGGTGCGACCGTTTCTCCCCTCGGGCAATTCAATTACCGCAAACGAGAACATTCCCTGCAGCCGATTGACGGAATCTTCGCCCCACTCTTCATAGGCGTGAACGATGACTTCCGTGTCCGACTTGGACCGAAATTTATGGTTGCGTGTTTCCAAGTCCTCTCGGAGCTCGCGGAAGTTATAGATTTCGCCATTGAAGACGACAGCGATTGTTCCGGTTTCGTTCCACACGGGCTGGCTGCCGCCGGGCAGGTCGATGATGCTAAGGCGGCGCGCGCCGGCGGCAACGCGCGGCGTCACCAGTAGTCCTTCCTCGTCAGGACCGCGATGAACGATTGCGGCGAGCATCCGGCGCACGA
>PLZZ01000148.1:6147-12187 GCA_003153585.1 Acidobacteriota bacterium | reverse complement strand
CTCCTGAACGAGTAAATTCGCTGTCGGACGTAGCGGATCAACTTTCGGCGTCGACCAAACCGATCGGTGGATTTGTTGTCGCGCTTCTTGCCCGTGTGCTCGCTGAACAGCTTTGCGGCTAACAGGCAGCAAAAGTTTTACGTCATCATTCCTCGTAGGATCCCCGAATCGTCCCGTCAAGCGCGGGAAAGCCAGACTCTCAAAAGGCCAGTAGCGTTGCGCCAGGCGATTGCGGGTACGCGCCAGGGTTTGTAGACGACGGTGGTACCGGCAGTGCGGCGCCTGTGATTGATGGGGACCTCCTCCAACGAAATGCCTTTGCGGCTGGCCCGCGCGGTGACCTCCAGCCAGAAACCTTCAGGAACGAGCCCGAGTTGTGGCAACAGCGCCTCAAGCGCTGACCTGCGCATCAAGACGTAGCCGCAACTGGCGTCATGTAGGCTCAGACCGAACAGAAGGCGATGCAGAGTCTTGAACGACTTAGACATGATCTTGCGGGCCAGAACATCGGCGCGATATTGACGCCAACCGATCAAGAGCGGGGACTGTTCGCGTTTCTGCCAGAATTTGCGAAAATCTTTCGGATCGAATTGCCCGTCAGCGTCCACCGCCAGCACGTAGGGAGCAGTGCTGATCCGCATTCCGACGATCATCGCTGCTGTGTAGCCACGTCGCTTGTCGGTCATGTCCAGCAGGATTGGGTAGCGGGTGGCCAGCTCGATGAGCACTTCTTTGGTAGCGTCTTTGCTGCCGTCTTCGGTGATGATGAATTCAAAGCTCACCTGCGGCGACAACTCGTCATACCATTCCTTCAATGTGGGGCCGATGCCCGCGGCTTCGTTGTGCACGGGCATCACAATCTGCAGGTCTGGGATCATGTTCGATTCTCCCCCTTTTCATTGCAGATTCGCGGAGACGCGGTGTGCGAGTACGATATGCGGAGAGGACGGACAGATCAAGACGGAAGTGCTATTGGCGCGGACGATAGACCTGGTATTGACCGACGACGCGATCGACCTGATATGCTTTTTGAATCGCGAGAAGCAATCGCGGATGCCATCTGGTGGGGTCGGAGATAATGATCATGGCGAAATCTTTCGATTCGATGCGGCCCAGAAATTGGGACTGATCCCACGTTCCCACCTCTGCCAAATACCACATGTTGATCGGATCAAACACCGTATCCTTCCCTGCCCGGGTGAGCAGAACCATGTCATCGGACACAACGGGGCCTGGCGTGTTGGCAATGAGCGGAATCAGCTGGCGATAAGCCTCCGAGCGTTCGTAGTGCATAGCCCGGGTGCCGTCAGACCCGACTAGTGAATTGAACGTGGGACCCAAACTTTGCCCGGCCAACACTACCGGAATCATGAGTGCTGCGGCGAGACCTGCGCTGAGCCGAGGAGCGCGCTGTACTTGCCAGAATAGAACAGCAAGAGAAAGTCCGCTCAAGACGCACAAGGTGGCATCGAATTCCAGAAAATAATTGATATCGGATCCGATCTTGCCGTACGAGAAGGAGATCAGAAAAGCAAAAAGCGCGTGGAGAATCTCGACCGAAAGCGCCAATGAGAAAGGGCTCCGGCTTAGCTTGGCCTTCCACGATTTCCATCCATGAACGGGCGTCATACGGCTGACCCGAGAAACCGCAACGATAACGATCCCGCCAACAAGAATCAGGAGTAGCCTGGCCTGGCTGAGGTCCGAGGTGACGCCCCCCAGAGCTCGCCCGAAGCTGAATTTATGCACGTTGTACGAGATGAGATGACGAGCGATGCCGCCGTTCGTCCACCGCATGCCAAACCAGAACCCAGCTGTACCGAGTCCGGTGCACAGCAAGCCAAGGCGGATCGCGCGTCGTGGGGCGGTGACGAGAGTTAAAAGAAAGCACGCAAGCGGAGCCGCCAGGAACGTCTGTTTGGTCCAAATCGCCAGCAGGAAGAACAAGAATGCTACATAGGTTTTCCAATGCTTTGATTCAGCGGAGAGGAAGAAGAAGATTCCAAGATATGTGGCGAGCAGCCCCAGCCAGTCTACCCGCATCAGCGGAAACCATCGGACGGCTGGCATGGTGCATAAAAAAAGTAATCCCACGCCGGCAGCGCAGAGGCGAATCGAACTGCCAAATCTGCTGGGGAGCGATCGATAGATAACGGCTGCTAGCAGGAGGGCAATACCCAGGCCGCTGAGAAAAGACACGAATCGACCGGACCACAGGAGGTCACCTTGCACCATCCAAAGGCCGCGGACCGCGAACAGGTATGCCGGGGGATAGTTCCAGATCACCAGGGGGCCGCCAGCCAGGGGACCGTAAGCTATGGAAGGGTTCCACACATTAAGTACTTGCCACATGAGCGGGCCTTCGCCGTAGTTCAGCTCGTATGGTAAGTTTACGCATTTCCAGCCACGGTAAACCGCAGCTGCGGTGGCGATTAGGACGAGCGTCGCCCAAACCCAGAGAATGGTTTTGAGTATTTTCACGGCTTGTAGATTGCCATTCGCCAATGTGTGTTCTTCTTGTGAGTTGAGTTCAAATGGTCGGTACCAAAGAGTACTTGAGGTGGCAGCGATTCTCAAGATAGTTTGGCGTTCACCCCTTGCGACGTTGGCGTAAGGCTCGTGTGAGGAAGGCGAGGGCGTGCGGTGTCGTACGGCTCAACAGTATTGCGTGCGTTTAACTAACCACTTGTGGCATCCTGCGGCCTGAAAAAATCCAAGAACGCAGCTATCAGCGGCACCGTCCGAACTTGCAATCCGCGCCTGTAGACCGCAACTTCGGCCGTGCAGCGCAGGAGTCGCCAATGACTTCTCTTCAACGATATGTACTAATCTTTTCCCGTGTTCTCGTTGTGGTGATATATCTGCTGAATGGACTCGGGATCGTCAATCAGGCCGGCGCCGCAAAAGAACTCCTCGAACATGGCGCTCCCGCCAACCTGGTGCCCATTCTCATGCTCGGCGCCAGAACCCTTGAAGTAGTTGCCGGCTTTGCCTTGGCCTTGGGCATCTATCCGCGACTGGCCGCTCTGGCATTGTTGGTCTTCCTGATTCCCACCACGTTCGTGGCGCACGCATTCTGGCAGGCAACCGGCACACCCGCCTATATTCCGCAGCTCATCAACTTCCTGAAGAACACATCCATGGCAGGCGGCTTGCTGTTCATCGCAGCGACGCCATCGCAACCGACACTCTTTCCCCGCACTTCGCGCTCAACCGGTCGGGAATGAATAGCACAAGCGGTCGGCGCTGGTATTTTGTTTTACTCGCTCTGCTGATCGCGCTGTTTGCGTTGTCAGCCGGCGCGCAGACGCCGGATCCGCAGCCGCCTGGCCCGCCTCCAGATCCGTTGCGTCCACCGCTGAATCCTTTTCCCGCCGAGCAGAATTGGAGTTTTCTCGCCGACTCTTCGAAGCGCACGGACTTCTTCGATCCGGCCAAGTACATTCCATTTGGCGACAACCCGCAAATGTACCTCTCGCTCGGATTCGAATACCGCATCCAATACGAGTATTACGACAACTTCCTCTTTGGCGCGGGCCCTCAAGACCACAACGGATACGTTTTCAACCGTGCGATGCCCCATTTCGATTTCCACGCCGGAAAATACTTCCGTCTATTTTCCGAGTTCGAGTTCGACTACGAAGACGGGAGGAATGGCGGCCCGCGGCCCCAGACCGACGAAGACCGCGGCGACGTTCATCAAGCGTTCCTGGAGATCGGCTCTCACGTCAGCAGCGCGCATGGCATCAGTTTGCGCGCGGGACGCCAGGAAGTGGTGCTTGGTTCCGGCCGCTTATTCGACAACAACGAAGGCCCCAACGTGAAGCTGAGTTTCGACGGATTTCGCGTGATCGCGGAAAGCGCGCACGTGCGGATCGATCTATTCGCAGTCAAACCGGTCGATAATAATCTCGGTTTTTTCGACGATGTTCCGCACCACGCGGAAAGCCTGTGGGGAAGCTATCTCACTGTTCCGGCCCCCATCGTGAGCGGCGGCCAGGCCGACGTTTATTATATTGGCGAGGACACGAAGCTAGTCACATACAACCGTGGCACGGCACAGGAAATTCGCCACACTGTGGGAACCAGAGTGTTCCGCCCGATCGGCAAAGGCTTGGACTACAACTGGGAACCAAACTTCCAGTGGGGAAGTTTCGGCAGCGGCTCGATTCGCGCCTGGAGCGTGTCAACCGAAACCGGATTTACTTTCGATCGCATGCGCTTTCATCCGCGGCCATTGTTGCGGTCAGACGTTTACAGCGGCGACAGTAATGAAGCGAACGAGTCTCTTGGAACTTTCAATCCTCTTTTTCCGCGCGGCGCATACTTTAGCCCGGCAATTGAGCCTTTGCTGGGTCCTCAGAACCTGATCGATGTGCATCCAGCGCTTCAATTCCAGCTGAAGACCAACATCACAGGCGCCTTTTCCTGGAACTGGTATTGGAGGGAATCAACGCACGACGGGATATATGCGATTGGAAGCGGAGCCTTGATCGATCCAGCCGGCGCCAGCCATGCCCGCTATCTCGGCACGCAAGGAGATCTGGAGATTCGCTGGTCTCCCGCGCCACACACCATCATCGCATTCAACTTTCTCGGCTTTAAGCCCGGGACGTTTTTCAACACGGTGGCTAACAACGCCGGCCCCCTCGCTGCGAATCTCGGTTTCACGTATCGGTTCTAGGAGAGACGATGATACCGATGGGGAGGTTGCTTACATCGCTACGCACCGCTTCGGATTGTGGGCGGCGCGGCGGAAAAATCATTCCGAGCGCAGCGCTTGCATTACGTCAACGCGGGCGGCGCGTGCCGCCGGGAGCATCGAAGCGACCACCGCCGCGCCTAACAGCACAAGCGCAGAGACGATCACCGGCGCTGCGCCCGGCATTTTTAAGTCGCCGAAATAACTGCCTGCCAGGCGCGCCGCAACCAGCCCAAATGCGGCACCCGCCAAAACGCCAACGGCAGCCATCACCACGCCTTCCGCGACAACGCCTCTGAGCAGATCTTCCGGCTGTGACCCAAGCGCCAAGCGGATGCCGAATTCGCGCGTGCGCGCGCTGACGGAAAACGCCAGTACGCCCGCGACGCCAACGACGGCAATCAGCAACGCGACCGCTGCGAACACGCCAAAGACCAGGGAGTTCAAGCGGTCTGGCGCAAGCACTTTTGCACGGATGTCTTCGAGAGTGGCCGGGTGCTCAACGGGTTCATCGGCGGACAACTGCCGGATAATTTGCGTTACCGGCGTTACCAGCGAATAAGGATTTGCGGTGGTGTGGATGAAGAGGTGGCCGCCGAACATCGCGCCGTCTGCGAAGGAGTTATAAATCGTGGAGGTGGGCGCAGGAACGATATGATCGTCGTCCACATCGGCGGCGACCCCAATAATGCGGTGCGGCGACGTGACTCGCGCCTTTTCGCTCTCAGTGCCCGGCAGGAACTCGAGCACGGGATCGGTCCAATAGACATGGCGATTGATAGGATCCTGACCAGGAAACATGCGCTGTGCCAGAGTCGCGCTGACGATCGCCACCGGCTCTTGATTCTGGTCATCGAGCGCGTTGAAATCGCGGCCGGCAAGAATGGGAACGCCCAGCGCGGTGAAAAAGCCGGGAGAGACGGTTCGCGATTGCGCGCGAGGATCGTCTTTTCCATGGACGTGACCATCGCCAGAGAATTGCAAACCGATACCGAAGTTTTCGGCATCTCGCCAGGGAGCGATCTCAGCGACGGCCGTCTCGGTGACGCCGGGTAGCGCATCGATCTGACGTATCGATTCCTTGTAAAAATCGAGGACTTGCTCAGTTGTTTTTCCGTAGTACAGCGCTGGAACGTCGACGACCAGGACGTGACGCGTATCGACGCCGGTCCGGGTGGTTTGCAACGCGACCAGCGTACGGATCAACACGCTTGCGCCCGCGAGCAGCACGAACGACGCGGCGATTTGCGTGACGGCGAAGATGCGCTGGCGACGTTTGATGCTGCTGGTGATGCGGACACCGCCGCTCGCGAGGTTCATGCCATTCGACGCGGTAGC
>PLZZ01000148.1:0-6140 GCA_003153585.1 Acidobacteriota bacterium | reverse complement strand
GCGCCGCAGAGCAGCAGGCTTTCGGCTAACAACATGCGGCGCAGCGCCCAAGTGCTTGCGCCCAGCGCGGCGCGGACGGCCAACTCGCCCTCGCGGCGAACCGTCCGCGCGAGAATCAGGTTGGCAACGTTCGAGCAGGCGATAATGAAGACGAGGCCCGAGGCAGCGAGAAGGACGAGGAGAACGGTGCGCGCGCCGGAAGTAATCTGGTCNNGTGCGCAACTCGGAGCGGGCCTGATCGAGAGTGGCGCCGGGAGCAAGCTTACCGAAGAGCTCGGTCATGCGATGGACGCGGCCCGTGATCATCGTGGCGGAGAGATGATGCGGGCTGATGACGATGTTGCCGATGATTTCTGTGTCCGCGGGATACGGCACACAGGGTTCTAGGACACCGATGACCGTAGCCGGAACATCGCCAAGGCTGCTGAGGCGAACGGTCTTTCCAATCACATTCGGATCTTTTTTGTAAACGGTGGACCAGAAACGATACGTCAGCACGATGACCCCGGCCGCATTGGGGCCGTCGTCCTGAGGTCCGACGAGGCGGCCGAGAACAGGACGCAGACCCATTACTTCGAAGTAGTTGCCGCTGACCACGCCGCCTTGCACTCCGCGAGGTTCACCGAGTCCGGTCATCGTAAAGCTCATCTGGGAGAAATCGCCGAACTCGCTGACGGAGCGGATGCCGGATTCGAGATCCTTGAGTTCGGGAACGGAGAACGTTGTGTTGTCTTCTCCCATGCTGGAGGCGCTCTGGCGGATGTAGATGAGGCGGTTCTCGTCGCGGTTGACGAGCGGCTTGAGCAGCACTCCGCGCACCAGCGTGAAGATCGCTGCGTTCGCCCCGATGCCGAGCGCCAGCGTGAGGATCACAATGGTCGCCAGCCCTTTGCTGCGCATCAGAGAGTGGAACGCAACTTTTAGATCGCGGAAAAATGACATGGTTCTTCTCCTCGCGGCGTCTATCAGCACCACACGTGCCAATAGGAAGACCCACATTGTAAATCACTTACAATGAACTGCGTCGTACGAAGATGCTCGATTTCGGCAGCCAATGTCCAAATTCGGACACCGACTCGATTGTGGAATCCTGCGACACGTGGCGTGTGGTTCAGAACTAATGGCCGCCCTCATCGCGACATATCCTTTCTCCGTCGCTGCTCGCTCTCCCTCATGATTTCGTTGATATCCGCCGCTGGACGTATCTCGATAGTTCCACAGTTCAGCTTCACTCCCGGAGATTGGGAAATGAGCTGGATTGCGTGGTTCAAATCTCGCGCTTCAAGCACCTGAACCCCACCTAATTGCTCCTTCGTTTCCGCGTACGGGCCGTCTGTCACTACAACCTTTCCGTTCTTCCAATACACGGTCACCGCCGTGTTGGGCGGCTGAAGAGCTTCCTCAACGACCAAATGTCCGTTCTTCCGCAATTCGTCGTTGTAGCTAAAACACTCGTCGAACACGGTGTTGCGCTCGCTCTCAGACATGTTTTCGAACTTGCCGGGCTCGAGATAGCCCAAACAGACGTATTTCATCGGGTCCTCCGTCAGAGACCGCGTAACACATCGATTGATGCAGTTGCTCGTCGCCAGTAATACCAGACTTCGCGGGCTAGCCGGCGGCGAATGCTCGTCGAAGGGCAACCATCCACGATTCCGTGAATCGCTTCGAAACGGCGGCGTCGGGGACTAGCTCATCGAACCCGTGATACGCGCCTGGAATTACCAGGAGTTCCGTCGGAACCCCGGCATTGATCAGGCGGCGGGCGTATTCCACATCTTCATCCACAAACAGATCGAGAGCGCCGACGCCGATGAATGCGGGAGGAAGTCCGGCGAGATTTTCGACGCGCGCCGGAACCGCGCCGGCCGGAACCGTAGGCGAGCCGGCCGGGACGCCGAGGAAAGAAGTCCAGGCGAAACGATTCGAGCCCGCACTCCAAATGAACTGTCCGATAGACGGCGGAACTTGGTGAGTGATGCCGGTTCGATCGTCGAGCGCCGGATAAATCAGCAACTGAAATAGGATGGGAATTTCGCGGCGATCGCGCGCGGCAATGGCGAGTTCCGCAGAAAGGCCGCCGCCTGCGCTTTCTCCGCCTATGGCGATGCGTTTGCGATCCACGCCGAGCTCGTCAGCATTTTTGTAGAGCCAGCGCAGCGCGGTGTAATTATCTTCGAGCGATCCCGGGAAATGAGTTTCCGGCGCGAGGCGATAGTCCACCGAAACGACCAGGCATCCGCAATTCTGTGCCACTGCTTGCAGAAACGGATTGAATTGTCCGGCGGAGCCGAAGATATACCCGCCGCCATGCATGTGCAGAAATGCAGGACGCCCTTTTGTGCCCGGAGCCGCATCGACAATCACCAGGCGCAAGTCCGGCGCGCCTGATGGACCGGGTATGTGCCGTTCAAATGGCTGCGGCGCCGGCGGAGGCAGCGGAGGCACCGGCGGCCATTTGCGTCCGACAGCGAGAGTTTCGCTGGTGACGCTCTGNNGCGCCTGCCGGGCGACGGCCGAGCGCAGCAATTCAGGCGCAACGCCGATCCCAATTCCTGCAGTCAAACCGCCGCAAACAAAATCACGCCTCGTGAGCTCATTCATCGTTGACTCCCGTTTCTGAAATTTTAGCGCCTCTTTTCTGTCACTGTTTCAGGTAACGCAGCAGAACGCTTCCGGACGACTTAAAAGTAGTGGACTCCACAAGCGTTAATCGTAATTTCTCCAGGCTAACACCTTCGAACAACCGTCTCCCTTTTCCTACAAGTACCGGCATAACGACAAAACGAAATTCATCAACCAGGCCCAGCGCTATCAGTTGCGACGGGATATCCACGCCGCCGACTAAAATATTTTTGCCCGGCTCCTGCTTCAATTTCAGTACTTCGTCTTTCAGGTTGGTGCGAACAATTCTCGTATTGTCTCCTTCAGTGCTCGCTAACGATCGCGAGAAAACAACCATCTTTTTGGAGACAAACGCCTCGGCATAATCTTTATCTGATTTGGTCTCCGAATCGCTTTTGGCGACGTCCGGCCAATAAGGAACCATCAATTCATAGGTCTTACGCCCATAGACGAACACGTCGGCATCTCGGACGAGGTTTGTGAAATATTCCATTAGTTCTTCATCGGGAACTCCATTGTTGTGGTCGAAGTAGCCATCCAGGGTCATGTTGATTGCGTAGATTATCTTTCTCACTTGGTTACGCCCTCCCCTTCATGCATCAGTGTCTATAAGGCCTTGCGCACTGCCGTTCAGTTGCCTGGGTTGGGGAGAAACGCGCGTACCTCGACCGGCGCCCGACAAGCAATGACCGCCTTGCGCCCCCATTCCAGCGCCTTTTCCATGCTAGCGGCTTCCAGTATCCAAAAACCGCCGATGTGCTCCTTGGTCTCCAGGTACGGCCCGTCGGTGATGCGCACTTTACCGTCAGGCTGCGCCCGCAGCGACTTCGCGCTGCCGGCCGCGGAGAGGCCGCCAGCGAAAAGCCTGGCACCGGCGGCGATCATCTCTTCGTTGAGCACATCAATATCGCGCATCATCGCTTCGCCCTCTTTGGACCCGTCGTAACCGTCGGGGTGGTGAATCGCAACCAAATACTGCGGCATGATTTCTCCTTTTCCTGTAACGGTCTTCCGGCCGGGCGGTTGCCCTGCCTTCACTACATAGACGAACGGCCGGACCGGAATTCGACAAAGCGCGGAGAGTTTTTTATTGCTTCATCTCATCGGCGACGTCGTCGCCAAACCTCTCTTGGATCTCCTTTTGTGTCTCGGGATCGAAGTCGGTCATATCGAACAACCGGCGGACTTCGACCACCATTTCGTCATCTTTTCCGGGGATGCGCGAGGCCCATTCGAGCGCCTCTTCGCGCGACTTCACCTGAATAATCCAGAAGCCGCCGATCACTTCCTTCGTTTCGGGAAACGGGCCGTCGGTGACTTTCGATTTTCCGTTTTTGAAGGTGACGCGCGCGCTCATCGTCGCGGGCGGCGTCAGCCCGTCGAGCGCGAGCAGCACGCCGGCCTTCCCGAGTTCGTCGTTGTACTTGCCCATTTCCTCCATCTCTTTGAAGTCGGGTACCCAGCCGGGTTTCGCGGTTGCGTAGACTTTCGGATAGTGGATCATCATGAAGCGCATTTTCTTCTCCTTGAGTGTTGAGCGGACGCCGTATCAGGGCCGCTACTTTATATAGGAGCTTGGACCGCGCTGGGCACGGAATGTTGCGAGTGCCCGTTTCGAGTGACTTGTTGCGCGGTGCCGCTCCACTTACTAGTCGAACGGCCCGACCGGAAATCGACACGCGCTTTACAGATTTTTCGCGTAGCGTATCGCCCCGGAAACACTTTCTGGCGGGCCAATTGCCCGGCCTTCATCATATAGTCGAACGGCCGCACCAGAATTCGACAAGTCGTCCAAGAAATTTTGCCTCTTCCGCGCCTTAGAGCTATGTTTTGGCCTGCTTTTACCTTCCATCGACCCCGCTTGGGATAACCGCAGTGATAGCATTCGCTGGGCCCAAAGTTCAAGGAGCGGTTTATTTATCCGGTAATCCGACTAATCAAGAGCTAGCTAAGGAGAGCCTTTTTTCGACGCAGCGTCAGTGCGATGTAACTCAAGAATGTTATCTCCTAATTTGCCGTCGCGCGTGTAGATATGAAATATTAAGTCTAGGAACAAAAACTAGATCCTGGAGTCCAAATACACATGGCAAAACGATCTGCGGTTTTGTTCTTAGTGGGGATCGTGGCGGGCTTGTCCTTCACGCCTGAAACAGCTATCGCTTGCATATGCGGTCGCAGCAATGCGGGAAAGACAATGCGAGACGTTGCTGTTTCCTACAGTGAGGGCTCGAATTCAAGCAAGATCGTTTTTGAAGGGCTTGTAGAGGCACAAGATGTCAAAACCGGACCGATCGGAGCGCCTGCTAACGTATTGTCAATGACGCTGCGCGGCGCACATCGGTCTGTTTCCTTCCGTGTTCTGCGTGCATATCGCGGCCAGGCAACGGGGACAGTAATTGTTCTGACTGGTACGGGCCTTGGGGATTGTGGTTTCGATTTCGAGACCGGCAAACAGTATCTCATCTACGCCGATGCTATTGACGGTGTGGATTTGTTCACGAGCATCTGCACCGGGACTTCTCCTATGGAGCAGGCTGGCCCAGCGCTGAGATTTCTCCGAGGAGAAAATCCCGCACCCGAAGACCTTTTGGATGTGAAGGATTACTACGAAAAGGTGCGGCCTGGGTGGTACGGCACGGCATGCGGCAAGGTGACTCAGGCCGACGGTACGCCGTTTGACAAGGGTTCAGTCGATATGACCGAAGTGCGCGATGAACCCCTACCTCCCATGGTCGCGTCCGACCCAAACCTGTCTAAGGCAGATGGCAGCTTCTGCATTCGATACATCCGCCCTGGAAAATATCTGCTCACCGCTCTCAAGTCAGAATATGAGGACTCCGTTCGTTGGATGGGGTATTACCCCGGCGTTGCAAAACACTCGCAAGCCGTCCCAATTGAAGTCCATGCAGGGGACAACTTGTCGGATCTGCATTTCAGCGTCCGCAAGGAGCGCGTCTACAACGTGTGGTTCCGAATCGTCACTCCGGATGGAAGCCCAGTGCCTTTGGAACGACTCGGGGTTTCTATCGACAGCCAGGAACGAGACGCGTTGGCCTACCATCTCATGCAGAACAGAAACGAAAATGGTAAGTACGGCGCAGGCTACATTCCTCCCGGCCATTACCTAGTGCAAACGTACATTCAACCTGACTTTGAGACCGGTAAGGTCCCGGCCGACCTTTCCAGATGGCAAATGGCGAAGCAAGAAGTGGACATCGCATCTGACTCGGAAACCGTCCTTAAGCTGAGTCCCGCCCATTAGTTTTCAACGATAGCTCTTTATCGCGCGGAGTGCACAACGTCGGCTTCTGACGAGTCTTTTTTTATTTCAGCTGCCGGATCCGGTCTTGCAGGAATTGGCGCTCGGGTTCCTGTTGGGTCAGCGCCAGAGCTTTTTCATATGCGGACCGAGCCTCCGCCGTCCTGCCGAGCCTGCGGCACATATCGGCACGGGCGGAATGCGCCAGATAATAATCGGCCAGTTCGCCATGCTCCAACACCGCGTCGATCTGCGC
>PLZZ01000065.1 GCA_003153585.1 Acidobacteriota bacterium | reverse complement strand
GCGGCGAATTTGAAGTTGTGGCGCTGCTCACGACCGTGAATCAAACGTATTCGCGCGTAGCCATGCACGCAGTGCGAGAATCCCTGGTGGAAATGCAAGCGGCCGCGGCGTCCCTGCCGTTGATTAAAGTGCCGATTCCGTCGCCTTGCACCAACGAGATTTACGAGCGGGGGATGGGTGCGGCGATGGCACGCGCGCGGGCCGAAGACGTGTGGCACGTTGTTTTCGGCGACCTGTTTCTCGAAGATATTCGCGCGTACCGGGAGAAACAACTTGGCGGGTGTGGCATGACGCCGGTTTTTCCGCTGTGGCGGCGCGACACGCGGCAACTCGCCGACGAAATGCTCGCGCACGGGCTGTCCGCCTACCTGACTTGCGTGGATCCTCGCAAGCTTGACCGCTCGTTTGCCGGGCGCAGATTCGATACGGACCTTTTGCGTGCGCTCCCGCGTGATGTGGACCCGTGCGGCGAAAACGGGGAGTTTCATACTTTTGCAAACGCCGGGCCGATGTTCAAGCAAGGCATACCTGTCACGGCCGGCGAGATCGTGGAGAGAGACGGATTCGTTTTTGCCGACTTTCTTCCACGCGCGTCGGCGGCCGGCAAGGCATAGAGTCGAAGATCCGTTTCCGTCAAAATCTTAGGCGCGACAGTTTGCGTAGGAAGTGGCACTGATGCGGATTTGTTCCTTATTGCCTTCGGCAACGGAGATTCTCTACGCGCTGGGCCTTGGCGATTCCGTTGTCGGAGTGACGCACGAATGCGATTTCCCGCCAGATGCTACGACGAAGCCGGCATTGATACGCCCACGAGTAGATCCGCAAGCTGCTGCGTCTGAAATCGACCGCCAAGTGAGCGAACTTGTTGCGCGCGGTGAAAGCATTTATGCGGTGGACGCGGAATTGTTGGGCTCGCTGGCTCCGGATCTAATTATCACTCAGGATTTGTGCCACGTTTGTGCGGCTTCGCCCGATGATTTGGCGACGGCGCTCACGCGGCTGCCGAAGAAGCCGCGCGTGCTGGCGCTGACGCCGCATTCGCTGCGCGATGTTTGGGACGACGTGCGAAAGATCGGCGATGCTACGCAACGCCGCCGCGAAGCGCAGGCGCTTTCGATTACGCTGGAGCAGAAGGTCGCTGCGGTCGAGGCCAGGACTGCACAGGCCAAGACGCGACCACGGGTGCTGTGCGTCGAATGGCTGGACCCGTATTACGTCGGCGGGCACTGGGTGCCGGAAATGGTGGCCAAGGCGGGAGGGCAAGATGTTTTAGGGCGTGCGGGGGAGCCTTCGTTCCGAGTCAGCGCAGAGGAGATCGTAGCGGCGGACGCGGAAATTATTATCGTGATGCCGTGTGGCTTCGGCGTCGAGCGCGCTGCCTCAGAGTATCGAGCAGCGAAATTGCCGGATGGATGGGCTGACTTGCCGGCAGTAAGCGAGGGACAAGTTTTCGCGATAGACGCGAACAGTTATTCCGCTCGGCCTGGGCCAAGGCTCGCGGACGGAGTTGCGATTCTCGCGCATTTATTCCATCCGAGCTTGTTTCCTACGTCGCCGCGGGCAGGTGCATTCCAGAGATTGTGAACGGTGCGAACCATCAATCGTCAACGTTGCTCTCGGACTTGCCGGACCACAAACGATAGAAAAACAGGCCGGACAGAATCATCGCCAACCCGATGGAAGACCGAACCGGGCGCTGAATCCAGATGTTAATTGTCAGCGCCAGCGCGCCCGCGACGAACAAGCCCGGCACAACGGGGTAACCCCAGGTGCGGTAGGGGCGCTTCATGTCCGGCGCGATTTTCCGGAGGCGGAACATGGCCACCACCGAAAGCGCGTAAAAAATCCAAGCGGCGAAAACGAACAGGGAAGTCAATTCTTCGAAAGTTCCCGACAGTGCCATCAACGCCGCGAGTGTTCCCTGAAAAACTAACGCGCCGCCGGGTGTTCGAAAGCGCCGGTTCACGCTGCCGGTGACGCGGAAGAACAAACCATCGCGGGCCATCGCGAACGGCACGCGCGCGCCGCTCATGATCGAAGAATTCAGAGTGCCGAGCGCGGCGACGATCATGGCCAGAGTTATCCAGAATGCCGCGCCCGGTCCCGCAAAACTTTCCACCACGTCGGAAGCAACGTGCGAGGAACTCGCGACGCTAGCGAAAGGAAGAGCGTAGAAACATACCGCGCTGAACAGAAGATATATTACGGCGACGAGAATGGTTCCGCCGGCCAGGGCGCGGGGAAAATTTCGCTCCGGATTTTGAACTTCGGAGCCGACGCGGTTCAGGTCTTCCCATCCGTCATAAGCCCAGAGCGCTGCGGCGAGCGCGGCAAGAAACGCCGTAAGCGTGCCAGCGCTATTTTTTAACGGCCAGAATGGATGAAAGTGCGACATGCTTCCGTGGCCGAACCAGAAGCCCGCCGCGACAATGGCGAGTACGGCGGCGATTTTCAAAACCGTAAGCGCAACTTGTACGCGTCCGCCGAGCCGTACGCCGAGATAATTGATGATGGTGAAAAGGATAATCGCGCCGGCCGCTGCAGGCTGCGCCCACGTGAACACAAAATCGTAAGGCGCGCCGCTAAACGGAAGCGTGAAATGCCACGAAAAGATGGGAATCGCGAGCGCCGGAATCAGAAAACTCGTAAATCGCGCCAAGCCTGCGGCAATGGACGCTGCGGAACTCGACTCGCCGACGGTGGAGTGCATCCAGCCGAAAAGAAAGCCCCAGACGGGACCCAGACCTCTGCGCAAGTATGCATACTGTCCGCCTGCTTCGGGCATGGCCGCGCCGAGTTCGGCAAACGACAATGCCCCGAATAGTGAAAGCAGTCCGCCGGCAATCCATGCGGCATAAACCAGGCTGACCGAGCCGCCGACCGCAGCCATTTCGCCGGGCTTCAGAAAGATTCCGGTGCCGACCATGGTGCCGACAACGATAGCCGCCGCAGCCCACGGGCCCAGGCCGCGTATCAGCTCGAGACGTTCCTTCGGATGCGCGCTGGTTACGATTATTTTCTCCGCGACAATAAAATTAAAATCTATAAAGGCTGCTGCGCACGAGCTTTTTTACTCGCGCCCGTCGCAAACACGCTTGCCAACGAACCGACGGCGAACGTGATTACAGTTCCGACGAGCACGTACCAAGTCCACGCGAGCGGCGTCAGAAATCGAACCGCGACCATGGCCACGAGGCCGGTTACAAACCCGACAAGCGCCCCCGTTTCATTTGCGCGGCGATTCCAAGTGCCGAGCAAAAACACTCCGAGAGTGGCACCGTACGTAATCGATGCAATCGTTAGGCCAGCCACGAGCACCGGGCCCCAGCGAATTAGTCCGAGAAGCCCGAGCACGATGCCCCAGACCAGAGTCAACTTGCGCGAGCGAACAAGAGACTGCGCTCCTCCCTCGCCGCGACGCACGCTCAAGTCTATGATGCTGGAGGACGCGAGCGAGTTCAACGAGCCACTCGCGTTTGACATCGCAATTGCAAAGATGGAAGCGAGCACGATGCCCGCGAGTCCCACGGGCATATGGTGAACGATGAATTCAGGATAAACCTTGTCGAGGTCGCCGCCCGGTATTGCCAGGGCGAAATGCTGCGCGTAAACGAAAAGCATCACCCCCAGCACGAGAAACAGAGAGAACTGCGCAAAAATAATCACGCCGCTTGCGAGCAGCGCCGTTTTGCTGTCGCGTTCGTCGCGCGATGCGAGAAGCCGCTGCACCATGGTCTGGTCCGTGCCGTGACTTGCCATGGTTAGAAAAGTCCCGCCGAGAAGACCGGACCAAAACGTGTAGCTTTTCGTCAAGCTGAAGGCGAAATCGAAAATGGTCAGTTTTCCGCCCGCGGCGGCAGCCGCCAGGGTCACCGTGGGCCAGCCGCCGGGAATTTTGTGCAGCAGCAAAAAAAAGGCGGCAATGGAACCCGCTAGGTAGAGCGCGAACTGAATCACATCTGTCCAAATCACAGCGCGCATGCCGCCTTCAAACGTGTAAAACAAGGTGAGCGTGGCGATGATCAGTATGGAGGTTCGCTCGCCGGTGCCGAATGCCACGCTCACAACTTTGCCGATTGCGGAAATGCGGACGCCCTCTGCCAGCGCGCGCGTGCACACAAAGACCACCGCTGCCGCAGACTTTATGCGCGCCCCGAAACGCTTCTCCAGAAGCTGGTAAGCCGTGTAGAATTCCCCCTGGAAGTACTGGGGGACCAGGACGATGCATAGAATCACCCTGGCCACCAAGTAGCCCAGCACGAGCTGAAGAAATCCCAGGTTTCCGCCGTAGGCGATTCCAGGCGTCCCAATGATCGTGAGCGTCGAAGTTTCTGTCGCGACGATCGAGCAGGCGATGGCCCACCACGGCGCGCTGCGGCCGCCCAAGAAATAATCGCGCAGATTTTTCTGGCCACGGCGAAAATGGGCGCCGAAGAGCGTGATGCCCACGAGATAGAGCGCGAGAATCGCGAAATCGATTGGGTGGATTTGCATTGTGCCGCGCAAGCCGAGTCGCGCGATGCTAACCGCCCGCTTCGAAAACTGTCAAGCACGGTGGAGAATATGCCGGAAAAGATTGCACCTCCAGGCGGAGCTTATTATCTCGGCTTCGATGGCGGAGGCACGAAGACGGACTGCTTCCTGGTTGATGCCGAAAATAAGGTGTTGGCACACGCCACCGCCGGCCCATCGAATCCCATTCGCGCTGGGTACGCAAAGGCGTGGTTCACGCTAAGCGACGCGGCGGATCTGGTGCTCGAAAGGTGCCACTTAAAATCGAGCGACATTCTCGGAATTTGCGCGGGCATTGGAGGCGCGGGGCGCGACGTCGTAGCCAGGCGAATCGCCGTATTCCTCGAGCGCGGATTTCCGCAAGCCGCGGTCTTGGTGACTACCGATCTCGAGATTACTCTGCAGGCGGCGGTCGGCGATGGCGAAGGCGTCATCCTTGTTGTGGGCACCGGCTCGGCTGCCTATGGACGCGATGCGGAAGGCCACATCGCGCGCGCCGGCGGACGCGGCCCCTGGTTCAGCGACGAAGGAAGCGGTTTTGACATTGGCCGCCGCGCTTTGGCCGCTGTAGTTCGCGCCGAAGAGAAACGCGGTCCCTCAACCGCGCTATCCCAGAAAATGTTGCACTGGTTGGGGTGCAAAGACTGGAGCCGCGTCCTCGACTGGGTGGTGAAGAACCCCGACGACGTTTTTCCGCGAATCTTTCCGTTAGTCGCTGACTTGGGTGACCGCGGCGATGCGGTTGCCTGCGAAATACTTTCGAGCGCCGCGGAATCATTGGCCGAATTAGTTTCCAGCGTCCTTCAGAAACTAGGCATGCAAGATCGCGAGGTGCCCGTTGCGAGATCGGGCGGCACGATCGGCCGCAGCAAATTCTTCGACGCCGCCATCGAATCCGGGCTGGCCAAAGTTGTGCCGCGCGCTACTTTGGTCCCGCTGCGTGTGAAGCCCGCCGAGGCTGCAGCAAGGATGGCGATCCGTCTGGAGAACCGAAAGGCACATGCCGGGTGATGACGTCGCCGCAAGCCTGCAGCGCGCGCGGTCTGCCTCGGGCGACGATCTAGACCTGCTGATCCACGAAGCGGACGTGGAAGCCCTGATTGCCTTGCTCGAAAATCCAAACATGCAAGAGGCTCACGTCAGCCGATTGCTGGAACGCCTCGACCTTTCCACTGAGTTTCTCACCGCGGTCGCCAAGGAAGGGAAGTGGACTTCCAGCGAAAGCATCCGGCTCAGGCTTGCTCGCCATCCGCGAACTCCGCACCGTATTGCAATCTCCATGTTACGCCAGCTTTATTTGTTCGATCTCGTCCGGCTCAGCTTGCTGCCTTCGGCCCCGGCGGACATTCGTCGAGCGGCCGAAGAATTTATTCTCACGCGCGTGCCACATCTTCCCATTGGAGAAAAACTGACCCTCGCAAGGCGCGGCCCGCCTCGTGTGGCCGCCGCGGTCCTGGCAGAGGGCCAACCGCAAGCAGTGAAACTCGCGCTGGCGAATCCTCAGTTAACCGAAAGCCAGATCCTCAAGATTCTCGCGAAGCCGGGAGTCCCGGCGCGCGTGGTGACGGCCATCTCGCAACATGCGAAATGGTCCGTGCAGTACAATGTGCGCGTGGCTTTGGTTCGGCATGCGGATACGCCCGTTCCTTCGCTGCTCAAATTTCTTCCAGATATTACGTTGCGCGATTTGAAGGACGCTTTGACGCTCGAAACGCTGACGCCGCATTTTCGGAAATATATTCAACAGGAATTGGCGCGACGTGCCGACAATGCGAACGAAAGTATTCCGTAAAACTTGCCGGGAATTTTACGCGAGGAAGGAATGGCGAAGAACAAAACTCAAGTGCGCATGATCATGATTCTTGCAGGCGTCGTTTTCATTGCCTTGCTGGTCTATCTTTCAAGGCAACAAAATCAGAATCAGTATGAAGTTTGCGTTACGTTCAAAGGCGCCATGCACTGCTCCACCGCTGCGGGCGCCACCCAGACGGAAGCGATCCGCAGCGCCCAGGGAATTGACTGCGCCTTGCTGACGAACGGGCGCGACGAAAATATGGTTTGTCTGGATGTCCCGCCGACCAGCACTCGCCCGATTGCAAAATAAAAACTCCCTGTACAGCAGTGCCGACGGGTGCAGCCGACTCAACGAGCGATCAGGGTTTGACTTGTTCGAGTTCTTGCGCCGCAGAGTTGATCAGCGCCGCCTCGTTTTCCAGCACGGTCGAAACCCGCGTGATCTCGGAATTGGCTTCCTCCCAGTGTTTTTGCTCGATGGCCTCGCGTACTCCGGGAATGGTCTTCGCGCCGTAACCGGAATAGACGCCGGGTGCGTCGATCATGTGCTTGTACCATGGCCGGCGGAGCAGGCCTTGCTCAGTAGTGAGCCGTCGCTCACTGTCGATTAGTTTCCGGTTCAAGTCTTGGAGCGTCGCGGGGGGAACTGCGGCACTCCAGGCCTTGGCGAGAGCGTCGTGATAACGCTGGGCGCTCTGAGTAAGAGCATCGGCGGCGTTGTCGAGAGGCGCGAAATTCAGATGCGGGGGAACGTCCAACCGCGGTGGGGCTACGGTCGGATGGCGCGGATCGTTTGTGGCGGCGTAGAGTCCATCGTCGAGGTTCTTGTTGCGTTCGATGGCTTCGTCCCTCGAAGTATCAGCAAGTTTTTTAAGTTGCTTCAAGTAGAGATGGATAGTGTCGGCGAAGTCCGTAAATTCAAATGGCAGCAGATCGGAGTCAGCTAGCCGCATGATCGCAGTGCCTGCGGTCTGAGACAGAGCGCGGCCGTAGACGAAATCGGTATCGCTAAAATGCGTGTACCAGTAAAAATCGTCGTAAATCGAGTGGTAAATTCCACCGTTGTCCTCGCCGCCGTAACCCAAATTCATGGAAGCGATGCCCAAGTGGTCTATGAACGCCGTGTAGTCGCTCCCGGAACCTAAGGCCGGCATACGCAGGTCTGCACGCTGGCGGATCTCCTTGCGGTCTTCATCGTTGTGCGCGCGTTCGACGGCGCGGAGGAAAGCACGCTGTCTGACGGGAAGCTTCGTCTCGGGATCTTGAATATCTCGGGAGACGCCGTTCATGAAATGTTCGAGCGATTGCGAACCGCCCACAAAAAAGTAGCCGCGGCCATTGCCGTCGCTATTGATGTAGGCGACTCCGTTCTGCGTCAGCTCTTTGTCGTGTGCTTCGGCCCACTCGGTTGAGCCGAGAAGGCCTTCTTCTTCGCCGTCCCACGCGCAATAGATGATAGTTCTCTTGGGGCGCCAGCCTTGCTTGACCAATTCTCCCAGCGCGCGAGCCTCTTCCAGCATGCCCACTTGGCCGGAGATGGGGTCTTCCGCGCCATTGACCCAGCCGTCTTCGTGATTGCCGCGCAGAACCCATTGATCGGGCTGCTCGGCTCCGGGGATCTTAGCGACGACGTCATACAGCGGCACGGTGTCCCAGTTGAATGCCAGCTTCAGGTGAACTTTCGCGGCCCCCGGACCAACGTGGTAGGGAATGGCGAGAGTGCCGCGCCACTCCTCTGGAGCCATGGGGCCTTCGAGCGCTGCGAGGAGCGGCTGCGCGTCACCGTAGGAAATCGGCATCACGGGAATCTTGGTGAGCGAGGGATTGTCCTTGATGGGGATTCGCTTGGCGTCGTGCGTAGCTCCAACGCCCGGTGTGAGTGGGTCTCCTGGATTCGTAGCCGGGAAATCCATTACGCTGCCTCGCTGAACGCCGTCCGCGGGACGCATGGGACCCTTGGGGAAGACATCCTCGACGGAGTAACCGTCGTCATGCGGATCGGAATAGATCAGGCAGCCGATCGCGCCGTGCTCGGCGGCGACTTTCGGTTTGACGCCGCGCCACGCTCCGCCGTATCGCACAATCACGATCGCGCCTTTTACGGAAACTCCGAGGCGATCCAATTTGTCGTAGTCTTCGGGCACGCCGTAATTGGCGAAAACAAGCGGCGCGGTTACGTCGCCGTCAATCGAATAGGCATTGTAAGTAGGCAACTGCTCGTTCTGCTGATTCGAGGTGGGGTCAGCGGAGACCGGCGGTTCCTGAAGCTTGGCCGTGAATTTTGTGGGCGCTATCATTTCCAGCAAGCGCTCCTTGGGAGTGGGCGTCCCATCCCCATTCCTTGAACTGCGAGAGGATCCACTCGGCAT
>PLZZ01000208.1:3650-24735 GCA_003153585.1 Acidobacteriota bacterium | reverse complement strand
ACGCTCCCAGAGGAAGAACGATTGCGTTTGATATGAGGTAACTGGTCAGCACCCAGGTTCCTTCGTCGGAACTGGCGCCTAGGTTGCCGGCAATGTGCGGCAGCGCGACGTTGGCAATGGAGGTGTCGAGCACCTCCATGAAAGCCGCAAGCGCAACTGTTGCCGCAATGATCCACGGATTAACCTTGGGTTTCCAGTTTTGGTCGGCCGACGCGGTAGCCATTCTCTCCTCAGAATTTGGCAGCGAAAACTTCGAATCGGGCAGTATAGGCCGAGAGCAAAATGCAAACTGTGCAATAGGGAACAAGCCTGAATTGCGGCTGTAGCGTCGGCGATGCTCTATTTATGGCCCCTAGTGCAATCCCTACATCGCTCTCCCTGCACACAAACGGGCACAAGACCGTTTAGTTCTGTAAAGGTGTGCTCGAACTGCTGCGTACGGCAAACCAACGCCAAACCCTATTACAAACGGCCACAGGTAGGCTTTCATGAAGCGAGGATTTCTACGGACTTGAAGAAGTCCAATAATCGTCGAGCCACAACTTCCGGCTGTTCTTCCATCACGTAGTGTCCACAATCTTCGATCACGCCACCGTCAAGATGCACCGCCAGACCTTCCATCGAGCTTCTTAGGTTGTCGCCCATGGCGTTTCGTCCCCCCAGCGCGAGCACTGGCATCTGGAGCTTTCGTTTACCGAATTCCCGGTTCTGAGAAGCGCTTAGCGCTGCGGCCCGGTAGTACGCAAACCCGTGGCTCATCCCCCCCGGCTTTGCGTAACTCGCAACGTAGCGTTTTCGATTAGCGATAGATACACGTTCCGGATATTTCGCTTTGTTTCGAAAGAGCCAGTCGAAAAGCTCGCGTTCGCGACCTTTGGTCAGGATTTCAGGAAGCTCAGGAAGAGTGTTAAAAGACAACTGCCAAAGTTTCACGTTCACCTCGAACGGCAAAGGAAAAGCTTGCGGAGGAACCAGCCCGGGAAGAGCTGAATCGAGGAGTACGAGGCTTCTCACGCGGTCTGGAAACTGCGCCGCCCGCTCGAAGACCGCAAAGGGCCCGTTTGTTTTTCCTTCAAGGAACTGCCCCGATAAACCGAGCGGTAGCGTAAGGAAGGCGCACGATAAGGCTGTAGAAGACGCGGGTATCGGCGAGCACTTTCTACTCTACGATCTTCGCCACACATTTGCACCGCGGGCAGTCGCTCGCGGTGTTGACCTTCCAATGCTTTCCGCGATGTTGGGGCACACCAGCATTCAGATGACGATGCGGTACTATTGAGCTAGTTTCCCGCTCGTTGCCCAGCGTCCTGGATTGTCACAGAGGCAACTTCCANNCATCACACAGCCCAGAATCCAGCACCAAAGATTCCGCCCAATGTCGTGCGTTCTCGGGATTTCGGGGGCCAGCGTGGCGATGGCGTTCCAGCCCGCGACGTCCGGCCGAACTTTTCGATAGAACGACAGCAAAATGCTGTCAGGCTCTCTCTTCGTCAGCATCGTGACGACTATCCACATAATCGTTGTTAAAAGCGTTGTAGCCAGAACATTTTTCGCGAACAGCACTGTATCGGACCCGGTGAAAATTGTCGGGCGTCCGACCATCGCCTCAGCCAGCGCTGCCCAATGCAAAGCGAGTGTGAAAACGAGCGCCGTAATCATCGCGGAAATCTCGCTCCAGGCGTTGATGCGCCACCAATACCAGCGAAGCATATATACGCTGCCCGTTCCCGCGCCGACTTGCAATACGACTTGCCATCCAGAACGGATCGAAGCTAGCTGCGCCGATACGTATCCCGTGAGAACCACCAGCAGTACCGTCACGAGTTGCGAAATATGAACGTAGTGGCGCTCCGAAGCGTGTCGAACCAGAAAACGCCGGTAAAAATCCTCGACGATGTAAGACGTTCCCCAGTTTAGCTGCGTCGCGATTGTGGACATGAACGCGGCCAGGAAACCTGCCACGATGATGCCTCGGAGCGCATGCGGGACATGATCGTTTACGACCATCATATAACTCGTCTCCGGATGCTGAAGGCCGGGGTAGAGAACGATGGCCGCAAGGGCCGTTAGAATCCATGGCCAAGGTCGAAGCGCGTAATGCGCAATGTTGAACCACAGCACTGAAAATAATCCCTGACGTTCGTCACGTGCGCTGAAAATGCGCTGCGCGATGTATCCGCCGCCGCCCGGCTCGGCTCCGGGATACCAGAAAGCCCACCATTGCACCCCCAGGTATACAGCGAAGGTGATGACAGGCAGCGTCCACAAAGTGTCGGTCGCAAAACCGCGCGAAAAGTCCGGAAGAAATGCCAGCGGATCGGATGCTCCATTCGTGGCGCGCAGTGCGCCAATCTGATCGATCATCGATTGCATGCCGCCCACCGCTCGCACGGCGTAGTACGCAATAGAAATCACAATTCCCATTTTCAGGACGAA
Organism: Acidobacteriota bacterium; assembly: GCA_003153585.1. Classification (GTDB taxonomy): domain Bacteria; phylum Acidobacteriota; class Terriglobia; order Acidiferrales; family UBA7541; genus Palsa-295. Next base: position 22,299 of record PLZZ01000208.1, on the reverse strand, counting down.
CTGAAACATGTCCGTCCACAACACGCCGGAAAGACCGCCTAACGAAACGTAGAATCCAGTGAAAGGAATCAGAAAGAAAATGCAGATAATCAGAGCTTGGCCGTCCGGCCCGGAGAAAACCGGCCCGAAAACTCGGCTGAGCGCGCCGGAAAAAACTGCGAGAAAACGCCACCCTTGCATCGTGGGACCGAGGGTCGTACCCACGATGTTGATCATTGCTTTGGTGACCCATCCGAGAATGAGGCAGTTCATCAACAGTCCCAGATAGATGGCGCGGAACCCGCGAAGAAACGCGGCGGGCTTGCCGGAATATCGCATCTCCGCGAACTGCACGTCCGTCATTAGTCCCGAGCGGCGCCACAAGCGGGCGAACAAAAACACAGTCATCATTCCCGAGGGCAGAAACGCCCACCAGATCCAGTTCCCTGCTATTCCTTGGGTGTAAACGAGGCCTGCGACAAGCAGTGGCGTGTCCGCGGCGAACGTCGTGGCCACCATGGACGTTCCGGCCAGCCACCACGACGCTTTCCGTCCGGACACGAAGTAATCTTCCGAACTTCTGGTAGAACTGCGCCGAAAATAGAGCCCGAGAATAAGAGTAATTGCGAGATAAGCGATAATCGCGGACCAATCGAGCAGCGTAAACGCCATTGGCACAGTTTTATTGCACATCGCCTCGGCGGGAAGCAACATGAAATCGAATGAAGTGCATTAACGCGGATCGCCGGCGCCACTCTCAAAAACCAATGTATGCGGGGCGGGAAATATTCCGAAGTGCTCGTGCAGGCTAGCTCTCCGCAGGGGCGAAAAAAACCAGCACGATCAATTCCTCTTCGATTTCATGGAAGTAGTGTTGTACTCCCGCTGCGACGAAAATTACGCTGCCTTCGGTCACCACGTGCTCCTCGGCCGCGACGCGCATGCGAGCCCGCCCTCGAACCACATAATACAATTCATCTTCTTTATGAGGGATNNCGCAGGAATTCCAAATAAGGCTTTCCGCCTTGTTCGCGCCGTTTCTGTACTTCAGCGATATTGAAGAAATCTGCCAACATTTGACGGTCGCCTCTCTGCCGGAGTGTAGCGAAGCAAATTAGACAGACTTTTGGTGACTTACGTCGAACGGCAGGAACTCATGCTGCTTTTCAAGGAAAAGTAGCGCCTTCTTGTTCGAAAGGCCGCCGCCGTAACCCACCAAGCTGCCGTTGCTCCCGATGACGCGATGACAAGGAACGATGATCGGTATTGGATTAGAGCCGTTGGCCAAACCCACCGCGCGCGCGCCTTTCGGATTTCCGACGCGGCAAGCCAACTGACCATAAGAAATTGTTTGTCCGTAAGGAATTTCACNNACGCAAAACTGATCAGTCGCAACCCGCGATCATCCGCCGCAAGCAGCATCATGCCCATGGGACTCTCGAAGTTTGTGTAACAGATCCGGCTCATCGCGGAGGAATATCCTTTATTCTCATGGCCTCGAATAACCGTAGCAATTTCAAATGCTCTACTGCGACACTTTCGCGGAAGCCGCGCCGAGAATTTTGCGGCTCTTTTTTTCTTGTACAAAAGCTACCACGTGCAGATTCTCCGGCTTCCAGCGTGACTCGAATTTCACTCGAGAATCACCCTTAAACGATACCGATGGCGCGCTTACATCCGCAGTTCCGACCTTGTGCAGCGACCGCAGAGTCGCAGTGTGATGCAGGACGTGTCCCGCGTTCTCTCCTCGATTCACCGTCGATTGCAGGCCATCTTCCGTCACTGCCACCCAGACCTCCGCAACATCTCCGGTTGTNNACGAATTGGCTCTGCCCATCCACAACCATCTGCGGCGTATATTCCGTCTGGTTAAAGATCGTCCGATAAACGGTCTGTCTCTCCGTCCATTCCGCTGAAGAATATGGATCGTTCCACCCATCATGATTCCAATAATCCACGTGCACTTCCAGCGGAACGATCTCGGCTCCGGCGACGGGCTGTTGCGCTTCCAACTTCTGCAATAGCTCATCGGCGGGCGGGCACGTGGAACATCCCTCGGAGGTGAACAACTCAACGATCACCGGCTTGCGGTCAGCTTCCCCCGCAGGCGTTTGCGCTTTCATGTTTGAAACGGGGGCGTTGCACAAAATGAGGAGCGCAACAGGCAGCCTGAACACTATCTTTGCAAACATTCGCATCCTCTTCCCCTTCTTTATTCCCATGCTTGGAAGGCCTAGTTTGCCCCAGGGTTGCTCCCGACTGCCGGCGCGTGGGGTTAAAGGGCGAAAAAACTGTCCGAGAGTGAATGTTACTGATGCGCCGTAGGCATCACGAGTTTCTCCACCACTGGGACGGGCAGCGGGCCCTGATCGAGCACGAGGTCGTGAAACTTCAGCATATCGAAATTCTTCCCCGCTTCCGCCTGATACTTTTTGCGAAACGCAAGCCATTCGCGCAGACCCACAAAGTATGTCGGCAACTGAGTCGAGCTAAGCTTCGCGCGCACGAGCTTGCCTTCAGCTTCCGCTTGCGTCTGAAAGGCATCCTTGGTCATTAAATCCATGGCCTGTTCGTCGGTCATCCCCATGGTCTGCATCTTGACGTCGAGAATCGCATTGGCCAGCAATCGCAGGCGGATTTTTCGCATCACCATTCTGAATCGCGGATCTTTGTTCAGAAAGCCTTCGTCCATCATCACCTGCGCGATGTACTCGGCCCAGCCTTCCACGTAAGCGCCGTTAGCGAATAGCGAGCGCAGCAGCCTGCGCCTCTCGGGCTGAATATTATTCAGATGCTCGAATTGAACGTAATGGCCGGGCAGCGCTTCGTGGATGCTGAGCCAATAAAGCGTGTAATTGTTGTACTCGCGCAGCTTGGATTCCACTTTGTCCGCGGGCATTTTCGGATCGATGGGAGTCACCCAGAATTCCGCTTCGGCCTGAGGCTCCAGCGGCGGCGCGCTGTGAAATCCCGCCACCGAATAAATGCCGCGCTCGAAGGGCGGCGTCGGAATCACTTTCAAATTGTCGCGTGTGCCCAGCGATACAATCTTTTTCTCGCGGATAAATTGCTTGATGCTTTCGAGGTCGGCTTCAATGGTCTGCTGCAACTGGTCGGGCCGCGGATGTTCGTCGGAAATCTTGCGCAGCACTTCGGTAATGATCAGATTCTGGCGCTCGTGAACGCTAAGGTCAGAATGATCGGTGTGATCCGGATACATCTTTGCGTGCATGGGCAGCGCCAAATCGAGCATTTCGGCGCGCACCGATCTCAATCCCTCTTCGGCATCCGCGAGCACCTGTTCGGGAGTGACCTCCGTCTCCATCACCAGCCTGAATTTCTGATCGTAGGATTCTTTGCCTAGCCGCCAAGTCAGATGCGACGGCCTCTTGGCTAAATCGTTTTGCAGCCACTGAGAAAAATCCTTCAGAGCGGCGATGGCCGGCGGCGCAGCCTTGTCGTATTCGGTTTTCAGCGGCGAGCCGGCCGGGATTTCCGCGGCAATCGTGTTTTCGATCAGGTCGATATTGCCGTCGTTTTCTTCAATCGCTGTCGTGATGAAAATGGGATCGCAATCGCTAAGGTATTTCTTCACCTGCGTTAAAAGACGCGGAATCGCGCTCGCTCGGGAAAGAACGTGGCCCACGCGAACGTCGTGCGACGCGTAATCCTGCGTCAGCGGCAGAAAGAGCGCGTTCCCAATCAGCTCGACGGGAACCGTTGGATTGTGGCGATAGTTCTGAATTTTGTCGAATTCGAGTAAGTTGAGCCCGATCTGATCGTCGATTAGTTGCCAGTCCGCTGCATCCTGAGCGTCCAGCGCAGAAACCGGCGTCTCGTTTCGAAATCGTTCACGCCAGTGCTGATAAAACGCGCGCTGCTCCGCCATGCCTTCCAAACTCATATCGTCCAGCAGAGCATCCAGCTCGATTGTCTTGCCGGTTTTGGGGTCCACGTGCTTGTGGTAGCCGGCCGCAGAAGCACTTGTGGGAGAGAGCGCCAAAGAATCCTTCATGAATTGATCGCTCAGNNGTCATAGCATTCCTTTCAAGGGAGTGACCTGCATGAAACTAGCTGGGACGGCGGAAGGGTATGGGCATGGCGCCTTTTCGGCGCGCTGAATATCGTCTTAGACGCGAGCGGGCCTGTTCCGCCCAGGTGCCGTTTGGCGCGTGACGAAGATACAGCGTCCAGTGATCGCGGGCCGCGCGACGCTCACCCCTCTTCTCGTAAGCCAACGCAAGATTGAAATGTACGTCCGCATGGGCCGGCATCGCGCGAGCAGCCCGCAGTAGATGCTCGATGGCCGCGTCATACTCTCCCATTTCCTCGAGAGTGCAGCCGAGGTTGTAACGCGAGATGCCATTTAAAGGATCGAGCGCGACCGCCGCTGCAAATGCCGCACGGGCATCGGAAAGCTGGCCCATCTGGTAGTACGCGACTCCCAGGTTGATGTGCGCTTCAATCCAATCCGGCGCGAGTTCCACCACGCGCAGATAATTCTCGATCGCTTGTGGAAGCAAGTCTTGCTTCGTCTCGCAACTCAGCGCGGTCTCGAAGAATTCTTCCGGCGTCGGGCCGGCCATCGAATGCAATTTCGCGGGCCGCGCCGGAATATCGAATGGAAAAGCCCACTGCTGCAGGAAGGGATTAAAAGGCCTCTCGGCGCCGGGGGGAACTACGAGAACATCGCGCCCCAGTTCCACGAGACGAAGTTGCTGCAGAGGCAGAGAATAGCCGCCGAACTGCTGCTCGATGAGCGCAACAGTGCGCCGCAATTTCCGGGCGGGGACTCGATTTAGCGTGATCCGTTGGATCGACCGCAGAGCAACTAGGTCGCCAAAACTATAGAACCGCGGGCCCCATCGCACTTCGGGCCGCACAAGCTGCAGCCGCTCCCAATAACGAAGACGCCCCTCCTCAAGCCCCAAGATTCGCCCAACTTCATTTCGAGTATATCGGTCTGCCAAGCCGGCGTCCCTCGCCTCGCTTCCACTTTCTCGAACGATTATGCACCAATTGTCAAATCGTGTGTGGCCGAGTTTCCTGTGAGCATTCATTCAGTCCCTGCCATTCGCTCGCGTTGGCGCGATTACCATAAGCATACAGGCGCGTGCGCGCTCTGTCCGGCTGGCAACGTCCGCTTGTTAAACTTGATTGGAGAATCGCCCGCCACGATGCCTCTCGATAGCGCCGAACGATTGTATCTGGAGCGCCAGGTCACCCTGGCTCGATCCATCCTCGTAGCGCTTGCGCTCGTGGCTCTGCTCGAAATGCCTGGCAGAACGCAACGGCCTGCCTCGGTTCTGTTTCTTGCTGTTTATCTTGGCATCGCGTTGGCGGTCGTGCTCTATCAGAGAATCGTCAGCGAGGCGCATTTTCAGATTCCGCTCGCCGCCGATGTTGCAGTTCTGGCCATTTTTTTGATCCTCACTCCGTCGGTTTCCGCTTCCTGGTTTCTGTTCCTATTCGTGGTTTTTGCTCTGGCCACCCGGGGAAACATGCGCGCAATGCTCGGCCTGGTGAGCGCGGCGTCGATAGCTATTATTTTGCGCGTAGCTGCAACCGAGACGTTTAGTTGGCGCGGGCTTTGGCATTGGCTTTCGATCGGATTAGTTACTCTGGTTTCGGGATTGGGAATGGGTTTTCTAGGCGCGCGAGAAAGAAATCACCTCGAACGTCGCCAGTTCCTGGAAAAGGTGACGCAGTTATTGCAGTTCGATCGCGGCTTAACCGAGTCGATTCGCCAGGCACTGGGCGAGTTAATTCTCGAATTTGGATGCGAGCAGGCCTGCCTGGCAATTCGCGATGATGAACTTGAACGGATCTTTGTGTGGAAAGTTCGCGCTGCGGAAAGAGAGCCGGCCGGTCCGGAAACTGTATCGCCCTCGCGGTCCGATACTTTCCTTACCGACGCCATGGAGGTGTCCCTCTGCTGGGAATATAAGGACGGCAAGAATGGCGGCTTTGGATGGGATCGGCGCACCGGCCATCGAGTTCGGAACCTGCTCGCGCCTCCGCCTTCGACACGCGAAGAGTTTGGTGCCCGGTCGCTCCTGGCGGTGACCATCGATGCCAGTGGCCGTCCAGCCGGACGTGTGCTGCTCATAAATCCGGACAAGCGATTCGCACCCGCCGATCTGCACTGGCTGGAACAGATCGTTCGGCACATCGGTCCTCCCATGGAAAACGTTTTTCGCCTGCGCCACTTGCGTGCTCGGGCCGTGGAATCAGAACGCAGCAGAATTTCGCGCGACCTGCACGACGGAATCCTCCAAACTTTGCTGAGCTTGAATATCCAGCTCGACGTCCTGCGCCGCAAATTCCCGTGGACCCCCGAACAGGCGGGCAAGGAGCTCGAGATGCTGCAAACCACCGTAAAACAAGAGAGCGAAGAGCTCCGCAGAATGGTGACCGACCTGCGGCCAATACGTGTGGANNGAATCCGGCCTGGCCGTCGATCTCTTCATCGAAGATCGCAACTTGCGCCTTCCCGACCGCGTTTGCCGCGAGATGTTCCAGATATACAGGGAAGCACTTAACAACGTAAAAAAGCATGCGTCGGCCAGCCACGTCGTGGTAAAACTAGGGCAAGACGAGGCGAAAGTCTCTCTCGTTGTAGACGATAACGGCCGGGGTTTCAGTTTCTCTGGGCGGTTCACAAGCGAGGAGCTGGACCGGTTGCGTCTCGGGCCAATTTCGATCAAAGAGCGAACACGAAGCGTAGGGGGAACGCTAACGGTGGAGTCGAATCCCGGGCACGGGGCGCGTCTTACGGTAGAAATCCCACTAAATTGAAAATGACGAAAGCGAAACAGGTGATTCGTATCCTGGTAGCGGACGACCACGCTATCTTTCGCGATGGTCTGCGCAAGTTGCTCGAAGCGGCCGACGAGATCCAAATTGTCGGCGAGGCTTCGAACGGAAATGAGTGCGTCAAGATGCTGGCGAAGCTCAAGCCCGACATCCTTCTGCTTGACCTGCGCATGCCGGAAAAGGACGGCCTCGGAGTCCTCGAGGAAGTCAATTTTGAAACTCTGCCGACGCGCGTGATCGTGCTTACGGCAGCCGAAGATGACCGCGACGTCGTTCGCGCCATGCGCCTTGGTGCTCGCGGCGTCGTGCTGAAGCAGTCAGCCAGCGACTTGCTGGTGAAAAGTATCCGCAAGGTTTTCGACGGTGAGATCTGGCTCGACAACCGCATGACCGCCGAAGTGATCGATGCGTTTAAGAAGTCCGCGGAGTCCGGCCAGCGCCGCGAAAAGCCGCTCCTGAGTGAACGAGAGAAAGAGATCGTTCAGCTCGTAGCCCAGGGTTTCCGCAACCGCGAAATTGGCGAAAAGCTTTTCATCAGCGAACAGACGGTGAAAAACCATCTTCATAACATTTTCGACAAGCTCGGTGTTTCTGATCGCCTCGAACTCGCCCTCTACGCAATTCACCACCGCCTGATCGACCAAGCCTGATATTTCCCCCTCACCACGGATTTTCTTAACCAAATTTTTCCGGCTCTTCTCTCTTGGTATTCAAACGCCATCTGCATCGAACGCGCTAATTAAGGTATGCTTTCATCCGGAAATCCAGAGTGAGTTCCACGGCAATTACCGGCGCACCAGGAAAGAAAAGCCCGCGAATTTATTCGCGCGAAGCGGTTCTGTTCGGGTGCATCGTTTTGCTCGTTTTGTTCGTCCTTACCACCGCCGCCATTTCCCGGATGTATCACAAGAAAATCCACGTCTTAGCCGACAACTGGTTTGCCGAAGGCGAAACCAGTTTTCAGGCGGCCGATGTGCAGTCCGCCCTGATCGACTACCGTAACGCGCTGGTCTATTCTCCCGGCAACGCGAAATTCCAATTTCATCTGGCGCAGGCACTGGCTGCTGTGGGTCGTGGTGACGAAGGCCGCTCGTACTTGCTGAATCTCTTGTCGGAATCTCCCGGCAGCGGAGAAGTGAACCTGGCCTTGGCCCGGATTGCAGCGCACAAAGGTGTGACCTCCGAAGCGACTCGTTATTATCACGCCGCGATATACGGCGAATGGGAAAATGATCCGATCGCGATGCGTTGGCAGGTTCGCCGGGAACTTTCCGAATATTTGCTGGACCGCGGAGAAGCGCGGCAGGCCGTGCCTGAAATCATAGCCCTCGCCGACAACACGCCGGCGGATGACCCGGAACGCCGCGAAATTGTGGGGAATTTATTGCTGCGAGCCAAGCTCTGGCCTCGGGCGCTGGACAGTTTTCAGTCATTGGTTTTCGCGAACAATCAGGACCCCGATGCACTGCTCGGGGCTGCGATCTCCGCTTTCGAACTTGGCCAGTATGATCTTGCGCTGGATTATTTCGACCGACTGCCGCAACAGAAACGCGAGGCTCCGGATATCGTCGAGATGTATCAGACCGCCCGCCAGGTTAACGCCGTGAATCCGTTTGTCGCGGGTCTTTCTCGCGAAGAGAAGGCGCGCAGGGCAGCGGACGCGCTATCGCTCGCCGGCAAACGCCTGCAGGCATGCGCCGGCCAAGAAGGCCAATCGCTGTCGCTAACGCCGCCCCAAACGCCGCTTGAAAAAACCTTCGCCGACAGCAAAGAATTGGAAGCCAGAGGAAGTTTGCAATACATCGAGAAGCATCCCGAAACCATTGAGGATGTGATGGCCCACGTTTTCGAAATGGAGAATGCCGCGGCTGACGCCTGCGGAGAACCGCAAGATGCCGATCGCGCGCTCTGGCTTTTGGGGCGCAGTCGCGGAGTTCCAGCCCAGTGACTGAACCCATCGGTGTTGCTTCGACCGCCCCTACTCCTCCATTGTCTGCCGCGCCTCCGGATCAAAGCTCCACTTCCGGCTTTCGCGCTCTGTGGGAAAGCTGGACACATCGCATCTTTACCATGCGGGAAGATCAGTTCTTTCTCTTTCTCGCTGTGCTGATTGGCATCCTATCTGGCCTCGCCGTGGTTTGTTTTCGCATTGCAATTGAGTGGACGCAAATCGAGCTGCTTGGCTCTTCGCTGACTCCCTCAACCCTGCGCGTCGTTCTTGCTCCGACCCTCGGTGGCCTGGTCGTGGCGTTCCTCGTCATTTACGCCTTTCCCCGCGCGCGCGGCAGTGGGGTGAACCAAACAAAATCCGCCGTATACGTTTCTAACGGCTACATCCCGTTCAACACGGTCATCGGCAAATTTGTGACCTGTGCCTTGGCGATCGGTAGTGGACAATCGCTGGGGCCGGAAGATCCCTCGTTGCAAATGGGCGCGGGAATCGCTTCGCTCATCGGGCGCCGGTTGCGTTTGTCGCAGGAGAAAGTCCGCTTGATTGCGCCGGTAGGAGCGGCTGCAGGTCTCGCCGCCGCGTTCAATGCGCCAATTTCCGCCGTTCTCTTCGTTCTCGAAGAGGTGATTGGAACGTGGAACGCCGGCGTGCTTGGCGCGATTGTTCTGGCCGCCATATCTAGCGTAATGACCATGCGCGCGTTTCTTGGGCCCGAGTCGATGTTCAGGGTTCCGCCGTTTCGCGTAGCTAAGCCCGTGGACTTGTTGGCCTACATCGCGCTGGGAATCGTCGGCGGACTAGCTTCTTTGGTTTTCTTGAAATGGCTGGCCTATGCTCGGCCTCGCATCCAATCCCTCCCTCGCTGGACGCAGCATTTTCAGCCCGCTGTCGCGGGATTGCTGATCGGCGTAATCGGTATAAAGTTGCCACAGGTGATGGGCGCGGGTTATCCCATCATCGACCAAGCGATGCACGGACAATTCGCTTGGAAGCTGCTCCTGGTCTTGGCCGCGCTAAAAATCCTGGCTACTGGCTTTTCATTTCTGAGCGGCACCCCGGGCGGAATGTTCGCACCAAGTCTGTTCATCGGCGCGATGCTCGGCGCCGCCGTCGGCGCAATCGAACAGCATTTTTTTACTGGTCTTCCGGGTACGGTCGGTACGTTTGCGCTGGTTGGAATGGGCACGTTTTTCGCCGGCTTTCTGCGCGTGCCGATCACTTCAGTTTTCATGGTGATCGAGCTTTCCGGAAACTATACGGCCATTCTGCCGGTAATGATTTCAAGCCTCATCGCCTACGGAATTTCGCGATCGTACGTTAAGGTTCCACTCTTTGACATGTTGGCGCGTCAGGACGGACTGGTTCTGCCCTCGGTCGAAGAACGCCGCGAACAATTAATTCTTACGGTGGAAGACGCTATGCGCCTTGATGCCGCCATGGTTTTGGAACCCGGCGACAAGGTGTCTGAAGCGCTCAAGCGCTTGGAAGCTAAAAAGGGGAATTTGTGCTTCGTGCGCGCGCGGCCGGGAGAATGGCACCACGTCGAGCCTGCCGAGCTCCAGCGACTGGCCACCGACGCTTCCGAGCCTTCCACTGTCGCGCAAGCCAGTTCCACAGGTCCGTTGCCGTTCGTTTTTCGAGACATGTCGCTCGAAGAGGCACTTCACTGGGCCGGAGATTGGCCGGCGCTCCCAGTCCTGAACCGCGCGGACCTGAGCAAGCTCGAAGGCGTGCTTACACTAGAGGACATCCTGAGGGCTTTCCGCAAAGTACCGGTCGAGTGAGCCCTTCGTGAAATTCAGCAGGAATGTCGGCTTTTGATGCAGTTTGTGCGGGTAGGACTAGTACTTCTGTACTTATAGGTTGTCGAGAATTGAGGCTTTCGCTCTATTGGTTGAAAGGAGCCTAAGCCCCACGATAGTCGTGTAATTAGGGAGGTAGTTTCCTGTGGCTCTAAAAGAGCGACGTGCAACACGAAGATTTCTAATGCGCTTGCCGCTCACCGTCCGCTGGACGGATGAAAGCGTCGTTGGCGAGGCTGCAACCGAATCACGCGAAGTGAGTTCGCGTGGCCTCTATTTTCACTTGCCCAAAGGTTTGCGGAGTGGTTCGCCGGTGGAGATCGTAATGACTCTTCCCCACGAGCTTACCCAAGCGGGCCCGGTTCGCGTCCGATGTCTCGGACGTGTTCTGCGATCCAGTCCCGAGAATGCGGGCGAAGTGGGAGTGGCAGCTGCAATCGAACGTTACGAGTTCATGCGTAACGGCGAATCCGCCGCTTAAAAGTTTCTTACCCAGACCCTGCGGAGATGGGTGAGAAGAGCCGGGCGGCTAGGGTCCCTCAGCCTAAGCCCCCGGCTATTTTTCTATGCTTTGAATAATTATTCCCCGCCTCATTCGCCCGCCGGAAATCTCACGCAGCGAAAATGCCTTACGATCAATTGAATTCCCTCTCGGGCGGAGTTTGTTCGGAACCGACTCGGCCGGCAACGATTTCGGCGCGAGAATAATTCTCCGCGCGTACGTGAGAACCGGCCAGGCGACGCAACAGCGAGATTTGCCCGATGTGAGTGAGCATGTCCGCGAGCCCTCCCTGAAAAAGTTTTTCAGGTGTACAACTGAGCGCTGCATCCGAGGCGATATAGTCGTCAAGCGCCTTCAAACCGGCGAAGAACCTCTTCACCCCATCGTCCCAAGCNNCCGGCTGGGGCGCCGCGCATCGCCTTGCCGCCACGATAGGCGATCGTCGCCAGCACATGACGCAGGAATTGGCGAACGGCCTGGGAGGAAGCGTTTACATTTTTTGTATCCATAAGACCCCCTTCGATGCGCGGGCTATTCTGCTAGGACGTGGGAGATATTGTAAACCCTAGTTCGCCATTGGCCTGAGCAATTCCCGCGGTTCCTGGACGCCAAGACATCCGAAACCTATACTGAGAGCGTGCATTTTGAAACGGAGCTCTTGCCCGCATTGCGCCGATACTGGGGATACGATTCGTTTCGGCCTCTGCAGGAAAAAATCGTTCGAAGCCTGCTGCAAAAGCGCGACACCTGCGTGGTGATGCCCACCGGCGGCGGCAAATCTCTGTGTTATCAGCTACCCGCCGCATTGCTCTCCGAGCAAACCGTGATCGTAATATCGCCTTTGATCGCGCTGATGCAAGACCAGGTGGCACAGCTCACGCAGATGGGAATTGCGGCAGCGCGGTTGAACAGTTCTGTGACGGGCGCGCAGCAGGCTGAAATCATGCGCCAAGCGAAAAACGGCCGCTACCGGTTGTTGTACCTTTCACCCGAACGCCTTGCGCGCGCGGACACGATCGAGTGGCTCCGAACCGTACCCGTCTCATTTTTCGCGATTGATGAGGCTCATTGCATCTCGGAATGGGGACACGAGTTTCGCCCGGAGTACCGGCAGATGAGCTCTCTCCGCGCACACTTTCCCGACCGGCCCATTGCAGCCTTCACCGCGAGCGCCACGCAGCGAGTGCGTCACGACATTATCGAACAGCTCCAATTGCGCCAGCCCGACAAATATATTGCCAGCTTTCACCGGCCCAATCTCCGTTACATCATCAAGGAATGCAGCGGCCAGCAGCAATCGAGCCTGCTGCTGAAGGCGCTGCGCCAATATGCGGATGCCAATGTGATTGTCTACGCGCCGACCATCAACAAAGTGGAAGAGACAGTCGATTTTCTCGAGGAGCACGGAATCCCAGCCATCGCCTATCACGGCAAAATGGATAGCGATACGCGAAGGGAAAATCAGGAACGTTGGATGTCGGATGAAGTGCGCGTCCTGGTGGGCACCGTTGCGTTCGGACTCGGCATCAACAAAGCAGCCGTGCGCGCGGTAATTCATCTTTCGCTGCCGAAATCAATCGAGCAATATTATCAGGAAGCCGGACGCGCGGGCCGCGACGGACAGCCCGCGGACTGTGTTGTGCTTTGGCAGAAGCGAGACGCGGGACTGCTCGCCTATTTCATTGGACAGTTGACCGATCCGGCGGAGAAAGAGCGCGGATGGGAGCGATATAACACGATCCGATATTTCGTGGAATCAGCAACCTGCCGCCATCGCCAGATTTGCTCTCATTTTGGCGAGAACCCAAAATTTGAAAAATGCAACGCGTGCGATACCTGCGGCTGCGCTCTCGATTGGCTTGCAGATACAGTTGAGGCGAAGCGGCCAACACCTCAGAAATCCGCAGCAGCTGTTCCGCTCGCGCGCTCTGACGCGCCAAAATCCGCCGCCAAGCCCGCCATTGCAGAAGTGGACCCTGAACTGCGTGAATATCTTCGTGAGTGGCGGCGATTCGCGGCAAAGCAGCAGAGTGTTCCGGCTTACGTCGTGATGCATGACACTTCACTCGACGAGCTTTGCCGAAAACGTCCCGCGTCGATAAACCAGCTTCTCGATGTTTCCGGATTCGGCGAACGAAAGTCCCAGTTGTACGGCCAGCAGATTTTCGACGCGCTCAAGCGATTTCGCGATGGCGCTCGCGCCACCGTAGAACCGGAAAAGAAACCGAGGTCTGCTCGCCGTCACAGGACGCGAAGAGCAGGATAGTGGCGAGCGCCAGCAAGCCATATTCCAGGCCATCGTAATACTCGTGAGTTGCGGCTGCGTCTACGCAGGCCTCTTAGAATGGCGCTTTCGATGGCCCTCCTTCCATCAGTTGCAACCAAGCGCGAAGTTGCGTAACATTATTTCCTAAGCGTTCTCTGGTGAGCGTAGCTCAGCTGGTAGAGCATCGGTCTGTGGCACCGAGGGTCGCGGGTTCAAACCCCGTCGCTCACCCCAATCTCCCCAAACGTGCTTTCGGGAATGTCTTTGACGGTAGCGGCGCTGCCATTTTCGGACCTAAACCTTGGGCGTCAGTCCGGCGTCTTCGGCGACGCCGATCGCGACGGCGGTCCAATCCATATCCCCACGGCCTTTTGCCACGGCAGTAAGCCAGCGATCGCGCAGGAGGCTGGCGAGCGGCATGGGCATCGAGCTTGAGGCCGCGGTCTGAAGCGCTAACGAGATGTCTTTTAGTCCAAGCGCCAGCCGAAAACCTGCCGGTTGGAATTTCTCCTCGGAGATCTGCTTGCCGTACCCCTGATATACCGGGCAGGCAAAGAGCGTTTTGCCGAATAGCTCGGCCACATCCTTCTTGCTCACGCCGTTTTTCTCCGCCAGCGTGAGCGATTCCGCAAGCGCCTCAATCGCGGACGCAATCAGGAAATTACCGCACAGCTTCACAACGTTCGCCGCTCCCGGATCATCGCCGAACTCGAATGTGCCCTGACCGATCGCGCCGAGCATCGGCGCAATTCGCTTTCGGGCCGTGGCGCCGCCGGACGCGCAGATCCACAGACGCTTGGCCGCGGCCGCCTCAGGACGCCCAAATACCGGCGTCGCCACATATTCCACTTTGTACTTCGCGTGATGCCCGGCGAGGCTGCGCGCGGTGGCGGGCGCAATTGTGCTAATGGAAACGTGAACGCCTCCGGGCCCGAGCCTCTCGACAAATGACCCTGCTGGGAGACAGACTTCTTCTAGAGCATGGTCGTCGGAAAGCATCGTGAGCACGATGCCACCGGGTACGGCTACCTCTGCAGGGCGCTGCACCACCGTTGCGCCTTTAGCCGCGAGCGCAGCGGCCTTCGATGCGGTGCGATTGTGGACGCGCAACGCATAACCGGCTTGAAGCAGATTGGCCGCGATCGGCTCGCCCATATTTCCCAAACCTATGAAGCCCAGTGTTTCGCTCATCGCCGTTTGTCCACCTTGATGAAAGTTCCCCTGTGAAGTTCGTTAAACAACTCGCGCAGCTGCTCCTGTTTGTTCATCACGCTCGACCCGTACCACGCGAAGAGCGCCGGCGCGCGGTCGGCGAGACGGCCGCCGACAGAAACTATTTGCTGACTGGCGAATGGATCTCGGCGATATAGCCCCCGGGGAACTGCACGACGGCCGCATTACGCTGATCGGCGGAATACGTAGCGACCAGAATCGTGACTCCGGCAGCCTTGGCCTTGGCTAGCGTATCCGCAAAGTTCGCGACTTCATAGCCGGCCGTCTCCCGTCCGTAGGGATACGGAAGATGGCCATCTGTGACGAGAACGGTCAGCTTGCCGAACTTCGATTGCATCCGAATTCGCCGATAGGTGTCAGTCGGCCGCCCGATCTCGACGCCAGGTGCGTGCGCGTCATCGGAGACGACTTTGCCATGAGAGAAGGCCAGGAAGCTGCGAATGAACGCATCCACCCTGTCGGCGGAAACATACACGCGGTTTTCCGGAATGGTCTGGAGCGGCGGATAAGATGGCGCGGTCGTATGCCAGTAGAGCTGCATAATCAGGCCGCCGGGCCATTGGATGACGGCATCTCGCCCGATCGGGTCGTTAAACGGAGTGACAAGGACATCCGCGCCCGTCGCACGTGCAACCCGGACTGCCGCGTCCATGTCCGTCACCAGATAGCCTGCCCGTTCCGCGCCGAACGGATACGGGACCGGCGTCTGGAAACCGAAAACTGAAAAAATCCCCACGGGCGTTGACACCGCTTGCCATAGAGTGCTGCTCGGAGTTGGCGTCACCGTAATAACAGCCGCCTTCGATTTGGTGCCGCCGAAAGTGGCTAGAAGACTGGCGACAAAGCTGTCGAAATCGTCCCGCGGGACGTAGACGTGGGTCGTACCGTATTGCGGCGCCACGGCGACATTCGGCGTTTCCGTCGTAGCGGCGTCGGCGACTGCAGGTGCGATTCGCGGCAACAGGGATAGATGTGCGCCCCCCGCACCAAGAAGGACCGTAACCGCGGCGACCGCAACGGCTCTGTGTACACGCAACGGAATCTCCTTTCTAGACGAGGGATTGTATCAGCAATGGGAATCCCAGTAGGTCTTCTGCGAACCAGAACTTCAACCGCGAATTGCCCTCTTTGCCGTCAATTCTGGACTCGTAAGAAAATGGCGGCTTCCGCTTCTTGGATTCGCGTGCGAAGATTCGTGGGATTGAGTTAAGGAAGACCGACGGTATAAAGACTCTACCAATCGGAGTGATTCGTATAAGAGCCCTGTGACTACTTCTCGAATCCGATTGTTGCTCGTTTGAGTGCCAACCGAATTATTCTTCAGCCTCATTGCGCCAGTTCTCCGACTGGCGGTTTATCGCCGCGTAACACTCGCACGAGGCATCCTCCAACTCTCTCCGGTTTTCAATTTTTACTTCCCCCCGCGAGTACGTGATCAGCCCGGCCTTTTGTAGCATGCCCGCAGCCAGAGTCACGCTCGCGCGCCGGGTACCCAGCATGTGCGCCAGGAATTCCTGCGTCAGCGGAACGATGTCTCCGCCCAGACGGTCTTGGCTCATCAGCAGCCAGCGCGCCAGTCGTTCATCCACCTCGTGAAGCCGGTTGCAGGCCGCCACCTGCGTGGCCTGCACACCCAGTTCCTGCGAGAAACGCTGCAATGATCGTTCCAGCTGGGGACATTGAGGCAAAATAGCCGCAAAGTCCGTGGCGCTAACCTTGAATCCGCTGCCCGCAATCTGCATAACCACACGGCTGGGACTGCTACTGAACCCGACCACCAGAGGTATTCCGACGAAGCCTTCTTTGCCCGTCAATCCTACTTCCACGTTTCTTCCGTCTTCCATTACGTTCAAGATGGAAGCTAGCCCACTCTCAATGAAATAGGCAAACTCGATCGGCTCGGAGATTTCATTCAGTGTGGCGTGTGTCGGCAGTTCCACAAACTCCAAAGCCGGGAACACGGAATTGAACTCTTTGCTTGGGAGGCTGCGCAAAATCCTGTTTTGCGTGGCCCGAGCATTACCGTCAATCCCGGCATGCTTTGAGACGTTTTTGACAACCATTCGGGTTGTAGTTTCGGACATCAAAGGGCTCCCTGCGCCATCGGAAAGTTGTCTGATTTCGCAGGAAACCGGGCACCGGGAAGGCGTGGCGGAAAAGTGCTCATGAGACTTCACCACAATACTCTTTCGTAACGTCAGATACTAGCTATAAATGTTAGTAGCCGGCGACGGGATTCGCGCTCTCCTCTAGGCCATAAAATCTGGGCCAGCACGAATATTCCCGTAGTTACCATTGAACGGCTGGCCGAGTAGTGCTAATAAGGGGACAGCGGTTCCTATGGCCAGACTCCCCGCTAAATCGAAATCCTCCGCCACGCCGGAATGCGCCCGGGCAATTTTGCGGCTACGCCAAAATATGCATCTGGATCAAGCCGCTTTCGGTGAAATGCTGCACTGCTCGGCAATGACCGTGTCGCGCTGGGAGCGCGGCGCGCTAGAGCCGCCCTCTCACGCCTACGTGGAACTTGGGAATCTGGCTGGAGATCCCGCTTGCTGGTTTTTTTGGGGCCGGGCGGGACTGCGCAATGAAGACTTGATGCGCGTCGTTCCGCAGATGCGGCGGCGTCTTGAAAGAACCGCCATGCCGGATTTCGAGATCGTAACCGCGGGCAGCGGTGGCAAGAAGCGTTTGCGCAGCAAGGTCCAGCTCGTCGCCATCCCCTTGCTGAAGGTAGTGGCCGCGTCGCACGGTGAAAAAGGCGACGGTACCTCGGTGCTGCATCAGGCGCCGTTTGAGAGCATGATTGCCGCACCCAGGGATTGGTGCCCCAATCCCACTTCTACGAGCTGCTTGCGCGTGAAGGGCAATTCTATGATGCCTCTAATTCAAGACGGCTATGTGGTCGCCGTGGACTCTTCNNAGTAAACTGAACGGAAAAATTGTCATCGCCTGGCACAGAGACATGGGCTTGACTGTATCTCGCTTGCAGCGCTATGGCCGCACCGACACTCTGCAACCCGAAAACCGGGAATATGAATCGATCACGCTCGACAGCAAACACAAGTGGACAATACTAGCCAAGGTTCTTTGGTGGATTGGAAAGGCGCCCTAGATGAATGAACGGCAAGCAGGATGAAAAAACCTAGGGCGTCCGTGGCGAAATCTTCCCATAAAATCCTGGTACTCGATGTGGGCGGCACGAATATTAAGTTACAGGCGACTGGACAAAAACAGCCACGCAAGATCCCTTCCGGCCCGGACATGACGGCCAAAGACATGGTTCGCGATGTGAAAGCGGTCACTCGTGACTGGAAATACGATCGCGTTTCCATCGGCTATCCGGGTCCGGTCACCGCCGGCCATCCCGTTCGAGAACCCGTCAACCTCGGCTGTGGCTGGGTCGGGTTCAACTACAAGAAAGCCCTGGGCTGCCCCGTCAGGATTGTTAATGACGCAGCCATGCAGGCTCTTGGTAGCTATCACGGCGGGCGAATGTTGTTTCTTGGATTAGGCACCGGACTTGGATCCGCAATGATCGTGGACGGAGTTCTAGAGCCCATGGAGCTGGCTCACCTGCCCTATAAGCACGGAAAAACATACGAGGAATATCTGGGACTGCGCGGGCTAAAGCGGCTGGGCAAGAAAAAATGGCGGAAGGAAGTTTTCAAGATCACGGAGAAATTGATAGGCGCTCTTCAAGCCGACTACGTAGTGCTGGGCGGCGGAAATGCGAAGAAACTCAAAAAGTTGCCACCGGGCGCGCGCATGGGACGCAACGAAAATGCGATTCTCGGCGGATTTCGATTATGGGCTAAAGAGTGAAATGCATGCAGTCCGCAAACCATCTTGGAAGACCGCCATGTTCCAAACTGGAATACCTTTAGCCTGGACACTCTTCTGAAAAATCATACCCCTCGCACTCGATTCCACGCGCAGCTCCATGTACGATATCCACGATGATTCGGCGCGCAGTTCTTGCAATGCTTCCAATATTATTTTTTGTGCCTGGAGGAATATCGGCCTGCACCTGTTCCAAGGCTCCTCCAGGAACTTGCCAGGGTTTGCAGCAGGATGACGTTGTATTCGTCGGCACCGTC
>PLZZ01000208.1:0-3571 GCA_003153585.1 Acidobacteriota bacterium | reverse complement strand
CGAAGGGCGCCTTTTCGCCACGATTTGCAACGGCACCCGCCCGGCCGCCGATGGCCGCGCCCTGCTGCCTCAATTGCGCGCCATGCGCAAACATCAGCGCGTCGCCTCCGTATTCGGTGTTCTTCGCCGCTCCGATCCCCCGCTGCTGGCTCCTGCCGACGATCCGGACGATCCCCTCCCGCACATAAAACTGAAGCTTCGTTCGAAGGATGATCGCTTCGCGACCAGCACGGGGCCGGATGGCGTCTATTCCTTTTACGATGTCCATGCCGGGGAATATCATTTTTCGGCCAGCCTTCCCGCTCGGATGGAATTGACCGAGAAGACTCTTCCGGGCGCTTTGCCCCCGATCAAGATTCCGAACGGCGCCTGTTTTGAATACAACGTGGACGCTCTGCCGCTCGGCAAGATTCGCGGCAGCGTTCTGGGTCCGGATGAGAAGCCTCTGAATCTCGCGTCCGTGGAACTATATCGCGCGGATCGCTTCAAGGACACCGAGCCGGGTCTCTGGGGTTTTCAGGGGTCTAAAGGTGAATTCGAGTTCGACCACGTCGGTCCGGGTGAATATATTCTAGTATTCAACCGCACAAACCGTAAGGATCCCAACTCGCCATTTCCACGCACATTTTATCCCGGTGTCTCGGAGCAAAACGAAACGGCGGTGATCACTCTAAAAGACGGTGAACAGTTGCTTAACGCAAACATCCAAGTTAACGACGGGTATCCAACCCATAAAATTCGCGCACAGTTGAAATGGAAGGACGGGCGGCCGCCCGGCGAAGTCACTATCATGGCCAAAGCCAGTGAAGGAGAAAATCCGGCAGCTCAAAGAATCGGCGAAGGTGTTTACGACTTCACGCTCCTGCAATCCGGGCATTACACAATTTCCGCCTGGGAAGATCTTGATCCTCAGCGTTTGAGCCAGCGCCGTGGCAAGGAAACCTGCACGATCCCCGCGCGCATCGACGCCGAGCCCGCCACCGTCGACGGCGCCGACGCCGAAATTACGGAAATCACATTGACGTTCCCTTCCGCTGCATGCCACAAGGAGTAGCCCCCCTCAAAACGCCCGCGCGCAGCTCGCGTCGTCAGTGATGAAAGTGCCGGGCTGCTGGAACTTCGGGTGGTTGAATAGCGCGTAGCAGCTCAAAACGAAAATGGAGAGGCCAGAAAGCCCCGTATCAGGGGCTTTCTGGCTTTGGAGATTAGAGACCTGCCTAATTTCGTGTCAGCAGATCCTAAGTTAGAAGTTAACCTTCGCGCCGAAGAGGATTTGCCGCTTCCCCACCGAGCTACCGGTACCGTTGCTTGGAAACACGCTTGGAGTCCCGAAGCCCGTTTCAAAGGAGGACAATCCCGCATCGTCAAGAAAAGGATCAACGCTGGAGTAATTCGAGTGGTTGAAAGCGTTGAGCATCGTCGTGCGGAACTGAACGGTGGAACGCTCGTTGATTTTGAACGATTTGACTATCCCGATGTTCGAAATATTCGTTTTGGCGTCCTTAAAAATATTCCGTCCCGCGTTGCCGAAGGGCGTGCCGAATATTTCCTGCGCTTCTCCTCCATTTACGATAGTCCGCACGCCTTTCGTCGTCGTCACCGGTGCGGTGGTTCCACCCGTTGAATTTACGCCGTTGAAGCTCAACAACGTCGTGGGCGCCAGTCCGCAACTGGGGTTCGGAATCGCCGGGCTACCGACCGTGGGGCCAAACAGCGAGCAAGCGTCACCGGCATAAATTCCAACTTGGTTCACTGGCGCGCTTGAACTCCCCAGGAAAGGCCTTGCGGTGTCGAAAGTGCCGACAAAAGCGTTGTTGAACGGAACATCGAACCCTGTTCCGTTAGTCTCAGCATTCAGGGCAAACTGGATCGGAGTGTACGGCTCACCGGAAGAGAGGATGTAGTTGGCCGAGACACCCCATCCGCCGAGCAGGTGGCCTATCCATCCCTGCTGCGAGCGGTAGAACGGGAGTTGTTCAAAAACGTTCAGAGTGAAAGCTTGCGGAATGTTCAATCCCGACAATCCGTTCTCTGCGGACGTGAAGTTGAGAGGATTTTGCGAGAATGCCAGCGAATTTCCACCACCGAAGGTGCTGAAGATTTCGCTCACATTGTCGGTTGTCTTGCTCCAGGTATAGTTCGCCGTCATGGTCAACTGTTTGTACAGATTCGTTGCACGGAACTGAACTTGCAGCCCGTTATAGTCGGAATACCCGGTGTTAGTCCGCTGGCGTAGAATACCCTCGTTGCAATTCACGCGTCCTATCGCATTCGGCACAACCGCATCCGCCGCAGAGCACGGCGTCACGTTAGATGGCAGAAAACTCGGAAAACTTGCCGCCAGGCCTGAAACGAGCGGATTCGCATTGATTGACTGGAACAGATTATCCCCGTGGTTTCCTACATAGCGAGCCTCCACCGCCGTCGCGTTCGAAATCTGCCTCTGAACTCCGAGAGACCAGCTATGGACATGATCGGGTCCAAAATTTGGAGTGATGGTCGTTTCGTTAAAGGACCGCGGGTCGGCAACCCCGGTTACCAGAGACGGAGCGAGTTGCGTGCGCACAATCGTGCCGGTGGGCGTTGCAGGCAATGGATTGACTACGCCATTGGTTATCGGGTCCGTCGCCAACCCCACCGACTGCGCGAGCAGCACGGGAGCTGACGTCGCGATGTTGACGTAGATATTGTAGACCGGCGGATCGTACGAGAGTCTGNNCCCAGCTATTCTTGGGAGCTGGAATCGATGGAAACGTGGTGACCGAGGTCGGCAGTGCCGGATTCCATATGGGCACCTTCAAGTTCGCAACCGTCTCATCGTGAAAGAGATTCGCCGGCTGGCCGTAGTAAGACCACGTCAGACCGAGATTCAGAGTCAAGTTCGGCCTCAGCTTGTAATCGTTCTGAACGTACAGGAACGTGTCGTTTTCCTTGAAGTCGATCTTCGGATTTCCCTGCGAAATGTTAACGAAGTCAGGAATATTGCAGGCAAACGCCGAAAATGGATCTAGGGTCTGACCCGCCGCAATCGTGCAATCCGGCGTCGTGATGGCCGACGTGGTTGCCGGGTTGGCAGCGAAGTTGAAGCTGCCGTTAAAGTTTGGAAGGAATATATTGGGAGACACCTGACGTGTGAAATTTACACCTGCCTTCCATTGGCTCTTCCCGTGGACGTAACTCCAGTTGTCCTGGATCTGATATGTATTAACAATGCGGCCCTGCGGTGCGTCAGGGCTCGGTCCAAAGGCCAGAATAGGATTACCGTCAGTGGCGTTCACTGCGATGTTTGCCAGTGCGTTGCCGATGTTGCCCTGAACCGGGACGGTATTCCCGATTGAATTACCTCCAAATTCGGTGTTCTGCCGGCCATACGAGAGTCGCAGCTCGTTCGTCATGGACGGCGATAACGTGTGGGTCCAGCCAATCAGGCCAGTCTGGCTCCGGCTCGGGACTGATACCGGATATCCTGCTGCGGCTGTGACGAATGGGTCGGCATTAATAGAATTCGAATAGTTGTAGAGATAACGCAGGTACACTCTGTCGTTTGTGTACTGGAAATCGGAGCGGCCGA
>PLZZ01000051.1 GCA_003153585.1 Acidobacteriota bacterium | reverse complement strand
CCGCGCCTCGCCGCCCTTTGCCTCGCGCACGACAAGGTGGCGCTACTGCTGTTGCTGCGAATCTTCGGGCGCGGGGAGCTCCACCGAGACGGTGGTGCCGCGGCCGGGCTTGCTTTTTATTTCGAAGGTGCCGCCGAGCTGTTTCACGCGCTCGCGCATTCCGGCGATGCCGATGCCCAGCGGGGAATTCCAGCCGGTGTCCGCGGAAGGCTGCGCCATCCCGACGCCCGCATCTTTCACCGCGATGCGGATTTTTNNNNGTTCACTTTCACCTGGATGCCGCTGCGCTCCGCAAATCCCGAGGCATACCACCGCAGCGCGGAGCCCAGGCCGGCTTCTTCAAGCAACTGCGGGTGCAGCAGGTAAGAGACGGTGCGAACCTGGCGGATGACGGCGTCGGCAAACTCGCGCGCGGACTGCAGGAATTTCCTGCCCACGGTGTTGCGCTTTGGCAGTGTGTCGGCCACGCGCGCGAGTGACATTTTCAGCGCAGCCATTTCCTGCGAAACGGTTTCGTGCAAATCGCGTGCCATGCGGCGATGCTCTTCGTCGCGCAAAGTGAGCAACTGGTCGGACACGCGCCGCAGCCGCTCCTCGACGTTCAGGCGGTCGGTGACGTCTTCGGTCACTCCTACCACGCGGTCTATGCGGCCTTCGGAGTCGCGAAGAGGAAACCCGCGAGCGTGGAGACGGCGCGGTCCAGCGGACGAAATGCATCGAAAGTCGTGCTCGTAGGGTATGCCTTGCGCTACCGCCGCTCGCATCNNAATCGACGCCGAGAATGCGATAGAGATTGTCGGAGCACAAAACTGTCCCCGAACTCGCATCCACTTCCCAGCTTCCCATGTTGACGAGCTGTTCGGCTTGCGCCAGCAAAGCCTGGCTTTTGCGCAGTTCGTCTTCGGTTTTCTTTTGCGCGGTAATGTCGTGAGCCAGCAATGAAACCGAAGGGCGCTTGCCCAAGGTGCGGCCGACCGGCAGGACGCGGGCGTAAAACCAGTGGCGGCCGTCTTCCAAGTCCACGGGGAATTCGATCCCGTCGGCCTGGTGGGTGGCGATCACGCGGTGGAGAACCTCGCTAAACGGCAGGAAGACGTCTTCCCCCAAAACCTCCATGGCATGCCGGCCGATAAAGCCCGTCTGGCGCCCGATTTTGAGAGGCTGGCGGGAGCTCCACATTCCTAAGAAGCGGCCGTCTGTGTCGAGCTCAAATAAAAACTCGTCGAATACTTTTGCCAACACGGCCAGTGGGCGCGACGCTGTCGCCAGCGATTCGAATCCGTCGTAGCGGGAATTGTAGGCCAGAGCAAAAATGCGTTCGGCGCGCTCCGCTCGCCTTTTCGCGCGGGAAGCGCTGGCCTTTGGTCTCTTGAGCTGACCCGAGTTGAAGTTCGCCCCAGGGAGAGTGGTCATTATTTAGAGACAGCTAAACACAACTCCGAGCACAAACGCGTCGCGCGCGTTTGGATTAGTCAAATTCAGTTGCCGGGTGGAATTCGAAGCCCAGGATTCCGGTTCCAACGGGCGTGAATTTACTCTCTTGCTAATAGAGTTGTCAAGTAGTTTATGTTCCAAAACGGGAAGGGCGGCATCTGAAAGTCGTCAGAGCTACGAGGTTCATTTTGGAACTAGCACTATTGTTGATTGCATCGCGGAGTTACGTACCGACCGCAAAACAAAAGCCGTAATGTTGCGAATTGAAACAACTATCGCGAAGATTATATTTGTTTGTTAAAGCTGGAAGGGTCAGGGAATGTTGCTAATGTTTCTCCCAAGGTTCCCCGATAAGTAAATAGGGAATGGACGGTCAACATCTCTCCAGAGCTGCTTGCAGCATCGTGACAAAAGTGCGGCAGGCGGTTCTGGGGGGATGAAGGTTTGCGGCCGGTTTTGTGCGTTCGAGTTTGTGGAAGTGCGCGTTTGCAGCGCCGTCTGCTAAACGCCGGGTTCATTCCGATTTGACCGCTTTGCGTGGTGTTCAGACAGCGAAGCGTTCAAGCGAGTTGGCGCCAATATGGGCCGCCCGTTCCCCGCCAAAAGGGGAAGCTATGTCCGCCTCCGCGGTTCGAATTCTTGTCGTGGGTCACACGTCCGCCAGCACTCTGGCCACACTGCAACGACTTGAACGGGATGGCTGGAACGCTTATTCCGTAAGCACCATCGCCGAAGCAGAATCTGTGCTGAAGATGGTTCGATTCGATGTGATTCTCGCGGGCGAAAGCATCGATGACGGCAGCGGCTACGATTTGACCGACGTGGTTTTGGAGCGTGGCGCTACATTGCTCGTTTCCGTTGCGCTCTCGGAAGCCTCGCTGTGGCTGCCGGTAGTCCAGCGAGGAATGATCACTCTCGGCGACCGGGCGCTGAACTCTTCCAAGTTGCAATTGGAAATCACACAGCTCTTGGACAAACCCGTCCGCACGCAGGTGTCAAAGTCGTTCGGCAAAGCGCCCGACTGGGTTGCCGAAACATCGCCGCGCGAAACACTTTCCGCTGCGGACCCTCGCGTAGGCCCGGGCGAAAGAAGAGGACGCTCTCCACAGGGAAGCGCTGTGCCAAAAAACTCACTGCCGCCGCGACGCCGATCGGCGGGTGCAGCATTAATCTCCATTCCTAACGACGCGGGGCTCGAGCTGGAACCGGCGAAAGCTCGCGGAGTCCCCGGAGAACATTTTCGCCGGCATCCCGCTCGCGCACTGAATCGCCATTGAGCGGCGTGGGCATCTGACGTCAGGAGCATTTGGCATTTATTTAACAGTGAGAGGCACTATGAAGCCATTTGCATCGGGGACGCGCGCTGTTTCGCCGCAGAAGCACTTGAAACTCGCGCTGCCCTCCGCCGCGCTGCGTGAATTCGTTCCGCTGTCCGATTTGACGGAGGCGCTGCTTTGCGCTTACGACGGAGTGGCGCGCCGGGCCTACGAGAAATTCATGGATCGGGGCGCGCGGACGGGAAGCGAACTGGAAGATTGGCTGGACGCCGAACACGAGGTGCTGGGCGAGATGCAAGTGGACGTCGCGGAGTGCGGCGAGTTCGTAAGCGTGCTGGCATCGCTGCCCGGACACCGAAGCGCGCAAGTGATCCTGGGCATCGAGCCACGCTGGCTTTTGATTTTCGGCTGCCAAGAGTGCGGAGATCGCGCGGACACGCCCGGGCTGGTGCGCTCGCTGGATCCGCTGCGCGGGCCGCCGCGGATGGACGCGGCCGCTCTCGCCGTTATGTGCGGGCATGCGTGCCGCGAAGAAGTCTCAGCGCGGCACGCCGAATCGGAGCACCCCTCAGTGAACCTTTTTTGCATCCAGGA
>PLZZ01000194.1 GCA_003153585.1 Acidobacteriota bacterium | reverse complement strand
AACTCCAGGCTGTACGTTCCGATCTGCAACTCCGAGACCCGGAACAATCCGGCACCGTCCGTCGTTGTGGTTGCAACGGACCCGGTCCCAGTATTGACGACCCGGACTTGCACGCCAGGGACAACCGCGCCCGATGCGTCGATGGCGGTGCCAGAGATGGAGCCGCTGGACACTTGCGCACNNCGCACGGGTTGGAACTCCCGTCAGAAGAATCAGCGCCAAAACGGTCAGAGTAACCCATACACCTAAGCGTGCTGCGCGGCTTGAAGAGAATGTGTTCACGGACTCCCCCTTTTCAATTTTCCTTTGAGTTCTGCTGACCGCTGGCAAGAGATCGAAATTTCGAGAAACAACGGCAGGCTGGTCTTGGATTGAATTCAGAAAGGAACAGTTAAATGAAAGACGTCGCACGCTATAGTCCCCCACCCCGAGGAAACTTTAGTGCAAACCAGAACAGAACAATCGCTGACCAAAATCTATGCACGCTATATACCAACATTGGAACGAATCGACAAGCACAAAATTTGATTGAAAGAAAGGACGTTACCTTCAGTGCACAAAGGCATCAAACGTCTCAAATATTATAAAATGTAACAGCACCATACCGATTTCGGTAGTCAGCGGTAAGGGCGAGTATTTCGGCGTGTTCGATCGCCGAAGTTATCGCGGAGACTCATTCTTACAGCCGTGGACAACTGTTTTCATTTCCGCCAACTGGAAGAGGTTTCGATGTCGTCAAGATACGCACTCGGGCGGATTCAAGCGAAGCGAAACTGAAGGTCGAATGGTATAATCAACGTTTGCGATCGTCGCCACCCGAAGCAAACCTGTGCAGCGCGCCCGCGTCTAACCGGGGGTACTGCAAGACCTGGGCGGAGAAAAGGAAAAGCGCATGAGCCCGCTATCGAAGAGAATTGTCATCATACTATCTCTCGTCGTGGTCGCCTTTGTGGCTACCGGCTATCTTCGCGCCCGGTCGAACGACGAAAAAGCCTATCGCGCCCTCACCGTGTACAGCGAAGTGCTGGACAAGGTCCAGAACGATTACGTGGACGACCCGAACATGGCTCAAGTGACCAGCGGAGCGCTTCACGGATTGCTGGATTCCCTGGACTCGGAATCTGCCTACCTTAGCCCGCTCGAATACAAGGATTACAAAGAAAAGAGCGCTACGAAGGCCTCTGGTGAGACGGGCCTTGTGCTTATCCGGCGCGGATACATCGCGGTGCTCGGATCCTTACCGGATACGCCGGCCGCGAAAGCCGGTTTGCGCATCGGCGATATCATCGAAAAAATCGCGGGTTTTAGCACGGGACAAATGGCAATCGGTCAGGCTGAACTTCTGCTTCGTGGCGCGCCCGGGACCGTGGTGAAGATCTCCGTAATTCGCCGTGGAAAGACGGAACCGCAAGACCTAGACCTGACGCTTGAAAAACTCCCCGCACCCAAGCTTCTCGAAGACAAGCTCCAGGGTGATATCGCCTACCTCCGCGTTCCGAAGTTTGACGCAGGTATGACAAAACAGATTCGCGAAAAGCTGGTGCAGTTTCAGCATCAGGGCGTCAAGAAACTGATTCTCGACCTGCGTGATTGCCCTTCCGGTGAAGATCAAGAAGGAATTGCTACCGCCCAGCTTTTTGTTTCATCCGGAACCATCACTACACTCAAGGG
The DNA here is from genome assembly GCA_003153585.1 of Acidobacteriota bacterium. Taxonomy (GTDB): domain Bacteria; phylum Acidobacteriota; class Terriglobia; order Acidiferrales; family UBA7541; genus Palsa-295. Next base: position 11,384 of record PLZZ01000194.1, on the reverse strand, counting down.
TCAAACCGTCAATCCCGTTGTTTCCACGGCGGAACCGTCGAAAGTCGTCTGGACGGATCCAGTGTCCGTGTTGATCGGAATCGGAACTGCCGGACCGGCTGAAATCGTGGCGGGCGCCATTTCCGGTAATCATCGCGGAGACACCGTGGGCGACCGCACTTATGGCACAGCATCGACACAGAAGCTGATTGAAATGGATGATGGTTCTGCAATGATTTTGACGGTCGCGAATTACTACACTCCGGACAACAAGGAAATTCCGGCTAACGGAGTTGCCGCCACGGCCGAGGTTCATCCCTCGATCGATGAGGTCATTGCGGCAAACGATCAGAACCAGCCGGTTCCCTCAGAGAAACCAGTTTCTGCCGACGATCCCGTTATCAAGAGAGCCATTGAAATTCTGCAGGGCGCTGCAACCCCAGCGCGAAAGGCTGCGTAGTTACTCGTGAANNCACGGATTCTGATTCTTCTCCCCGCAATAATCGTTCTCTTCCTCGGCGGTTGCGGAAAGAAAAAAATCTCGAAGGCTGAGCTCCGCGAAGTCACCAGCGAAATCGTCACCGCCGCGCAAAAGATTTCCGGACACAAATCAGAGGTTACGATTCGCCCCGAGCTGCAGCCCTCGAAAAATGGAACGCCGGGAAAATTAGCCGCGGATAACATTTACGTCTCGCTTTCCGACGCTTCGCAAGCCGGAGCGATCGCAAAGGCGCTGGATGAAATCGCGCGCCGCCATGAACTGTCGGTCAGAGAAACTACTTCGGACGGGATCATGCGGTTTGACTATGTAACCGGCGGCATTCGCACGCATACGATTCACGTCGTCACACCGCTCACGGCTCGCTCAAATGTTGCAATGACGCCGGGCCACCGGGATGCGCGGCTCGCGATAATTATTGATGATCTGGGTTACGACCGCGAGGCCGCCGATTCGCTGCTCGCACTCGGCTTTCCGCTCACCGTTTCCGTCCTGCCGCATTTGCCGTTGTCCACGGAAGTCGCCGAAGAGGCTTACCGGCGGGGAGATCAAGTGATGCTACATCTTCCGATGCAGTCCGAGAACGCCACAGCAAAAACAGAGGAAGTCGAGCTACGAGTGGGAATGAACGAACAGCAGGTGGATTCGGCATTAGCCGGAATGCTGGAGACGGTGCCGCATGCTGTTGGCGTGAACAATCATCAAGGATCCCGCGCGACGGCAGATCCTGCGTTAATGGCCGCATTGATGCCGGAACTGCGCCGGCGCGGTCTGTTTTTTGTCGATAGCCGCACGCTGGCATCGACGGTGGCCTACAGCACGGCTAAGCGCTTGGGAGTGCGCGCCGCCTCGCGAAAGGTATTTCTCGATGACTCGGAGAATCGCGAAGCAATCCTGCAGCAGCTTGAACTTGCCGCTCACGATGCGGAACGCGAGGGATTCGCAATCGCAATTGGACATCCAAGGCCCGACACGATCGCCGTTCTTGCTCTCGACCTCCCGCGACTCGCATCCCGCGGCATCCGCTTGGTGTTCGTATCGGACGTAGTCCGGTAAGCTGCGGGTTTCCTTGGTCGAGAAACTGATCCAGCGCTCGTCGAGGCTCAAGGTCTTCGGGCGGATGTTTCCTTGCTTTTTTAGTAGTCGCCTCCCACTTTGTCGAACAGCGGCGTGCACGGCAGGAGTCGCGCTTTGGTGCCGTCGTGGAGGGCGAATTGCACGCGGCGGCCATTCGTATGCATCCCCCACAAACTTCCGGCGCCGAAGTCGCCATTCTTGTTCAGCGCGTAAAACTGAATGTGAAATTGCTTGAGGCGGTCGGGGAACGGTTTGTAGTTGCGAGCAACGCGGTGCAGAGCCTCGAGGCACGCGTCGGTTGGCGACATACCCTTGCGCATCATTTCGACTATCGTGTGGGCGCCGGAAATCTTGATATTTTCTTCGCCGCGCCCGGTCGAGCCGGCTGCTCCGATGTCGTTATCAACAAAGAGCCCCGCACCGAGTATGGGGGAGTCGCCGACACGCCCCGCAATCTTCCATGCGAGACCAGAAGTCGTGGTCGTGCCGGAAATATCTCCCTTCGCGTCGACTGCCATACAATTGATCGTTCCGGTGGGTGGATGCATGACGACATCTTCGATATGATCGCGCCACGCCATCTTTTCGGGAGTATCAAGTAACAGCGCGAGTTTTTCTTTCCATTCCGGGCTATCCAGGCCTGGTCGCCAATTCTCTGACGAGGACGCTTTCCACGCGAGCCAAGCAATGCGGGATCTGTCGGTGAGGAGATCCATGGTCTTGAACCCTTCATCGACCGCAAACTTCTCTGCCCCAGCGCCCACGATGAAAACATGATTCGTCTTCTCCATCACAGTTTTAGCCACCAGCGATGGATTCTTGATCTTTTGAATCGAACCAACCGCGCCAGCGCGCCGCGATGGACCATGCATCACGGATGCGTCAAGCTCGACCACACCCTCTTCGTTGGGCAATCCGCCGTAGCCGACAGAATCATCGTTCGGATCGTCTTCCACCTTTGTGACAACGGCCAGCACGGCATCGAGGGTATCGCCGCCGGACTTCAGAATGGCCATTCCATCGTCCAGATGTTGCAGCCCATTGGCCGCGGAAACAATTAGCGGGCGAATGCCTTGCGCTGAAGCCTGCGCGTTTGCTTGCGGCAATAATTTGGCGGTTGCGGGAACAGCGGCTCCGAAAAGCCCGCGCGTACCCGCAGCGAGGCCGCTTGCCAGAGTGGAAAGAAAGAATCTCCGGCGCGTCCATTTTTCCATTGGGTGCTCCACAGTGTGATCGGTTCGAGCGCAGCATAATTCCTAAGAAGCGTGGGAACAAGCGGAATCGGTCGGGCTAGATCTGACGTCGTAGAGTGTCTGGTTCGCTGCTAAAGAAAAATGAGCAAGGCTTCCCGGAGTTCCGAGTTCCGGCCTTGATTTTGTGGCAGGGACCGCGCAACATGGCCGCGTCCGAAAGGGGAACCATGAGCGAAGATCTATTGTTGCGGAGAAAAGCGGAACGCAGCGAGAAAATGCGAAGATTTTTTTTCTTGGCCGTCATTTTAGTATCTATCACCGTTGGGGCGCCGAGCCAGTGTGCGCAGAAATCCTCGGATGCGCAGGCTACGTTGAAAACAAAGTCGCTCGATGATGCTATGAAGGCGATGTTTGATGTGCGTACCTTTCAGCAGGCCGAGATTTCTCCCGATGGAAACAGAGTGGCTTGGGTGGAATCACTTCCCGGCCCCGGCGGAGCACCCTCCGTGAATTCGGCGATTTACGTTGCCGAACTGACGGCGCCGGACGCAGCCACACGAGTTACGGCGGGCGATGGCAAAGCCGCATATGAGGAACATGACATTGCGTGGTCGCCGAATGGCAAGAGTATCGCTTTTCTGTCCGACGCTGCAACGCAGGGGCAGCTTCAGCTCTTCGTCGCGAATGCCTCGGGCGGCGATGCGAAACAATTGACACATCTGAAGGGTTTTTTTGCGAGCCCAGGTTGGTCGCCCGACGGGAAGACGGTCGCGCTGCTTTTCACCGAGAATGCAACGCGCGCGGCCGGGCCGTTGGTTGCGGAGACGCCGGACGAAGGCGTTGTCTCCGAGGAATCCCTCGAGCAAAGGCTCACTTTGGTCGATTCTGAAGCGGCGAGCGTTCGGCAGATTTCGCCTGAGGATATGTACGTGTACGAATTCGATTGGGCGCCAGACAGTAAACGCCTAGTGATTACAGCCGCGCATGGAAATGGCGACGACAACTGGTACCTCGCCGGCTTATATAAAATCGATGCGACTTCTGGCGCGATGACGGACGTTGTCGCAAAACCTGGTATGCAGATTGGCGTCCCTAAGTGGTCGCCTGACGGAAAAACAATTGCATTCATCGGCGGCCTGATGAGCGATGAGCCGATCGTCGGCGGCGACGTTTATCTTGTGTCGGCGGCGGGCGGGGAGACGCAGAATGAGACTCCCGGGATGCACGCAACGGCGAGCTGGCTTACGTGGGCGCCAGATTCCAAGAAAATCTTGATTGCTGAATATTTGGATGGCGCGAGCGCCATCCATGAAATGAACTCAGATGGAAGCGTTGAAAAAACTCATGACATATTTCTTAAAGGATCGATTCTCTCCGGTGACTTTGGAATGCAGTTCTCAATTTCAAGCGATGGTGAAACGTTAGGGTTCGTTCAGCAGTCGTTCGACAAGCCACCGGAAGTGTGGGCCGGAAAATCAGGAGAGTGGAAGCAGATTACCCATCGAAATGAAGGGCTGCGTCCAGCGTGGGGTAAATCCGTGAGCCTGCATTGGACCACCGACATTGGCAAAGTGCAGGGCTGGCTGACGTACCCAAGCGACTTCGATCCCGCGAAGAAGTATCCGCTGATTGTGCGCGTGCACGGCGGTCCGTCTTGGGCCGTCACTCCAGCGTGGCCCACGCGGTGGGAATACGCTATGGCGTTGCCTTCGCAGGGCTACTTCGTGTTCCAGCCGAATCCACGCGGGAGTTACGGCCAGGGAGAAAAATTTACCGCCGCCAACGTGAAGGATTTTGGTTACGGTGATTTCCGCGACATCATGGCGGGAGTGGACGAAGCTATAAAATCCGCTCCAATCGATCCCCAGCGGATCGGTCTTACGGGCTGGAGCTATGGCGGCTACATGACCATGTGGGGAGTTACGCAGACGAATCGCTTCCGCGCCGCTGTGGCAGGCGCAGGCCTTTCCGACTGGTTGAGCTATTACGGCGAGAACAAAATCGACCAGTGGATGCCACCGTTTTTCGGCGCAAATGTCTACGACGATCCGGCAGTGTACGCGAAGAGCTCGCCCATCACGTTTATCAAAAATGTGAAGACGCCGACGCTGGTGGTCGTAGGCGATAGCGACGGGGAATGCCCGCCGCCGCAATCCTACGAATTCTGGCACGCGCTGAAAACGACGGGTGTGCCCACCCAATTCGTCATTTATCCACACGAAGGCCATGAATTCGCCGATCCAGCGCACAGCCGCGACGTGATTGAGCGGGCCGTGGGCTGGTTCAATCAATACCTGCAACCATCGCGCTAAAGTGTCTGCTGTGAATGCCTGGCGAGCCTGAGCTGAGGTGTGACTCGGGCGCAGAGCCATTGCCCTTTTTTTGCCTGTCTATCCGGCCAGTAACCGTTCTAGTCCGAAAACTGGCCCTGCGTTCTATTTCCATCCGCAATTCCCGGCGATAGTCTCTAATCAGCCCTGCTGGTGTCCGGCGGGGACAAAGAAGGAGCCAGCCTATGTCCCACTGGATTGGAACTACATCCCCAGCAGATGCCGGAATGAACGATTTCAAAGAATGCCTGAAACACCTTCGCGACGGCCATGCCGATGAGGCCCTTCAACATGCGCGGCGCGCTCTGGGCGTGGCGCCCAAAAATCCGTTTTACCTATCCTATACAGGACTGCTGGCCGCGCTTTCTGAAAAGCGTTTCGGAGACGCGGAAACACTCTGTCGGGAAGCACTGGGAATGAAACACAATCACGCCCAGCTCTATTTGAACTTGGCCGAGGTTTACTACCAGGCTGGGAGAACGCCGGAGGCGATCCAAACCCTGGAGAAAGGCATGGTCTCTGCGGGACGTGATTTTCGGATTCGCCGCGCGCTGGAAAAAATCGGAATGCGCCGGGCGCCGGTGCTTACGTTTTTGCACCGCAGCCACCCTCTGAATTCCGCTCTGGGCAGATGGCGTCATCGTTTTACCGGGCCGCATAAAGCAGCCTGAACGAAGCCGGCACTGCAGCGGCTAAAGCTCTCCTCCTTGCCGTAACCGGGATGGGGTCACTGGCGGGTGAACCTGTCCCGGCCCCCTTTTTTCCAAACATTCAAGAAAAACGGGAACTGCGTGCTAGCCCTGACCCAGAGGAAGGAAGTATTGCGTGCCCTTCACAGGCTGGCGAAGCCTGCGCAAGAGCTCCTGCAGGTCCTCATTGCGTTCAACGAAATCTATCTCCGAAGTGTCCACGACGAGGAGGTTCGAAGCCGAATAGCGAAAAAAGAAATGTTCGTAGGCATTCGCTACAGCTTCCAGATACTCCGGTGAGATTTGCTTCTCGGTGGGATCACCCTTTTTTGAAACCCGCTTTAGAAGAACATCCGGCTTGGCTTGCAAATAAATCACCAGATCGGGCGCCGGTACCGAAGATGAAAGCATACCGAAATAACGTTCGTAAAGTTTGAGCTCTTCATTGTCTAGATTGATGTAAGCAAAAATTTTGTCGCGCTCGAATAAGAAATCGCTGATTATCGGAGCCGCGGAGTCTTCCGGCTGGATTTGCATCAGGCGGCGATGTCGCTCGTAAAGGAAATACATTTGAGCGCGGAAAGCGGCGCCACTTTTTTCATCGTAGAAATCGCCAAGGAAAGGGTTGTCCTCGCAGTCGAAAATGCGGCGCGCGTGAAGCTGCTCTGCAAGGACTTTTGCGAGAGTCGATTTTCCCACGCGTATGGGTCCTTCGACCACGATGTGTCGGGGCGGCTTAAAGTTTGGCTTGGATCCATTCACGCCGCGGGATTATAGCAGAGGCGCAAATCCTTACGCACCGTTCCGGGAGCTGGTCATGACGCCGGGCATACCGCTGAAAGCGAATTACCAGGTCTTTGCGATCGCAGTAATGATGCGCGCCAGCGAATCCACGTCCCGAGTGTCAATCACTTCGGCGGGAGAATGCGAATATCGCAATGGCCAGCCAAGCGCGATGTCCACCGAACCGTAACGGACGAAAGCCGAGCCGTCGTTTCCTCCTCCGGTGACGCCGAACTGCACCGGGATCTGATTCGCGCGCGCAAGTTTGATGACTTTCTCGACCAGGTCCGGCGGGATGATGTTCGAGCTATCGACCGCGCGAATGACGAATCCTTTGCCGATTTCAGCGTCAGCGTAGCGTTTTGATTCGATCGGCGAGTCAGAACTTACGAATGTGTCCACGGCAAAAACATAATCTGGAACGTTGCCTTCCGCGGCAAGACGTTTCGCAACCGCGGCTGCTCCAACCAGACCTTCTTCTTCTCCGGTGGACCACACAAATGTGACATCGCGGGCCTTCAGCGGGCCTCCTAACGCCCAAACAGCTGAGATCAAGGCCGCGTCGCCTACGCGGTCGTCGAAAGCGCGGCCGTTCGCTCGATTGCCAAGAAGGGGTCGATACGCTTTTGGAATTGTGATGGAATCGCCCACTTTGATATTCAGTTTGGCAACGTCTTCAGGGCTACGGGCACCGACGTCCACGCGAATCGCATTCTCGGGTCCGCGCGGCCACTCGAATTTTGGTTCGTCCCAGCCGTTGGGAAGCTCAACGATCGCATCCTTGTCCCCGCCAGCGCTATGTACGAGCGCCGGATGGCCGGCAAAAAAACTAAGCTCTCCGCCTCCGCGCCATACGACCTCAAGCCGCCCGTCTTTTGATATCGATTTCACTTCGAAACCGATTTCATCCATGTGCGCAACCACCAGAATCCGAGGCGATTTATTTTCCGCTGGGGCCGTGCCGAGCTGCAGGATCAAATTTCCTGCTTCATCGGTATCCAGCTTCGCCCAAGTCGGCAAAAGCTTTTTGACGTCCTCGCGAACGGGACCTTCGTGGTTGCTCACGCCATAACTCGGAATGAGGACGCGGAGAATTTCAATGTTGGAGGGATGATTTATTACCATCCCATCTCTTGTAGCGGATCCTCCTGCGGCTTCCGTGGGAACTTCCAATCCCTCCTGAAGGTATAGCTGGAGGAGATTTTCCAAACTCGTGAGATCTGACATATCAATCAACTCGGCAGGAGTGTCAGACCAGTCCGTTGCAATTCCCAGGTGCGCCCATTTCGCTGGCATGGTGGGCGCAGGAAGATAACTTCGTGGAAGCAACGACGCGGAGAAATCGGAATTGATCCCAAGCTTGTTGGAATCTGCGAGTTGCTTCAGGTCTGCGGAGAGGCCCGCCGGCGTGCCGTTCGTTTCCTCCATACCGATGAGAACGCCACTGCCCGGCTCGCGACGCGGCGCACGATGTACGCTTTCCATTCCGGCGACGGGTCCTCCCGGAAAGAGCCGGCCGACGTAAATCATTTCGTCGGGTTTCGTTGTGCTCAAAATGCGCTGGAGCCCGCGAGCGCCGGCCCATTGTTGAACGACAAAAGCGATCGTCAGCGTGCCTTTTACCTTTGACGGATCGAGACCAACTAGCAAGTCTACGAGCGCAGCGGCGCCAAAGCGATCACCGATTGAAGCGCCAGCCATCTTGCCGTAGCCAAGACTGCTCGCCGCGCGATTGATCGAAATGGGGCTCAGGACATCGACGCCGGCCTTCCGGACTTGCGTTGCAGAGCTGGCGCCAATATCAATGTACATATTCTCGAGATCGCTCGATTTCGGCGTGTTCGCGCGGCCGCCCTGGAGGTGGACGGAAAGGCCGGCAACGACGCCGTCAATCCATTTCCCGGTTGTTGTTCCGACCTTCACAGGCTGGGCAGAGTAGAGTTCGTTAAAGATTGGAGGAAGACCACCCTGCGGGAGGCGCTGCACTCGCAAGTAGCCGTCGTCAGTGATTTCGCTAACCACGAAGCCCGGCTCGTCGATGGGCGTAACGATAAGACGGTTGGGCGCACCAGTGCCAATTGTAACGATTATGTCACCGAGGTTGTCTGTCTTGGGGTTTCGCGCCGATATTTCGGACCGAATTTTTCCAGCAAGCTCATTTTCATAGCCGGAAATACCCGGAGTTTCCACGAATTCTTTCAGCTCCGCTGCGATGTTTCCGCGCGCTATCGTCGGATCAGAAGATTCGGGCGCCTGCGCCGCAACCGGAGTGGAGATCGCCAAACTACTAAAGATAAACAATGCAAGATAGAAGGCGGCAAGAAGTGAGCGATTCATATATTCCTCGACCAAGCAAGAAGCACAATCGCGCGGCGACGCGAATGTATCTCAGAGACCGTTGTGGTGCAAATTGAAATGGGATCTGGAATTGAGATCCTCGGCCACCTTGGTTATCAGGACACACGCTGCGATTTAACCGCGGCAAAGCTCGGCTAGGATTGCGTCACGGCGGTCGAGCGCAATCCGGTCGGCCCGATTCAGGACCAGGATGTAAACAATGGATGCCAGGCCTGCAAGAATCAGAAATATGACGGTGGCTATCCAAATTTCCCCGAAGGCTCTAGCAATCAGAAGTGTAACGGCAGCAAGGCCGAACACCGCAGCCTGAATGCCTAAGCTGGCGAAGACGGTAGTTGTTGAGGCGCGTTGCTTACCGAACGCTCCGTAGTCAATTTTCTTGGGTGTATAAATCGAAAGCAGGTTGCCTGCAGATAGATTCAGAAGTAACGCGAAGGCAACTCCCATAACCGTCGCAAACGTTATTTCCACGGCCGGCGGATGAAACATGAAACCCACGGCAATCCAGACTAGGACCACCTCGCAAGCGAGCACCAGCGCGTGCGCGAGATTTTTTCCCAGCAGGATCTCTCGAAAGCTCACAGGAGAAACATAAAAAAGCTGCATACCGACGGCATCTGCTCCGAAACAGTTGTAGACCAGATTTGTCAGGATGAGCAGGGCGTAAGCCGAGCCGACAGGAAAAGCCAAGTCCGGCGCGTGCGCAAGAAAATTGCTTTGCCTCATTGAAGCTTGGGGGCCGAGGCGGAAAACCAGAAGAATAACCACCGGCATGACGAAAGTGAACAACATGGGTCCGCTGCGTGAGAGGTAATGAAATTCCTTTTCCAGGATCGCTGCGACGGGACCGGGAACACCTGATACGTTCCATCCTAAACGAATGGCGCGTTTTTCCTTGCGCAAATTGCTGCGCGCCACGGCTTCACTTAGATTCTCTCCATGATATTGCGCCCGAAGGCGAAGGTTCAGCAGCCACAGGATTGCAAGCGCGTAGGCGCACTCTAGAGCGAAGGCGGCAAGCGCCGGCGTGAAGGCGCCGTGCATAGCGCGGGCAATTGCTTCTGCGGCTAGGCCTGGGGGAATAGCGCGCTCGTACGGCAGCACCTGCGTCGTAATTCTGGATACCTCGGGATGCCTGTGCCGGCCGATTCGGCTCACGAGCGGGCCGATAAATTGGAAGCAGATGATAAAGATAAAAAAAACGGCTCCGAGAATTTCGCGGGTGCGCCGTTGAGCCAGCCAGCGTTCGACCCAAACGAAAATCATGCGAGCGAGCAAGATATTGAATATTGCGAAAGCGAACAGCACGAGGGCGGCCCACAGGAAGAGACCGGGCTGGGAGACGCCAATCCCGATTGCCAATCCGAACAGCCACAAACACCCCAGCGCCGTGGACGGGTCGAGCGCTCCATACACCAGGCGGATCAAGAAGTATGATGGAAAGGAAAGTGGAAAACGGAGCAGGTTTGACGAATCCACGTTTTCCGTGAGCGCGGAAGCCATCACGGGGAAAAGCTGCCAGAACAAAAACACCGGCCAAAGCAGAATCGCGATCCATTCTACTTTTCCGTGAGAAACAAAATACCAACCAAGGGCGCCGAGCGCAAAGGAGCCTCCCAGTCCGACGACTCCGAACGCCAGGAACATAAATCCGCGAGCGACCACTTCGAGGCGGCCGCGAATCGTGCGCAGTCCGTTGACGAAAAGCTGCCAGCGAACCCGTGCGATGGCAGCGAATTGCCCGCGCATATAGGGCGAGAAACTCAGCCCAGCCATGAAAGTTCCTGATCGGCGTGACGTGTACCGCCAACGATGCGAAGGAAAATTTCCTCGAGCGTAAGCTTTTCTCCCGGTGCGGAGACGGCGGGTGACGTGCCGGCCATAGCAGCAGCGGCTTGCGCCTCGACTCCTGCGCGAAGTTCTTCCAGAGAGCCCTGCGCAACCAAGCGTCCCTTGTGAATGATGGCCAGATGGCTGCACAGTCGCTCGACGATTTCGAGAACGTGTGAAGTGAGGAAAATCGTGGCGCCCCGCGCAATCATGCGCTGGAGCATGGCCTTGAGTGTGCCGGACGCAATCGCGTCCACGCCTTCGAAAGGCTCGTCGAGAAAAAGAATTCTAGGGCCGTGAATCACGGCGGCGGCGAGCGCGAGCTTTTTCTGCATTCCGTGCGAGTAGTCCGTGACGAGAGTTTTTGGCTGCTCGGCAAGCTGCATGAACTCGAGAAGCTCGGCCGTGCGTTTGCCGGCGGTTTCGCGATCGAGACCGTACATGCGGCCGACAAAATTCAAATATTCAGCGCCTGTAAGCCGCCCGAACAGCGCCATACCTTCGGGTACCACTCCGATTTGGCGCTTTACTTCGACGGGATTTTTCGCCAGATCGAGACCAAGGAGTTGAATGCAGCCGGAGCTAGCCGCAAGCAGGCCCGTGAGCATTTTAATCGTGGTTGATTTTCCGGCGCCGTTGGGGCCGA
>PLZZ01000249.1 GCA_003153585.1 Acidobacteriota bacterium | reverse complement strand
CCGTGGCTGGGCGCGATACTTCTCGAAAGCCGCGGGCCGCAGGTGCTTTGGGGCGCGGCGTTCGTATCGGGATGTGTTTCGACTCTGCTGATGAGCCGGATTGGGGTGAAGCCAAATCGCGACTTGAACAATTCCGCTCTAGGGAAGTGAAGCAAGAAATGACTTGGCGATGTCGCGAGCACGCACGAAACAAGGCATGCAGTTGGAAGCAGGAACGCTGGGAGGAGCTTCGCAAGCGGATTGGATTGCCGGCAGTTTCAGGACAGCGTGAAAATATTCAGCAGCCTTTTCGTTGCGCGATAATTCTGCATTGAGGTTGCCCAGCAGCAAAAGATAGACTGGATTGTTCGGATAGCGCGCCACCAGCGGCTGGCCCACGAGGAGGGCTTGTTCGTACTGCTGATCGTACTTGCGGAGATTTTTTGCGAGATAAAAGCGCGTGTCCACCGAAAATAGCACGCCGCGATCCATCCCGATTTGCATTTGCCGGATGCCTTCTTGTTTGTTTCCGCCGGGAATACCCATAAAAAAGCTGAGCATCTTTACGATCGACGAAAACGAATCTACGTAATAGTTGTAAAGGCCGATACCTGCAGTGGCATCTGCCATATTAGGGTCGAGTTCCAGCGCACGAAGAAATTCCGTTCGCGCAGACACGCCCGCGTGGGCCACGGCACGATGCTCCCCTCGCAATCCAAAAAGCCGGGCTTTGAGCGCGTAGCCGGCACCGGTGTAGAGATGCATTTCCGCGGTTTCGGAGCGGGCGATCTGCGCCTGAGCCAGTTCGATCGCTTTGTCGGCTAACGCGAAGTAAGCCTCGTCTTCCGATTTCTTTCCGCGTTTCCATGCATCCACCATCCCGTATTTAATTTCCGATGAGGCGCAGAATGTTTTCCACCATTCGGCCTCAGCCTCGAGGATGAAGCCGAGGGGCTGATCCGGTTGCGAGAGCTGGAGCTTTTGCGCGGTGGCAATTGCGCCGTCGGGATCGCCGTCATATATCTGAGCCATAGCTTGCGTCGCTTCGGGAGGCAATGTGAGACTTCCGGCGCGAACCGGAATCGCAAAAATCGAGATAGCGAAAAAAAAGAGCCATACTAATCGGCGCAATATTTTGGGGCGTGCGGTTTTCATCTTACTCTCGTCAACCGGCTGGCAAGTCCAGCTGAAATAACGTACATCACGAACCTAGCGGACGCAAACGTCGGAAACTTGTTATGCTTTGCCGTCATTAGGTGCTCCTAACGGTGCTCCACTACTCTGAACATCATGTCTGAACCGGAAAAGCTCGAGCGCGGGCTGGGATTGATCGAAGCCACGTCGCTGAACATGACGTTTATGGTAGGGATTGGGCCGTTCATTGTGATTCCGTTCATTATTCGCGCGATGGGCGGGCCGCAATGCATCCTGGCATGGGTAGTGGGCGCGGGCCTTGCAGCGGTGGATGGATGTGTATGGGCGGAGCTGGGTGCAGCGATGCCGCAGGCCGGAGGAAGCTATGTCTTTCTGCGGGAAGCGTACGGCGCAAATCGGTGGGGACGGCTTTTGTCGTTTCTATTCATCTGGCAAACCCTTTTTCAAGCGCCGCTCAGTATTTCGTCGGGCGCGCTGGGTTTCGCGGACTACTCGAAATATCTCACGGGCAAGATTCCCGCCGTTACGTCATGGCTGAACGCGAATGCAGGTCAGGCCGGCGAGGCGCTGGCAAATTACAATCGAGTAGTGGCGCTCTTGCTGATTGTTGTTGCCGTGGCGTTGCTCTACCGGCGTATCACGACGATTGGAAAGATTTCCACGGTGCTTTGGGTGATCGTACTAGGGACAATTTTGTGGCTGATTTACGGCGGAGCGACACATTTCAATGCGAGCAGGGTGTTTACGTACCCCGCCGGTGCGTGGAGCTTCTCCTGGATTTTCTTCGCCGGGCTGGGTCACGCTTCCGTGCAAACCGTGTACAGCTATTTGGGCTATTACAACGTCTGCAATCTGGGCGGAGAAATGAAGGACCCCGGGCGGAATATTCCGCAGGCGATTTTCTTTTCGATTTTCGGAATCGCGATTCTTTATTTTCTGATGCAAACGAGTATTTTGAGCATTATTCCGTGGCAAGAAGCGCAGAACTCAGCTTTCGTGGTGAGCCTGTTCGTGGAGCGAACGTTTGGAATGCACTGGGCGACCTTCGCGACCGGTCTGATTCTGGTACTGGCGTTCGGCTCGATCTTTTCAGCCACGCTGGGATATTCGCGCGTGCCGTATGCAGCGGCGCTGGACGGAAACTTCTTTTCGATTTTTGCGCGCCTGCATCCCACGAAGCGTTTTCCGTACGTATCATTGCTGGCGCTGGGCGGGACGTCGATCGTCATCTGCATGTTTTTTAATCTTTTCTCGGTAATTCGCGCCATCCTGGCGATGCGGTGCCTCATCCAATTTGTTGGTCAAGCCGTCGGGCTGATGTTGCTGCATCGGCGCTGGAAGGCCGAGCGTTGGCCTTTTCGCATGTGGCTGTATCCCGTGCCGGTAGTGATCGCAATCGCGGGCTGGATTGCAATTTTTATATCGACGGGGCGAACACCGATGCTTGCCTCGCTTGTAGCGATGGTAGCGGGTATTCTTGTATATCTCGGAAGAGCGCGACTCTTGCGCCAGTGGCCGTTTCAGGAGGCTGTTCGATGAAGCGGTGGCAAACACTTTGGCCTGCAATCATCTTAGCGGGTTTGGCCGCGATATCCGCAGTTCCGCGAGCGGCTGCGCAGTCGCTCGCCGATACCGTCGAGGCCATCAATAAATCGCGAGTCACTACGCGAATCCTTTTTGTGACGGCGCATCCTGACGATGAATGGTCGAGCCTGCTGACTTACCTTTCGCGCGGACTCAACGCGGACGTCGGTTTGCTGACGCTCACGCGCGGCCAAGGAGGCCAAAACGCCATCGGCCCGGAGCAGGGCGACGAGTTAGGAGTAATTCGCACGGAAGAATTGCTCGCGGCCGGAGAGCACTATGGCGTGCATCAATTTTTCACGCGCGCTCCTGATTTCGGTTTTTCGAAGAGCGCTGACCAGACGATGAAAATTTGGAACAACATCGCGCTGGAGGACATGGTGCGGGCGATTCGCACGTACCGGCCGCAAGTGGTAATCAACGGCTGGGGCGGAGTGCACTCCGGACACGGACAGCATCAGGCAAGCGGAATTCTGACGCCGCAAGCGGTGGCCGCGGCCGCCGATCCGAAAATGTTCCCGGAGCAAATCTCCGAAGGGCTGGTTCCATGGAAAGTAACCCTGGCGGTTCGGCTAGCGCGGGACAATTCCCCTGAGGCAGTCGAGTTGCCGGTTAATTCTGTTTCTCCGCTGTGGGGAAAAAGCTACACCGAAATGGGGATGGAAGGGCACGCGCAACACCGTTCGCAGGGGACGCCGGCGTTTTTCGGCAACGCGTTTTTCCGGCGGCCTATTTATCTGGTTGCGGAAAATGAGAAAGGCGCTTCCGGAAAATTCGACGCCAAGCTTTTAGCGAAACCGCTCACATCGCTCAGCAGACAATTCCCTTCGCTGCAAGCGGCCATGGCCACACGGCTGGCTGCTGCGGACGCGGATTTAAAGGCTGCGCTTGTAGCCGCGCGTTCGCTAGCCCGGACCGATGCCGCCACTTCGCTGGCCCAGGCAGGGTTGGAAATTGGTAGCTTGAGAAACGAAATTTCAAAGAATGCGATGGCAAACCGCGCCAACGATGAAACTGCATCCGCGCTGTGGGAATTGCAACGCGTGAGCGAGCGGATCGATCGCGCGCTAGCGGAAGATGTCGCGATTCCGTTCGAAGTGCAGGCAGACCACCATGAGCTCGTGGCCGGGGAAAGTTTTTCAGTGGACGTGACATTCGGCGGCGAGCCGATCGTACCGGTGAAGTGGACGCTAGATGCAAGCGGGGGTCTGCAAGTGCCACCAGGCTGGACTACCGCAAAAGAGGAAACGAAGCACGGCAGTGACAGCGAGCGCTTCAACGTGACGATTCCAGGAGACGCGAAAGCGCCAAGTTCCCCCGAAAATGCTATTTTGCCTTTTCCGCCTCCCCTCGTGCGTGTGGCGCTAACGGTAGTGTGGAGTTCCTATCGGTTTACGATCGAAAAGCCGGTGGAATCTGTGCAGGCAACTACGACGGGCATCGCAACCTATCCGCTCGATCTTGTTCCGGCGGTCACGCTGACGGTTGAGCCGCAGCAGGTAATGGTGCCCGTACAGCGCGCGTCGGAGCCGATGAAGTTACTCGCGCGCATCCGCTACCACGGCACGAAACCCGTAAAGGTTGACGTCGGAGTGGATGCGCCGGGAGGATGGAACGCGCAATCGATTGCACCTCTGGATTTTGCAACCACCGGCGACCAATTGATCCGTTTTATTGTAGCGCCGCCGGCCCGAACGTCGCCGGGGGCCTATGCGCTGCATCCCTACGCGAAAATTGGCGCTGAGACGTTTCGAACATCGCTTGAGCCGATTCCAACGCTTCCGACGCGCAATTGGAGTGAGCCTGCCGATGCGACTGTACATGTGCTCGATCTGAACGTCCCGGCCAATCTGCGAGTGGGTTACATCGCTGCGGAAAATGATCCGCTTCCGGAAATTCTGCGCCAGCTAGGAATTCAGGTGGATTTGCTGGACGAGGTCGCGTTGGCCTTCGGCGATTTGAGCCAGTACGACGCAATCACGGTGGGCATCCGCGCTTACGAGTTGCGTCCCGATTTGTTGCGCGCGAATCAGCGCCTGCTCGACTATGTGGACCGAGGCGGAACGCTTTTGGTTCAATATCAGCGCGATTTCGCGTGGGACAAAGAGCTTCCCGCACCGTTTCCCGCGAAAATGGGCGACAAAGTTGCACGTGTGACCGATCCAAATTCTCCAGTAAGATTTCTTGTGCCGGACAGCCCGTTGCTGACCTCGCCGAACAAGATTTCGCTCGCCGATTTTCAGGGATGGGAACAGGAGCGCGGCTTATATTTCTGGGGCACCTTCGATCCGCGCTACCAAGCCCTACTTGGACTAAAAGATTTCAACGAGGCGGAGGTCACCGGAGCGCTGGTGTCCGCCCGGGTCGGAAAAGGTCTCTACATTTACACCGGCTTGTCGTTTTTTCGCGAGCTTCCGGCGGGAGTGACGGGTGCCTACCGCCTATTCGTCAATCTACTGAGCCAGACGCCACATGCAGCCGCANNGAACGGCCAGTGCACCGTGTTTGGGTAGATGCATTCGAACTGGGCGCGTGCCAAGTGACAAACGCCGAGTATGCGCAATTTCTTTCCGCCACGCAGCACCGCAAACCTTTACATTGGGACGATCCCAATTTCTCCGATCCTTCGCAGCCCGTGGTGGCGCCTTCCTGGTTTGACTCCGTCTCGTATTGCGAATGGCTCAGCGCGATGACGCAGCGGCGCTTTCGCTTGCCTACGGAAGCGGAGTGGGAATATGCAGCGCGCGGCGGTCTTGAAGAGAAACAATTTCCCTGGGGTGACGATCCCCCGGAGTCCCTTGAGAATTACGCGGCGCGTTGGAAAACAGGTCCAGAAACGGTAGGGCGCGCGGAGTTCAACGCCTACGGACTTTACGATATTGGCGCAAACGTTCACGAATGGTGCGCGGACTGGTTTGACGCGGACTATTATCGCCTTTCGCCGGAACGGAATCCTCGAGGCCCAGCGGGGTGCGCGTCACCTGCCGAAGCAAAACATTCGGCGCCTGCACGACGAGCGTCACGAGGCGGTTCTTGGCGGCATTTTACCAAGGTGTCGCGCTGCGCAGCGCGGTCAAGCATTCCTCCCGAATTTCAATACGCCGATTATGGATTCCGGGTGGCCTGCGACACTATCGCTAAGTGACCCGTGCACTCCTCGCTCGGGGCGATTCCCGCTGCAGCGGCCTCCGCTATTGAGCACATGGCCGAAGGTCTCACCCACGCTTAGTTTTCCCTTCGTGATATTCTCCGAGGCGCTAGGTGGAAAGAGAAATGAGGGAGATGCACTAAAATGTCGATGTGGAAAACGCGGATTACCTCTCTAGAGAACTTACGGTATGGATTGCGAGTCCTCGCCGCCGTCCTCGTAATATTGCCCGTGTCCACAGGAGCATGGGCACAAAAAACCAAGAATAAGAAGCCTGATAACACTTCGCCGATGCCCGCAATACCGCTTCCTGCTTCCGATCAAATCGATCACGACATTGGGGAGATGCTGGGGGCTTTTCAGGCCGGAGATGTCGAGGCCATGCATAAATATTATTCAGACAACGCGACGTTTGTCAGCGGAACTTACGGGCCGCCGATTGTAGGCTGGTCGAATTACCTGGCGGGGTATCAGCTACAGCGCAAGTCGTTCCCCGCAGTCCAGCTTATCCGGCGGAATACGTACATCTTCGTACATGCGGATGTGGCCTGGGCGGAGTATCAGTGGGAATTCAGCTCGGTCTTGAACGGCAAGCCATACGCGTTACGCGGACAAACGACGCTGGTGCTCAACAAGGTGGGTGATGACTGGGTGATCGTCCACAACCATACAGCGCCGATCTGCGATTACTCCGCGTCACCGCAGCCGCAGCCTTCAACGCAACCGCCAGTGATGCCAACTCCTCAGCCGGCGCCAAAACCGTAGAGTCAGCGGACGCAATTTCTTGGCTCACGGCTGGCAAATGCTGATTTGACCGCTGATCCGTTCAGAAATTTTTGAATCCCTGCCAGAGCCAGAGCCCGGCGATGATCAGGAGCAGCAAAACCGAAGCTGTGATTAACAGCTTGATTGGCAGGCCCAGCCTCTCAATCCGTGCGACGATGAGACGCTGCTCTTGGGCCATAGAGTCCCCAGCTTTGTCGAGGAAGATTTGATCTTCCTCATGGGTCTCGAGGGTACCGCGATAGATCAGCATGCAGATGAGAGCGGCGGTAATCACTGCCCAAGCGACCAGCAAAGTGAAAAGCGTGGTTCCAAGCGGCTCCATGCTCCCCTCCCTGCTCGCCAGCGCCGAAGACTATCCGAAGAATGACCCGGCCAGGCGAGCCCCGGTTTGAGGTGATATTGGCGGGATTATAGCATTATCCGCAACGGTGAAGGTCAGGCGGTACAGCATTCGTCAGGAAAGTGCACGCCCCAAAAGTTTCGCGCGGGATATAGGATCTCGATCCCCAGTTCGAAGATGCCATCGCTAGCATCTCTCACCCGAACCACGCGAAATTCCTCGGTTTCCTGAGACATTCCGTTCAAAACCTCGATACGCGAGCCAAGCGTGGGAGAAAAAGGAGCCCGCAACAAAGCCCCAAAGCGGCTGACGGCGATCGCTTCGGCAGGCACGTCTAGACCCTGACCTTGTGTGCCATCGCTGAAAACCTTTACGGGTATGCGGATTAAGACGCGACTGGCGCGGCGGCGCTCAATCATCGCGCGGGCGGTTGCCATAATTTTACCCCCTGCTGAATTCCCGGGCCGGTCCGACTACTCTAAGCGTCATACATGCTGGGGGTCAAGATATCCAACCGATAAGTGTGCTTCGTTGACAAACCATGGGGCACGCGGCAATATGGTTGCGCCTCGTTGTTTTGCCGCAGGAATTGCCCAAGTGGCGGAATTGGCAGACGCGCTAGCTTCAGGAGCTAGTTCCCGCAAGGGAGTGGAGGTTCGAGTCCTCTCTTGGGCACCACATTTGTGGTTTTTGCCGTGCGATGTTGCGGTTGGATTAGTGCGCGAGCAATTTGTCAACGCGTTGAGTCAAGCTCTTCGCGTCGAAAGGCGCCCGTACCTTCACATCATTGTCGAAATAAACGAAAACATCGCGCGTGGGAACCTTCGGACCCGCGCTCTTGACCACGCGTTCGGCGTCGGCGGGTTCTGCGCCGCGCGCCCAGTCGCTCACGCGAAGGGCCCATTGGTCCAGCGCATCATCCGTGTAACCGTTGGCGTACAGAACTTCCGAGCCGTGCAGGCGGCAATACATGAAATCCGAAGTGAGGTCCATCATTCTTGGCCATTCGACGGTGTCGGCGCAGACGAGCGCGACATCGTAAGCGCGCAGCATTTCGATGAATTCCGGTACGGCAAAACTGGAATGCCGAACCTCGATCGCATGGCGAAGAGAGCGCTTTGCGTCCGTTTTCACGGCAGCCCGGCCCTTTAGGAATTTGTCATGATGCCGGGCCAGCGCGCCGGCTGATTCCGTGTCGTGCGGGAGAATTTTCAGGAAGGCGTCGAGTTTCTCCGGCTCGAAACGAAAATTGGGCGGAAGCTGCCACAGTATAGGGCCGAGCTTGGGACCGAGGCGCAGGATACCGGAGGCCAGGAAGTTTGCTAACGGCGTTTCCGCATCTCGGAGCCGCCTGATGTGCGTTATGAACCGTGGCCCCTTCACCGAGAACACGAAATCGTCGGGCGTTTCGCCAGCCCAGGCCTCGAAATATTCGGGCCGCTGCAACGAATAAAACGTGCCATTGATTTCAATGGATCGAAAAATGCTGGCAGCGTGGGCCAGCTCTTTTTTCTGCGTCAATTTCTTAGGATAGAAAACTCCTCGCCAAGGAATATATCTCCAGCCCGAAATGCCGATGCGAACCTTGCCTGCGGGACCGACGCTTGTCGCTTTCTTTTTCATTTCGTCGCGAGTCCCGTCTAAACACCGCGATTCTGGGATTTAGACGGCGATGGAATTTGTGAATTGCGCTGCCGCGTCGTCTGTTTCTAGTGCCACTCCGTCTCGGAAGGTAACGGTTTTTCCCGATACGGCGGAAACGCGATCGCCCGGCACTAGAATGCCCACCAGATTCAAGGGATCGGCCGCTGAAATCGTGACAGTTTCACCAACAGGTTCGCTCTTGCGCATTGCGCGGAGCGATTCGACGGCCATGGGCAGTGCGAATTGCTCTCCCATGAATCCACTAACAAAACGGCCACCTCGAACTTCACCTCGATCTTCTAGCCGGCGGAAAGCAATNNGATGCGGGCGCGATCGGGAGTTTCCTGAGCGTATAGCAGCGACCAGCGGCCAACGCTGTGGCGCGGGCGCGAGTTGTGGCCGCGTCCTTGTCCGGAGCGACGCTTGGGATCGATCAACGCGCGAATATTGTCGAAGCCGTCTGCCGTGATCATTCCAGCCGTGACAAGTTCCCACAGGGCGGTTTCCATCTCCGATTTCAATTTCCCCGTGCCGCGTACGAGATCTGCAAAAAAAGAAGCTCCTCGCTGGCGAAGATAGCCCAGCGCATCGCGCGCATTCTGACTCAGGGCGCGAGGATCCTGGGTTTCTCCTTCCGGATGCTGCGGAATCATCCAATCTGAATCCTCACGCACGAAAAACGCGATGGGAGCCACACTGGTGGGAATTACGCGGCGGCCGATGCTGTTTTGATCTTCATAGGTTGCAGGATGCGGCGAAAGGCGGCCCCAGCCCACCGCTCCCGTAAGACAGAGACGGTCGAGGGATTGCGGATCGTAGTCCGCGATTCGTCTATTAAGGATTTGCCGCTCCCACGCGTTCGCCGGAGCTTCATAGCCTTGCAACTGCTGCAAAACTTCCAAAGTGCCCCGCTCTCCGAGGACCTGGCTGCTAGGCGCAACATGTTGCCATCGCAGCAGCCAACGCATGAATTGCGCCGCGGTCGCTGGTTGAATCTGGCTGCGAAGTGTTCCGAGCGTCATTTTGTGAATGCGCGCGAGAAGACGACGTTCGCACCACTCCGTTTCTTGGCTCAAACCGTCCGTGAAGCGCCCGCGCAAGATGGACCCTGCGGCTTCCATGCGCAGGAAAGTTTTGTCGACGTCGGAAACGGCGAAGCCCAGGAAATCGCTCAAAGCCGCAGCCGTGATGGGGCCAACGTGTGCCATCCATCCGGTGATGCAGGCGAACTGCGCATCCTCTCGTGAAGTCGCATGAGTTTTGATTTCGGGGAGCGGAGATTCCAAATGCGCTTCAGGGAATAGCGACGTGAAGGTTGCCGCTTTTTCCGCTGCGACCCAATAGACCCGAT
>PLZZ01000192.1:4351-7738 GCA_003153585.1 Acidobacteriota bacterium | reverse complement strand
CCCAATTCCCTCAAGCCTTTGCGAGCTTCCTCACGCAGGTTGAGCATGCGCTCGGCATACTCGAGCAGAAGCACGCCCGCGTCCGTCAACGCACGAGCGCCTGAGCCACGCACGAAAAGCGGCTGGCCCACCCAGGCCTCCAGCTTGCGCATGGCGATGCTGATGGCCGGTTGCGTGCGGTACAACTTTTCCGCAGCGCGAGAATAGCTGCGCTCATTCGCCACGGTCTGAAACACGTGGAGCACCGCTAGATCCACGAGATTCCTCCAAGCACCCTGTACAGATATAAAGAAAACTTATATTACATGCAAGAAGTATAAATTTGACATGCTTGGGCATCCGCGGTTCACTCGACGTGTTCGGGAGACCCCATGGAAACTGTGCACATCTTCGATACCACGCTGCGTGACGGCGAACAATCACCGGGTTTTTCCATGAATTGCGGCGAAAAGCTTCTCCTCGCGCGCCAACTGGAACAGCTCGGCGTGGATGTGATTGAGGCGGGCTTTCCAATCGCCTCACCCGGAGACTTAGAAGCCGTACGCGCCATAGCTGCCGAGGTCAAGGGCTCGCGAATCGCCGCGTTAGCTCGCGCGCGCCTGGAAGATGTCAATGCGGCGCTGCGCGCTCTCGAACCCGCAGTCCGGCCGCGTCTGCACGTTTTCTTGGCCACGTCGGACCTGCATTTGGAACATAAGCTGCGCATTACGCGCACAGAGGCCCTCGACCAAGTGGCAAAAATGGTTTGCTATGGCCGCATGCGTTGCGATGAAGTGGAATTTTCCGCGGAAGATGCCAGCCGAAGCGATTTGGCCTATCTCCTCGAAGTAATCGAGGCGGCTGCACGCGCCGGTGCCAGCATCATCAATCTTCCCGACACCGTCGGCTATTCCACGCCTGAAGAGTACGGAGCCATGTTCCGCGCCGCGCGCAAACACCTTGCTGGTTACCCAAGCGTTGTGTTCAGCGCACATTGCCACAACGATCTGGGCCTCGCGGTGGCCAATTCGCTGGCAGCCATTGATGCCGGAGCGCGCCAGGTGGAGTGCACAATTAATGGTATCGGCGAGCGTGCTGGAAATGCTTCACTGGAAGAAGTTGCGGTGGCGCTGCACGTTCGCCAGGCGCGCTATTCCGTTTGCACGAACATCTCGCTCGAGAAGATTTATTCCACCAGCAGGCTGCTCACGTCTGTCACGGGAGTGAGTGTTCCGCCGAATAAAGCCGTGGTGGGGGCCAACGCATTCGCGCATGAAGCAGGCATTCATCAGGATGGGATGCTGAAGAATCCCATGACCTACGAAATCATCGTGCCGGAAAAGGTCGGCGTCCCTTTGCGCAGACTGGTGCTTGGAAAACACTCGGGACGCAACGCTTTGCGTGCGCGTCTCGATGAGCTGGGCTATAAGACCACGGACGCCGAACTCGCGGAGTGCTACAAACAGGCGATGGCGCATGCGGATGCTGCCAAGCTGGTAACCGATCGCGATTTGCTTTCGATCATTCACAAAGTCCGCCGCGGTCGCTCGGTAGCTCCCGCAAACGAGGACGTTAGTATCGCAGCGGCGAGTTGAAGAATGTAAAAGCTGCGGATTGTTCGGGGGGAGCTGAAATCCATGAGCAAAATGCGAAAAACGATTGCAGTGCTGCCAGGGGATGGCGTCGGCCCGGAAGTCACCCGCGCAGCCGTTCAACTGCTGGGCGATTGCGCTGCTGTTTTCGAGCACGATTTCCAATTTCGTGAGTTCGCGTTTGGCGGAGCAGCCATCGAGCGGTTCGGCACGCCGCTTCCGGAAGAAACTCTGGCGGGATGCCGCTCGTGCGATGCGATTCTGCTGGGGGCCATCGGCGGCCCTGGGTGGGACTCCCTTCCGCTGCAAGAGCGCCCGGAAGCCGGTTTGCTGGGCTTGCGCAAGCAGCTTGGTTTGTACATCAACCTGCGCCCAATTCAGCTGCGGCCAGCCTTGCAAGGAATTTCCCCGCTGCGCCGCGACCGCATCAGCGGATGCGATTTCGAAATCGTGCGCGAACTAGCGGGAGACATTTATTTTGGCGTACACGAGCAGCGCGGCGAAGGAAGCGATGCGAGCGCACGCGACGTGGCATCTTACACGGCATCGGAAATCGAGCGTATAGCGCGCTATGCATTCGAGCGGGCTGCCGCACGAAACCGGCACGTAACCAGCGTGGACAAGGCCAACGTGCTGGCCACTTCCGCGCTCTGGCGAAGTACGGTCACGCGAGTCTCGCGCGATTATCCCGAGATCACGTTGGAGCATTTGTACGTAGACAACGCTGCGATGCAGATCCTGTTGCGTCCCGCGCAATTCGATGTGATTTTGACCGGAAATCTGTTCGGCGACATCTTGAGCGATGAGGCGGCAGCTCTTGCCGGCTCCATTGGATTAATTCCCTCCATGAGCCGTGGCGCTGCAAACCAGCCCGCGCTTTACGAGCCCATTCACGGATCGGCGCCATCGCTCGCCGGTAAGGATGTGGCTTGCCCGCTTGGAGCGATTTTTTCCGCAACGCTGCTGTTGCGGGAATCTTTCGGCCTGGACATAGAAGCGCAATGGATCGAATCGGCGGTAGATCGCGTTCTGGATCACGGTTACCGCACGATGGATATTGCCGAGTCGGTTTCACGCGTNNAATTTCTAACTTTTTCTCAATACCAGACAACTCGCGATCATGTCGTGCAAGGCTTGTTTCTTTTCCGTGAATCCAGCCATCATGTAGCCAATGCCTAGCGGAATCAGACCGGTTATAATCTTGGCGAAATAACGCCCGCTTGCACGCGCAAAGTTGATTCGGCGGCCTTCGAGATCCGTCACGATCAATCCGAGCGCCATCTTACCGAGAGTTCCTTGATGCGAAGAGCTCTCCATCCACGCGTAATAGATCCACATCATCACAATCGAGATCGCACATAGCAGGAAAATTATCGCGATAAGCCCCGGCGTAAAAATATCTTCCGGATTATTTGTTTCCCGAATCAAATCCTTGAAATATCCGATCCCAACCGCAGCGATTCCAGCCAGGAGAACGATGGCAAATGCAATTCCAGCGAGAAGCCCGTCAATCAAGTGCGCCACCACCCGCAGCCAGAATCCGGCATAGGCCGACTGGGGAAACCGAGGAGCGGGTGAAACACCGCCATAGGGGCCCGGGATCGGCGGCGCTGGTGTTCCAGAAACCGCGGCGCTCGGTGCCGGAGCGAATGGCGGATTCACAGGCTGGCCACAGGAGGAGCAAAACGCCGCGCCTTGTGCGATTGCAGTCCCACATTTTGAGCAGTACATTTCGCTCCTCAGGTTCCCTTTGGCCGCGAGCTATTCTATAGCTTTCGAATCACGAGCGTGCCGGCGATCATATCGTGCAGCGCCT
>PLZZ01000192.1:1171-4300 GCA_003153585.1 Acidobacteriota bacterium | reverse complement strand
TAGTAAAGCCATTCGAGCACGAGAATTATCAAGAAAAACTTGCGCATAGCAGCGATTAGCGGAAACAAATCCTCCGGTGTTGACGGATGAGTCCGCATCAACTCGCGAATTCCGATGGACCCTACCAACGGCAACGTGAGAATTCCACCTGCAAACTGCAAAACAATTCGGTCGATAATCCAAGCTACGAAGCGAAGCCAAAACCCTGCGTAAGCGACTGCCCGCGCAGCCGGGGCTGGCCAACTCGGCTGGGTGGGCGGCGCATACATCGGCGGTGCGACCGACACTGGGGCTGCGGCGGCGGGTGGAGCAGCAAATGTTGTGGCCATGGGCTGGCCACATGCACTGCAGAACGCTGCGCCTTCCGGTAGATTGGAGCCACACTTTGAACAGTACATGGGGGCCTCCTCACAGCGCGACGCTGCCACAATCACGCATTGCTTGTTGCGCATCCTACTGAACACCAAACCCAAGGGTCAACATGCAAATGATTGCGCCGGCGCCGCGCGATTGCTTACACTCGTGCTCGGGGCGGCAAAGGAGATTCCATGCGAATCCACATTTCGAAGGCGACGATAATTGTTGGTGGCGCTGTGGCAGCGCTAGCGCTTTTTGCAAGCGGTTTCATTGCTGGGCAGAACAAATTCGGCCAGCCGAAAACCATCATTCATATGGTAATTCTCAAATGGAATCCGGGCGTTTCTGATACCGACAAGCAGGGCGCGCTGGAAGGCGTCAAGGACATGGCGGCAAAAATCCCGGGCGTTAAAAACGTGTGGATCAAAGCGGAGCGTCTGCAGCCACGCGATTTCAGCGCCGCCTTTGCCATTGAGTTTCAGAACCGCGCCGCGGCCGACGCCTACGCCGAAAGTCCCATTCACCAGGCTTGGGAGCAGAAGTACACGTTGCTCCGCGAAGCCAGCATCTCCGAGCAGGTCACAAATCCATAGTTACGCTCGTTCAAAAGAGGCCGACGAGCGCAAGGCCGCTTGCATTTTCAGTTCATGGTCCGAGGCAAAATCTTCTATTCCCAGGAGCTTTGCGGTGTTAGGCTCCGCCCAACGGGGCCATGACATCGACTCCCCGAGGGTTTTCCTCAACGGTTGTACCGTGGGCCAAATCTGAGCGCGAGGAAAAACGACCATGAAAAAACTCATTATCGCGATCTTTGTAGCTTACGTTGTTCTGATGGCCACCAATTACTTGGTCCATAGCGTTTGGCTGATGCCGGATTACGATGCCATCCCGCTGAGCCATCGCAGCGCCGAACAGATCATGCATCGATTCTGGGCCATGGCATTGGGCCAATTCTTTTTTGCGGCGATGTTTGCTTACATTTACGCGCGTGGACGCGAGAACAAACCGTGGGTGCCGCAAGGCATTCGCTACGGAATCGTGATGACTTTCATGACCGTCATCCCATATTCTTTAAGCGAATACGTGGTGTATTTCATTCCCCACATGCTCGCAGTGAAGTGGATGGTCGCCGGAGGAACTCAACTCGTTATCCTCGGTTTGATCGTAGCGGCGATCTGCAAAGATGGCGCTGCGGCGTGAGGAACAGGGAGAACGCCCCGGTTAGACGCGGGTTGCGTGGTGCTAAGTGGAATTGTTCAAGCACAACTGAGGCTACAAGTGGGCGTTGGATTTCCACAGATTCCAGTGAAATCCACAGCGCAGGCTACACAAAATACCCGAGAAAATAATAGGGATAGACTTGACGGAATCGAAATTGTTGATATACTCTCCTGATGTCGGTGGCCCCTCGTTTGCCGGGGATTCTCCTGACGGACCGGGTCTGCCCAAGAGGTGAAGTTGGTTACTAACACCGGGTAGAACGAATTCGAGCATCGAGCACTTCCGTCCTAGAGCCGCTCACTGAGTGGCCAGGTAGTGGACGGACTCGCCCGGCGCTCGACGCCGGGTTTTTTATTTCCCGCGGCTTCGGCCCCAAACTGAAGACGCGCTCCGCCGGGAGCGGAGACGTTCCGATCGGAAGTTGATGAACGGAACGACGATCTTTGACAACTGAAGGAAGCTGGCATTACGTTATGCGATTTCAAGTTCGCATGGCGTAATAAACCGCAAATTTTTGCTCGAGAGTAGCGCAATGTGGAAAGGCGAACTTGCCTCGCATTGGTTCAGCGCGTGAATTTCCTGGCTTCGAAAGAAGCTTTGAAGAGCGCGTCACCCCTGAAGTACATCCCCGAATGGCTTGCAAGACCTTTCGTTGGACGGTTTTCAGGGTTTCGATTTCGCAAGGGGTCGAGACGTGTTGGGTAAGTTTTATGGTTAAGCTACTAAGGGCGTACGGTGGATGCCTTGGCGCCAACAGACGAAGAAGGACGTGGCAAGCTGCGATAAGCCTCGGGGAGCCGCAAGCAGGCTTTGATCCGGGGATTTCCGAATAGGGAAACCTATCCTGGTAAAACCAGGTTACGGCCCGCTGAATACATAGGCGGGTGCGAGTCAACCCAGGGAAGTGAACCATCTCAGTACCTGGAGGAAAATAAATCAATTGAGATTCCGATAGTAGCGGCGAGCGAAATCGGAACAGCCCAAACCGGGGTGTTTACATCCCGGGGTTGTAGGACCGCGTGAGTAGAGTTACCAATCCGGAGGCTAGGTGAACCTGCTGGAAAGCAGGGTCAAAGAGGGTGAAAACCCCGTAACCGAAAGCTTACCGGACTCGAAGCGGTATCCTGAGTACCACGGGGCACGAGAAACCCCGTGGGAATCTGGGGAGACCACTCTCCAAGGCTAAATACTCGTTGGCGACCGATAGTGAACTAGTACCGTGAGGGAAAGGCGAAAAGCACCCCTGCGAGGGGAGTGAAATAGAACCTGAAACCGTATGCTTACAAGCAGTCAGAGGGCAATGCCGGGTCTTCGGATCCGGAAAGCCTGATGGCGTGCCTCTTGCTTAATGAGCCGGCTAGTTATTCTNNTGTGGGAATAGACGCGAAGCGGGATGATCTACCCTTGGCCAGGTTGAAGGTCGCTTAACCGCGACTGGAGGACCGAACCGGTGTGAGTTGAAAATCGCTCGGATGAGCTGAGGGTAGGGGTGAAAGGCTAATCAAATTCCGTGATAGCTCGTTCTCCCCGAAATGCCTTTAGGGGCAGCCT
>PLZZ01000192.1:0-1148 GCA_003153585.1 Acidobacteriota bacterium | reverse complement strand
ACGGGAGTGAGACTACGGGGGATAAGCTCCGTGGTCGAGAGGGAAAGAACCCAGACCGCCAGCTAAGGTCCCAAACTGCAGACTAAGTGGGAAAGGACGTGTGAGCGCACAGACAGCCAGGAGGTTGGCTTAGAAGCAGCCATCCTTTAAAGAAAGCGTAACAGCTCACTGGTCAAGTGTTCACGCACCGACAATCCAACGGGGCTAAGTCTGCGACCGAAGCTGCGGAATTGACGATTCCTACGGGAATTCGTCATTTGGTAGGGGAGCATTCTATTGTGTTCGACGGTAGATCGAGAGAACTACTTGACGCAATGGAAGAGACTCTGCCGGCATAAGTAGCGATAAACACGATGAGAACTCGTGTCGCCGAAAGTCTAAGGTTTCCTGAGGAAGGTTAATCCGCTCAGGGTTAGGCGGGTCCTAAGGTGAGGCCGAGAGGCGTAGCTGATGGACAGCAGGTCAACATTCCTGCCCCGCCATACGAACGTTTGACGATGGGGTGACGCAGAAGGATAGGGGAGTCGGGTGATGGACGTCCCGATGTCTTGGTGTAAGCCGGATCCCGCAGGAAAATCCACGGGGTCATTCAACGGTCAGACCAGGTCCGAGGCCACACGGCCACAAAGTCTCTGATTTCACGCTGCCAGGAAAAACCTCTAAGGAGTTCGGATGGTGCCCGTACCTCAAACCGACACAGGTAGACAAGGTGAATATCCACAGGCGCTCGAGAGAACGCTCGCTCAGGAACTAGGCACATTAGCCCCGTAACTTCGGGAGAAGGGNNGGCCGCAGTGAAATGCGTTCGGCGACTGTTTAACAAAAACACAGCTCTCTGCTAAGTCGAATACGACGTATAGGGGGTGACGCCTGCCCGGTGCCGGAAGGTTAAAGGGAGGGCTTAGCTGCCGCAAGGCAGCGAAGGCTTGATCTGAAGCCCCGGTGAACGGCGGCCGTAACTATAACGGTCCTAAGGTAGCGAAATTCCTTGTCGGGTAAGTTCCGACCTGCACGAATGGCGTACCGATCGAACGACTGTCTTGGCGAACGGCTCGGCGAATTTGTGGTTCCGGTGAAGACGCCGGATGCCCGCATCTAGACGGAAAGACCCCGTGCACCTTAACTGCACTCTGGTCATGATTAACGGT
>PLZZ01000044.1:10836-10993 GCA_003153585.1 Acidobacteriota bacterium | reverse complement strand
CGCAGGACTTAACGCGTTAGCTACGGGACTTGCCCCGTACAGGGCAAACCCCAAGTCCTGATGGTTTAGGGCTAGGACTACCAGGGTATCTAATCCTGTTTGCTCCCCTAGCTTTCGTCCCTCAGCGTCAGTTGTGATCCAGCGAGCCGCTTTCGCC
>PLZZ01000044.1:0-10796 GCA_003153585.1 Acidobacteriota bacterium | reverse complement strand
CACCGCCTACGGACCCTTTACGCCCAGTAATTCCGAGCAACGCTGGCCCCCTACGTATTACCGCGGCTGCTGGCACGTAGTTAGCCGGGGCTTCTTATACCCGTACCGTCAAACCCTTGCGGGCTTTCTTCCGGGTCGAAAGGGGTTTACACTCCGAAAAGCTTCATCCCCCACGCGGCGTTGCTGCGTCAGGCTTTCGCCCATTGCGCAAGATTCCCCACTGCTGCCTCCCGTNNTCAGTTCCAGTGTGGCCGGCCAACCTCTCAGTCCGGCTACCGATCAATGCCTTGGTGAGCCATTACCTCGCCAACAAGCTAATCGGCCGCGGATCCCTCTTCTGGCGACTTGCGCCTTTGAAGACAACAGCATGTGCCATCGTCATGTTATGCGGTATTAGCCCAATTTTCACTGGGTTATTCCCCACCTGAAGGAAGGTTATCCACGTGTTACGCACCCGTTCGCCACGCGCCCACACCCTGTATTGCTACAGAATGCTGCGCGTTCGACTTGCATGTGTTAAGCACGCCGCCAGCGTTCGCTCTGAGCCAGGATCAAACTCTCGTTTGAAATCTGGTGTTCTGACCGTAACAATTTCCGATTTGCACCGGGTTGCTACGATCAGTAACGAACTTTAAATCGCTCGGTTTATCTCAATTCGCCTTGCTCCGGTACACTTGGAACAAAGCAGTAACCAAACGGGTTCTGGCATGTATCATCCGATTGTCAAAGAGCAGGTACTCCCAGGTCAACTGGAAGAACTACAGACGAACCCCCATCCTACAGAAACACTATTTTAGAGTCAAGCAATAATCCTACGAAAAAAATTGTGCACGCGTATGCCGAACTGCGGGAACTGCGGGAAGAAACATACTAGAATTTTTGTCGCGTAGGTACTAACGCCAATGCGAAAAATGAGAGGAAACGCCGCGGCATGCTCAGTGCGAGAAATCAAAGGGCCGCGGGCACCCCATTATTAATACGGTCGCACAAGAATCGGGTGACCGTCCTTCCTCAATGAACCTTAACGAAAGGTCCCGGACCCTGCAAAACATCCGGTTTCATATGTACGAATATGGAAAATGGTATATGGAATACATTACGAGATTTTTCTCTCACGTAACTTGCTGATTATAAACAATATATTATTGCACCTACATGGAACCGAACGTGCGATGGGATAGGTCGGCGTAGAGCTATTATTGCCTGGGGGCAATTGATGTGCAGCAGGTTTTCTCCAATTTTCTCAGTTAAATCTCTAGGAGGCTGTATGAACTGGAAGCGTTTTCTCGTCGCTGTATTTGCGGCGTTGTTATTGCTGCCCGGCATTTCCATGGCGCAGAGCATAGTCACCGGTGCCATCAGCGGCACAGTGGCCGACCCATCCGGCGCCGTAATCGTGGGCGCGAGTCTGACCTTGAAGAACAATGCTACCGGTGAATCGTTGACAACGACGAGCGGTGGCACCGGCGGTTATCAATTCACACTGCTGACGCCTGGTACCTACTCATTGGTAGTAACGCAGACCGGGTTCAAGCAGGCTTCCGAGGCCGTCGAAGTTCATCTCGGCCAAATCTCCACCGTGAACCTCAAGATGGAAGTCGGAAGCGGCACCATCACCGTCGAGGTGACCGGACAGGGTGCGCTGCTGCAGACGGAAGACGCAAACATCTCAACGAACTTTGATACTCGTCAGGTTCAAAACGTTCCGAATCCGGGCGGCGACATCACCAACATAGCCCAAACAGCTCCGGGCGTATCGATGAATACGACGGGCAGCGGCTACGGAAATTTCAGCGCTTTCGGGTTGCCTGGTACCGCCAATCTCTTCACGGTTAACGGAAACGACTACAACGATCCTTTCCTGAACCTGAACAACTCCGGCTCGAGCAACCTACTTCTCGGCGGCAACGAGCTGCAGGAAGTGGCCGTGGTGGTGAACGGATACACGGGACAATATGGCCGGCAAGCTGGCGCTCAGGTTGACTACACTACAAAAGGCGGCGGCAACAGTTTCCATGGCGATTTGCTGTACGACTGGACTGGCCGGGCAATGAACGCAAATGACTTTTTCAACAAGCTTGACGGCGTAGGCCGGCCGTTTTCCAACAACAACCAGTGGGCGGCTAACATTGGCGGTCCGATCCTGAAGGACAAACTGTTCTTTTTCGCGAACACCGAAGGACTTCGCTACATCCTTCCAACCTCGACGGACGTGTTCACTCCGACGCTGCCGTATGAGACGTATATCCTGTCCCAGGCGCCGATCGCTTCTTCGCCCTCGGCTACAGCGTTCTATAACAACACGTTTGGCTTGTATAATGCAGCGACAGCGCGAAATCCTCAGGCAGCACCGTTACTTGGCAGCTGCGGCGCTTCGTCCGGATACCCAACCTTCCTAGGTGATACGACTGTCGGCGGGGTAAACACCGCTTGCTTGAATCAGTTTCAGGAGACGGGGGCAAATCAAAACAAGGAATGGTTGTTGAGCGCCCGTGTGGATTATGTAATGAGCGACAAGGATAAAATCTTCGGCCGAGCCAAATTTGATCGCGGATCTCAACCCACGTACACGGATCCGATCAGTCCTCTATTCAATGCGCTGAGTATTCAGCCGGAAGACGACGGTCAACTGAACTATACTCACGTATTCAGCCCCACTGTGGTCAACAGCTTTGTCGGGTCGGTCCTGTATTACTCGGCTATCTTCGCGAACCAGAACCAAGGCGCTGCTATCGCGCTTTACCCCGGAATCCTGTCGTCGTTGGATTCCGCGATGACTCCGCTGGGCACGACCTCCGGGGATTTTCCGTTTGGTTTCTTTTTTCCGCAAGGCCGAAACGTGACTCAGTACCAGCTCGTGGACGACGTCTCGGTTACACGCGGGAGAAACGCTTTCAAGATGGGCGTAAACTTCCGGCGCGTGGACTGGAGCGATCACACGGCGGGTCAACTGGTTCCTAATCCGGGACTGACGGTTTCAGCCCTTGGATTTGAACAAAACCAGATCTTCGAGCCCGGTATCGGCGGCAGCATATCGCAGAACTTCGCAGTCAGCACGTCACAGCCCCTTTCGAATTACAGCATGGGACTATATTTCCAGGACCAGCTGCGCATAAATTCGAAGCTGACATTAACACTGACAATGCGAGTGGACCGCAACTCGCCTGGTGGTTGTTCGATCGGTTGCGCCACCCGTCCGATCGCTCCGTTCGATACCATGCCTCACGGAGCCGATATTGCCTTCAATCAGGATTTCCTGAATGGGTTCCACCAGATATTGCCTAACGTGGAAAAGATCGTACCCGAACCGCGAATTGGCTTTGCTTGGACTCCCATCGGGGACAAGACGGTGTTTCGCGGCGGCGTAGGCCTCTTTACGGATCTCTATCCGGTAGCGATCCTCAACGCATACACGAACAACTTCCCGCAGGTTAATAGATTCGTCATTCCGGCGGGAACTGTCGCATTCTCAAATCCAGTCGCGGCGGGCGATACCACCAGCGGAGCGGCCCTCGCCGCAGGGTGCAACGCTGCATTCTCAAGCGCTTACGCCTCAGGTGGAACTGTGGGCAGCTATGTGGCCTCTGATCCTACCTGCGTGGACTCTACCGGCAATCCGTTGGTGGCGAACTACAATGACCCGAACGACAACGTAAAGAACCCCAAATTCCTCGAATGGAATTTCGAGGTTCAGCGCAGTATCGGGACCCATACAGTGGTTAGCGCGAACTATGTAGGCAATCGCGGATATGACATCTTTCTGTTCAATCCGTACATGAACGCCTACGACAATGCGGCCGTGTCCGGCATTGGCGGGTTCGGAGGCTTGCCCACGGCGGCTATTGATTCTCGCGTTGCGACCGTGAACCAGGTTACGAACAACGGCTACTCCAACTACAACGGCATAAGCCTTTCTGTCCAACAGAATTTCTGGAAAGGCTTTACTGGCCGGCTTAATTACACCTACAGTCACGCTCTCGACAACGTTTCTAACGGCGGGTCCGGTGAACCGTACTCGGCGTTCAGCAACGTGAGCATCACAACTCAGATCAATCCTTTCAATCCGAATGCGCAGTATGGGTCAGCAGACTACGACATTCGCCACTACATTAGCGGGAATTACGTGTATGAGCTGCCCTTCAAGAGCGAAAATCGGCTCATGGACGCGGCCATAGGCGGGTGGATGGTTTCGGGCACAGTTTATTATCACACAGGCTTGCCCTTTACCCTCGTAGACGGCATCACAGGCGGAAGTATTGCAGGGGAAAATGATTCGCTAGCTACCGTGTTGCCACAGGCTATCACGCCCATAGCATCATCGTGCAACCACAGTGCCGTTGGCACTCCGTGTTTCACGAACGGTCAATTCGCAGGCAATGGCAACCCGCCGCCGGCTGGATTTATCACCAACGTCGGTCGTAACTCCATTCGCGCACCCGGATACTTCAACACGGACTTCAGCATAAGGAAGAATTTCAAGCTGACGGAACGGTTCAATTTCCAGGTTGGTGCGAATGCCTACAACGTATTCAACCACGTGAACTTCCAGGCACCTGTAGGGAACCTAGCCGATGGCCCAGGGGTATTCGGACAGATCATCTCTACGGTCACGCCACCGACGTCCGTGTTTGGTGCGTTCGCGAACGGAAATGCCGACGCGAGAGTGCTTCAGGTTCAAGGGAAGTTAACCTTCTAACCTCCCAACCAGGGAGATTGCAGCAAAAGGGCGGCCCAAAACGGGCCGCCCTTTTTTTTGCTTTGGAGTCTTGCGTCCCGGCCAGCATGTTTCCGGAATATCCAGTCCTTACTCTGGTGTATAGAAAACAGATGCAATTAGGTGTTCCAGATCGGTCTAAAGAAGCGGCAGCGGAGTACACTGCTGTTCCTTCGTGCATGCAAGTTGTGTGCTTTCCTGCCAGGGGGTGCAGCTGAGACAGCAGGCGTGGAACGGTTCAGGGTGCAGGGCTCGATGCGGGGTTGAGCTTATCCTTGGAGATCTTTTCCGCTACCTGTTTGCGGATCTCCTTGGCTCTCACTCCGGCGGGACTGTCGGCGTCCAGTTTAATGTAAGCATCGAGATCTTGAATCAGGGCGGGGTAATCCTTCAGACTTAAGTGAATATTAGATAGCAAGCGATAGACGATCGCAGCATTCGGATCAAGAGACCTGGCTTGCTCTGCCGACTTCTGCGCGTCTGCAACCTTGTTTTCGGCGAAGAGAATCCGGCCGAGTTGGTAGTGGCCAAACCATGAGTTCGGGCTCAACTCGAGTCCGTGACGGGTCATTTGCTCACTCTGCGCGAAATCTCCGGTATCGATCAAAAAGGAGGCGAGTCCGATAACAGGTTCGCCATACTTGTCGTTGCTTACCTCAATAGATTTTCGGAAACTCTTCTCCGCTTCCGCTCGCGTTCCAAGAGTCAAATAGGCCATTCCGATCTGGTAATAGGCCTCATAAAAGCCGGGCGCGATTGAGACGGCTTGCTGGAAATCTACGAGTCCCGCCTGTGGGTTCTTATCCAAATATAATTTCTTTTCACCAGACGCCAGTAAATCACGAGCCTTTTGCGGCATCGACATTTCGTGGGCCGAAAGGCTGGCAGCCGGGGAAGCGTCCGCCGGGTCAGCTTGTTTCGGACTCAGGTAAACCGAAATGCCACGGTCCGAGGTAAAACTCAGATCGACATGCAAGTCATACGACTGATAGCCAGTAGCATTGACCGTCAGAATGTAATCGGCACGCCGAAGCTGGCGAAAGTCAAATTCGCCGGAATCGCTGGTTACCGTCTGTTCGAGCAGGTTACCGCCTGGATCAGACAGGCGAACAGAGGCTTGCTGGACCGGACGTTTTGACGCTTCGGAATAAACCGTTCCGGTCAGGCTGAGAGTCTGCTGGGCCGAGACATTCCGAGGGATTAGGAGAAAGAAGGTCAGTACGAAAATTGAGGCGCAAAGCCGGGACACAGGCACCTCCGTCCGGCCGAACTTAGCCACAGTATACCATCGTGATGGGTTCCCGGCTCTTAAGAAGCGCAGGCCAATTGACTCAGTGACGAGTTGCTAATTTATTCAGCGATTCCTCGAATGGAGGGTGCGCTACGCCGCGTTCGGTGATGATGGCGGTGATGTAGCGCGCGGGCGTGACGTCAAAGGCAGGATGCGCCGCGCGGACGTCGGCTGCGATGCGGATGCCGGCGAGGTGCGTTACTTCTTCTTCAGAGCGCTCTTCGATGGGAATTTGATCGCCGGAAGAGAGGGAATAATCGATGGTGGAAAGCGGCGCGGCTACATAAAACGGCACGCTGTTTTCACGCGCGATAACCGCGATTCCGTAGGTGCCGATTTTGTTCGCGGTATCGCCGTTACGGGCGATTCGGTCGGCGCCGACTACTACGGCTCCCACGCCGCCGGTCTTCAAGAAATGGCCGACCATGTTGTCGGTGATCAAAGTGAGGGGGATGCGGTCCTGGTGAAGCTCCCAAGCGGTGAGGCGCGAGCCCTGCAGATACGGCCGAGTTTCCGGAACGATCACTTCAATTCGGTAGCCGCCTTCGATCGCCATGCGGATGACTCCCAAGGCAGTGCCGATGCCGGCGGTTGCAAGCGCGCCGGCGTTGCATTGCGTCATCACGCGGCCGCTCTTGGGCAGGAGTTCGGCGCCGAAGCGTCCGATGCTTTTGTCGCCTTCGCGGCGCTCTTCGTGGACTTTTAGGGCTTCCTTCACCAGTTCTGTGCGGATTCGTTCCAAAGCTGCGGCTTCGTCTTTGGAAGACGTGCGCGCGAGTTCTTCGAAGCGGAGTTTGAAGCGCTCGATGGCCCAAAATAAATCGACGGCGGTGGGACGCGTGTGCGCGAACGTTTCACAGATAACTAGAAACTCGGCGCGCAATTCGTTGAGCGATTTTGCTTTCGATTGTTGAACGGCGAGGGCAATTCCCATCGCGGCGGCGACGCCGATCGCGGGTGCTCCGCGAATCACCATGTCCTTGATGGCCTTGGCGAGCTCACGATAATCGGTGTAGGTGTGATGGATCACTTCGCTGGGGAGCCTTCGTTGGTCCAGCAGAACGACGCCCTCGGATGTCCATCGAATTGGTTCCACCGTGTGCAATTGCTATCTCCGAGAAGCTCAGCGTTTCCGAATGCCGGTTCGAATAGGATTAATGCAGGCCCGACATATGACGCAGGCCGTGCGTTGCAATAAGCAGACCGATAACCTGGATTGAATTATAGCTCGTATGAATCACAAAACCTGTGACGACAGTTCGTGAAAACGCGCGCGCGAGTGTGAGTACAATTCCGACGAAAATCAGCAGAGCGATCTGACCCCATCCGCCCCACAATTGCTCGGCGTGTAACAGGCCAAAAAGCGTCCCAGTGGCCACGATACCCCAGACCATTCCAAAGCTGCGACCGATTACGGGATAAATATAGCCGCGGAAGATGGTCTCCTCGACCAAAGGAGCGAGGAAAACTGCGATTAGCATAAACAAAAGCGTTGTATTGCGATCCTGAAACAGAACTTCTATGGGCAAATCCTTGTTCGGAGGAAATAACGCGGATCCCAGCGAGACAATTATTGACAGGAAAAAACCGGCGAGAATCAGTCCAAGATAAACAGCCGCTCGCGGGAGCCGGCCAGTCTCGATTTTGCGCCAGCCGATGGTGCGCCAGAAAGGCGAACGAAATCGCACGCGCATCTGAACCGCAAGATAGGCGAGGAGTCCTAAATCGAGCAGCACTTGAATGACGATGCTCAGAAGAATTAGTTCGTGCGGAGATTTTTGGAGGCGGCGAATGTCGACGCCGGATATCGCAAGGCCCGTGCTGATCAAGAGGCTGAGAAGCAGAAAACCTGCGATTGCGAGTACTACGAAGGCGGCTAAATCTGCCCAACCCCAGGGCACGCGAAAATCTTCCGGGACTGGATTGATGGCGGGGGGAAGATATCTTGAGGGGCCTGATATTCCGGCAACGTTGGCTGATTCGGCCAGCGGTGACCCGGCAGGTAAGGCGACGGGTGAAGAGTCAACCGCTCCGGATTGATTGGAGGTCGGCGCGGGTTCTCGCTCGAACAGATTATTTTCGTCGGGATTCATCGAAGTTTCAGCTCGCGCGCCTTCCATTCGCCAGGATGCCTTTCGAGCCGTTCACGTTGAATGCGCGGGCAAGGATCTGGCCCGTGTAAGATTTCTTCACGCGCGCGACCTGCTCGGGCGTTCCTTGCGCGACGATGCGGCCACCTTCTTCGCCGCCTTCGGGGCCGAGGTCGATGATCCAGTCGGCCTGCTTAATCACGTCGAGATGATGTTCGATGATTAGGACAGTGTTGCCTAGGGAAACGAGGCGATTCAGCACGCCCATCAATTTTTTTACGTCATCGAAATGCAGGCCGGTAGTGGGCTCGTCGAGAATATAGAGCGTGCGGCCAGTTTGGCGGCGAGAAAGTTCGCGGGCGAGCTTTGTGCGCTGGGCTTCGCCGCCAGAAAGCGTGGTCGCCGATTGGCCAAGTTGAATGTAACCGAGACCTACATCGACAAGCGTTTGGAGTTTCAGCTGAATCGACGGAATGTTTTCCATCACTTTCAGTGCGTCTTCGATAGGAAGGTCCAGCAAGTCGGAGATGGAATAGCCTTTGTAACGCACCGCGAGAGTCTCGGCGTTATAGCGTTTGCCGCGGCAAACTTCGCAAGTGACGTAAACATCGGGCAGGAAATTCATTTCGATTCGGCGCAGTCCGTCGCCCTGGCAGGCTTCGCAGCGACCGCCTTTCACGTTGAAGCTGAACCGGCCGGGACGGTAGCCGCGCTCGCGCGATTCCGGCAGCATGGCAAAGATGTCGCGAATGGGCGCGAAGACTCCGGTGTAGGTGGCCGGGTTCGAACGCGGCGTGCGGCCTATGGGTGCCTGATCGATCTGAACGACCTTGTCAATGTGTTCGATTCCTTCGATAGCGCGGTGGGCGCTGGGCTTTTCCATGGAGCGATAAAGTTTTGCAGCCAACGCACGGTAGAGGATGTCATTTACCAACGTGGATTTTCCCGACCCCGAAACTCCGGTTACGACGGTCAGCAGGCCCAGCGGAAAGGTGACATCGATGTTCTTCAGATTGTTGCCGTGCGCGCCGAGAATTATGAGGGATTTTCCATTCGGACTGCGACGGTGCTCGGGAACCGGAATCGTAACTTTCCCCGAGAGGTATTGGCCGGTAAGCGAGTCAGGATTCGCAGCGATTTCATCAGGGGGACCTGCCGCTACCAAATGTCCGCCGGCTTTTCCCGCACCGGGGCCGAGATCCACTACATAATTTGCGCGGCGAATGGTTTCCTCGTCATGCTCGACAACCAGTACGGTATTGCCGAGGTCCCGCAAGGTTTCGAGCGTACTGAGCAGGCGGCCATTGTCGCGCGCGTGCAAGCCGATGGATGGCTCGTCGAGCACGTAGAGCACTCCGCGCAAGCGCGAGCCGATCTGCGTGGCCAGTCGTATGCGTTGCGCTTCGCCGCCCGAAAGAGTTGCGGCCGAACGATCTAGGGTAAGGTAACCGAGGCCAACGTTGAGAAGGAACTCGAGTCGCTCAGCGATCTCGCTTAGCGGGCGTCCGGCGATTTTCCTTTGGCGCAACGTTAGCTGGCCGCGGATTTTTTCCACGGCGGCGCGCGCTTGCAACAGCGGCAATGATGTGAAGTCTGCGATGGAGAGGCCGGCGATTTTTACAGCCAGGCTCTCGGGACGCAGGCGGCGCTCATTACAAGCGGCGCAAGGCGCGGGGGACAAGTACTGTGCGATCCATTCGCGATAGTTGTCTGATTTGGACTCTTCCAAATTATTTTCGAGATGGCCCAAAACACCTTGGAAATTGAGACCCTTGCTCGAGCCACCATTGGAAGGATTGCCGTGGAGTATCAAGTTTTGTGTTTTCCGTGGCAGCTTTTCGAACGGTGCGTCGAGATCAAATCCATGGGCAGCGGCGGCGATGCGCAACGTGCGCTGCAAGGAGCCCGAGCCCGAGCCGGGACCGAGTCCTCCCTCAAAAAGCGGCTTGCTCCAATCCACGATCACTTTGGCCGGGTCGAAGTCATATTTCGAGCCCAACCCGTGGCATTCGGTGCAGGCGCCATAAGGAGAATTAAAACTAAACGATCGTGGTTCGAGCTGCGGAACGGAAATGCCGCAATCCGGACAGGCGAGCTTTTCGGAATAGACGTGTTCTTCGCCGCCGACGACGGCAATCGTCACAAGCCCGCCGGTAAGCTTCAACGCCGTTTCCACTGATTGCTCGAGGCGCTGTGCGACGCCGTTTTTCAGCAGCAGGCGGTCAACGACGATTTCAATTGTGTGATTTTTCCGCCGGTCTAGCGGGATGGGCTCGTCCAAATTTATGAGTTCGCCATCGACGCGAGCCCGGACGTAACCTTCCTTGGCATATTTTTCGAGTTCTTTTTTGTATTCGCCCTTGCGGCCTCGCACCACTGGGGCCAGCACCATGATGCGTTCTTCCGGTTTCAGAGCCGAAACCGCCTGCACAATCTGTTCCGTGGACTGGCGGGCGATGGGCTTTCCGCACTTGGGGCAGTGCGGCGTGCCGATGGCGCAGTAGACCACCCGCAGGTAGTCGTATATTTCGGTAATCGTGCCTACGGTCGAACGGGGGGACCGCGTGGTGGTTTTCTGTTCGATGGCGATAGAAGGAGAAAGCCCTTCGATCGAATCGACGTCCGGCCGTTCCATCTGGTCAAGAAATTGTCGGGCGTAGGCCGAGAGGGATTCGACGTAGCGGCGCTGCCCCTCGGCGTA
>PLZZ01000113.1 GCA_003153585.1 Acidobacteriota bacterium | reverse complement strand
TTGGGGAGATCGGGTGGCAGCAAGCGCGTCGCCAATCGGAGCCATTGCGCGACGAGGTGACGCTGGTGATTGACAGCCACGTACGCGGGGTTCGCTTCCATCGCACACGCGCGAAATCGCTTCTTCTCGCCTTCGCCATGCTGGCATTTGTTTTACAAGGAGCACTCCTTTCGCCTTCGCTGTACGCGCAGCAAACAGAGCGAGGAAAAGAACTTGGCNNTCGGGTCCTTGTGACACCGCAAAAGGGATGCAGAAGGAAATTGACGAGCGCGTGGCTCGCAATGAGTCCGACGACTTGACGCTGCAGGCCTTCGTGCAGGAATACGGCCCCACCGCCCTCATCGTTCCTCCGGCGAGGGGCTTCAACATTGCAGCCTGGGTCACGCCGGTAGTCGTACCGCTTATAGCGTTCGTTCTCGTGTGGGTTGTCGTGCGCCGTTGGCGGCAGAAGGCTACNNGAAACTGGAAGAGATTACGATGAGTAGCGTGGATATCGCGGTCGCGTGCGCACTGCTTTCCGCAGCCACAATTGTGTTCATATTCATGGTCCAACCCGACGCTTCAGATTCCGCGCCGCATCGCACGAAACTCGACCAGTTGATGGAGCGCCGCGACGCAATTTACGAAAATCTGCGCGACTTGCGTTTTGAATATCGCGCCGGAAAGTTTTCGGAAGCGGACTACGAGGAAACGAAACAACTTCTTGAAGTGGAAGCCGCCCGCGTACTCGCGGATATGGATACACTCACCGGCGGCACTCCCACGCCGGCTACTCGCCAAGCGGCGGCAGAAAAGGCACAACATTCATGAATCTCAGGTTTTCGAAATTTCGACTTGCGCGCGCGGCGGCATTTTCTCTTTTGATCTGGACCATGTTCTTCGTCTCGCCGCCACCGGCGCTTGCAGGTACGGTATCGGGCATAGTAACGAACGGAACCACCGGAAAGCCCGCGGCCGGCGTTGATGTGATCTTGATTCAGCTTCAAGGAGGCATG
The DNA here is from genome assembly GCA_003153585.1 of Acidobacteriota bacterium. Lineage (GTDB taxonomy): Bacteria > Acidobacteriota > Terriglobia > Acidiferrales > UBA7541 > Palsa-295. The sequence goes on along the minus strand of PLZZ01000113.1, from coordinate 11,126 downwards.
CAGCCTGTAGCGAACACCAAGACTGACGCCAACGGTCGATACACATTTGACAATCCTGGGCTCGGCGCCAGTGCGCCGATGCTCATTCGCGTTGTTTACCGCGGGGTGAATTATCACGAGCCTGTCCCGCCGGGGAAAGCCACCGCTGACGTGAAGGTTTTCGAGCCCACGGATAGGCCCAGCGCATTCACGGTCACCAATCACGCTGTAATCGTGCAGCCGAACGGATCTGATCTAATGGTAGGAGAAGAATATTCCATCCAGAATAAGACGCAGCCTCCCGTCGCGTTTTACCGCGCAGATGGCTCCTTCGATTTCTCGATACCCGACGGCGCGGATTTCAATCAAGCCTCTGCCTGGGGTTCTGCGGGAATGCCCGTGGTGCAAGGCACGATCGATAAGGGTAAAAATAAAATGGCCATCGCGTTCGCATTTCGTCCCGGCGAAAGCGGCGTGCGCATTTCGTACAAGGTTCCGTACCCGGGCAATCAGGTAATACTAAAAAATGTTTCGTCCTACGCGACAGAACGTCTGATCATCGCCGCCCCGCCATCGGTGCAGATATCGGGCGATGGAATCACTCCTGCCGGACAGGATCAGGGATTCAGTGTTTATACGCGAACCGGAGTTGCCGCAGGCGCGCCGCTAGCCATCACAATTTCAGGGTCCGCGCCGATGCCAGCGGCGAATCAAGGCGCCAACACGAACGGCGCTCCACCCGCGGGCGATAATTCCGCCAACGCATCAGTGAACTCGCGGTTAGAGTCTTCCGGTGCGGAAGCTACTGCTGCGGCGACGACCACCACCGTTCCGGCTCGTCTCGACAGTTTGAAATGGATTCTTGTGGGAGGCTTCGCGTCTATTTTCGCGCTCGGTTTCATTTATTTGCTCCGGCGGCCGCAAGTAATGGCTCCAACCAATGGCGATTCGCCCGCGGTTGCGGCGGTGCAGGCAAACAGAACTTACTCAAAAGCCTCGAAAGCCGCACCGGTTGCGGCGGAAACCGTGGCCGAAGTCACGCGCGCGGTCAAGGGGAGCCTGGATGAACTAAAAGACAGCCTCTTCCGTTTGGAGCTGCGCCGCCAAGCCGGGACCATCACCGAGGACGATTACGAGCGCGAGCGGCGGCAAATGGAAAAAGTTCTGCGCGATTTGGTGAGAGGCTAAGCGGAACGCCTTGCCCGGAACTCCTGTTACTCCTCGTACTGATGTCTCTCCCTTCGGCATTTCTTTCGATGGCGTCGAAAAGCGCTTTGGGTCGTTCGTCGCTCTGCGCGGCATCTCGCTCCAAATCCTCTCTGGGGAATTTGTAGCGTTATTGGGTGCGAACGGTGCAGGGAAGACGACCTTGTTGCGAATCGCCGCCCTCCTTGCATCTCCGACGCGCGGCAAAGTGCAATTTACGGTCGGCCACGGATCCGGCGATCGTTCAACTGCGGTGGAAGCAAAGAAGCTGATTGGCATGGTAGGGCACAGCACGCTGCTCTACGACGAGCTGACGGCGGCAGAAAACCTCACTTTGTTCGCGCAACTTTACGACCTCGACGATATTACCGTCCGTGTTGCGAATGCCTTGCAGTCCTGTGGGCTTGGATCGCGCGCAGGAAGTCTAGTTCGAACATTTTCGCGTGGCATGCGCCAACGATTGGCTATCGCGCGCGCACTGCTTCATAGACCAAGGCTACTCCTGCTCGACGAACCCGCCGCAGGGCTTGACCGTCAAGGTCTCGTCTGGCTCGCTGCCACTCTCGACGGGCTGCGCAAGGACGGTTGCACAGTTCTGATGAGCACGCACGCGCGCAACGAATCGCTAGACCTCGCGACGCGCGCGATCTCACTGGCGGGCGGTCTCGTCCAGCACGACAGCGGATCGGAAGGCGATCCGCGTCCGGTGCTGGCGGCGTTGCGGGCGGAAACTTAAGTGACCACGACGCGCGCCGCTGCGATTCTGCTGGCCAAGGAACTGCGTCTCGAGTTCCGTACTCGTGAGTTATTGAGCGCGACAATCGTTTTCTCGCTGGTCATCGTGGTGCTCTTCAGCTTCGCCTTCGATCCCACGGCCGCGGAATCGAGACGTTACGGTCCGGGCCTGCTGTGGATAGCGTTCTTGTTTGCGGGTTCGCTGATGTTGAATCCCTCCTTCGCGCGCGAGCAGTCGAATGACACGCTGGACGCTCTGCGTATGGCGCCCATCTCGCCCTTCGCGATTCTTTCGGCCAAAATGCTCGCGAATTTTATTTTTATGTCGCTCGTGGAACTGGTCCTCGTTCCCGTTTTTGGCGTCTTGTACAACGTGTCTCTGAGCGGTGTGGCAGGACGGTTGATCCTCGTGCTGGTGCTGGGAACCATCGGGCTAACTGTCACCGGAACGGTTTTCTCAGCGATTTCTTCACATGCGCGCATGCGAGAATTGCTTCTGCCGCTTCTGTTGCTGCCGATTCTGACGCCGTTGTTAATCGCCGCAGTCGAAGCCACGGCCTCTTTGCTCGTGGACCAGCCTGAGCTCGACCGCACCTGGGTCGCATTGCTCGCCGGATTCGATATCGTATTTCTGACGGCGTCCTGGCTTTTGTGCGATTATTTAATCGAGGAATAATGGAACAGNNGCGGCGCTATTCCTCGCTCCCGACGAAAAAACGATGCATGTCATTCAGCGCATCTTTTATTTTCATGTGCCGAGCTGGATTGCGATGTTTATTGCCTTCTCCGTCGTTTTCATCGCGAACATCGCTTATTTGGCCACGCGCAAGTCTAACTGGGACTGCTTGGGCGTGTCCGCCGCGGAAGTTGGCGTGGTCTGCTGCACGATTGGACTTGCGACCGGACCTCTGTGGGCGCGGCCAGTCTGGGGAATCTGGTGGACTTGGGATGCGCGGCTGACCACGACGTTTATACTTTGGCTTCTTTACATTTCGTATCTGCTTTTGCGCGGGCTGCTCGATAATCCTGAAAAGAAGGCAACACTCTCAGCCGTTTTTGGAATATTTGCTTTTCTCGATGTCCCGCTCGTTTACGTTTCAAACCGTTTGTGGCGCACGCAGCACCCGCAGCCTGTGATTCTCGGCGGCAATGGCTCGGGTCTGGACCCGACGATGGGCAAGGTTCTGCTTCTTTGTGTTATTGCGGTTATCGGAGTCATGATTATGGTTCTGTTCGATCGTTACCGGCTCGAACGGCTCCGGCACGAATTTGAGGAATTGCGTCTCGAAGTTGAGACTCGCGACCTCACGCCGGCATCTATTCTTGGTAAGGAGAGCACATGAAGAATTTCGAAAATCTNNTTGCGCGATGATATCGAAGGATTGAAGCGGCAATTGCGTGAAAGATAGTTCGCAAGGAGTGCGTCATGGATGGGCCAAAGAGAATCGCCATCATACTCTTTCAGTTGGGCGGGCCTGACAGTCAGGCTGCAGTCGAGCCGTTCCTATATAGATTATTCTGCGATCCCGACATTATAAATTTTCCCGGCGCGTTCCTCGCACGAAAGCCGCTCGCCAAGCTAATCTCCACTACGCGTTCGAAAATCGTGCGGCAGCACTACGCGGAAATTGGCGGAGGCTCGCCGATCCGCCGGTTAACCGAGCAGCAGGCCCAGGCGCTGCAAGCGGAACTTCGCCCGTACATCTCGGCGCGAACGATTGTCGCGATGCGTTACTGGCACCCGGACACGCAAGAAGCTATCGCCACTCTCGAGAGCACGCCATTTGACGAACTCGTGCTGCTACCTCTTTATCCGCACTATTCTTTCGCCACCACCGGAAGCAGCTTGAAGGAATGGAACCGGTTGTATAAGCCGCAAGTCCCTGTGCATGTCGTTGACCACTTCTACGACCATCCCGATTACATCGCCGCCATTGTGGAGCGTGTGAATGGCGTCCTTCAAGAATTGCCAAATCCAGATGAGGTGCATCTCCTCTTTAGCGCGCACGGTCTTCCGATGGCACTCGTCGAAAAGGGCGATCCGTATCCGAAACAGATTCAGGAGACGGTGCAGCTTGTGCGCGAGCTTGGCGCTTGGCCGAATCCGCATGCACTATGTTTTCAAAGCCGGGTAGGTCCGCAGAAGTGGCTACANNCAATTTCTTATGATGCCCGCTCTGAACGATTCGCCACTCCTGATTCGCGCTTTGGCCGACCTGGTGCTTCGTTCCGTGGGGAAACGCAACGGCGTGTCCTCTATCGCATCCTAGGCCTACGTCGTTCGTGAAAACCCGAATCTCCGTGAGTGCACTACGACTCGGGTCATTGGAAATTGACTGACGACAAGTTGCCGTAACTACTTGACAGGGAGATTCCCACGTCATATAAACCAGTGTTCGTGTTTTGCTTTCATAAAGCCATTATATATTCTTAGATTTTGAAGCTAGCAGCACAACGGGCCGATGCCAGATATGTCTGACGGGAAGTCCGGAGAAGCAACCAGCGCGCCTTCCAAGGCGCCGGCGGCAAACGCATCTGCTGCGCTGGACTCCAAAGCGGCGGCGAAAACGGTGAATACCACCCGTCGCCGGATTGTTTGGGCCTGTATTTGGGGCTACCTGGGCGTTAACTTCCTGATGTTCCTGCGGTTTTTCTTCCCTCGCGCGCTATACGAGCCCAATACTGTTTTCGACATCGGCTTTCCTACCGACTTCGCGTTGGGAATCGATCAGCGCTTTCTGATGACCAACCGCGTTTGGGTCGTGCGCGAGCCGGATCGCCTTTTCGTCATTTTCGCGCGTTGCACGCACCTCGGATGCACGCCTGAATGGAAGCCCGCCGAAAATAAGTTCAAGTGTCCCTGCCACGGAAGCGGGTATGACAGCGAAGGTGTGAACTTTGAAGGGCCAGCGCCTCGGCCGATGGACCGTTCCTTCGTGCAGCTCGATCCGACCGGAAAGATCACCGTGGATACGAGCCGGCTATTCGTGGACGATCCCCGCGCGGGCGTGAATCATTTCAATGATCCGGGAGCATTTTTGAACGTATAGCCTTGGGCTGCTGAACGCTGGCATGCAGCGGTATCGGCGAGATTTGAGTTGGACAAGGGGTCAGACGGATGCCCGAAGAAAACGGCGACGGCAAGAGCAAAACCGGCGTCCTCGAAAAAGCGAAGGACTCTGCCGCCGCGCTCCGTGAAACGCTAACGGAAAAGGCCAAGCAGCAAGCCACCGAGCTGAAAGAACCGGAGAAAACTCAGCTTTACCGCTCAATCTTCCGCGTCAAACACGATGAAGAGCCGCGCAATCGCGCGCTCAGCGTTCTTTCCAACGTTTTCTTCCACCTGCACCCGGCCAAGGTCAACCGCGATGCAACGAAATACAATTTCACCTGGGGCATGGGCGGAATCACTTTCTACCTCTTCATCGTTCTTACTTTCACCGGCGTGCTCTTGATGTTTTATTACCACCCGTCGAAGATCCAGGCGTTCCGCGACATCCTGTATCTCGAAAACGATGTGCCGTTCGGCAAGCTGCTGCGCAACATGCATCGCTGGGCCGCCCACTTGATGATCATCGCGGTGTGGCTGCATATGTTCCGCGTCTTCATGACCGGCTCATATAAACGCCCCCGCGAATTCAATTGGTGCGTCGGCGTACTGCTGATGGTGTTGACGATGTTGTTGAGCTTCACGGGGTATTTGCTTCCGGACGACCAGCTGGGGTTCTGGGCCGTCACAGTGGGCACGAATATGGCGCGAGCGACGCCGCTGTTAGGAAATGAAGGCCCGGGCGGCCCTCAAATGGGCATGACGCCGTATAACGATGTGCGCTTCGCCTTGCTGGGAGGATCCATTGTGGACGCGAATGCATTGCTGCGCGCCTACATTTGGCATTGCATCGCCATTCCGTTGATTGTCGCGATATTTTTGGGTGTCCATTTCTGGCGCGTGCGAAAAGACGGAGGAATATCAGGCCCCGCGCCGGTGATGCTTGAATCGGAAATCAAGGAAGAGAGAAGTCCGCGGCCGGTAATTCTGCGGCCCAGCGGGATGGGTTAGCTCGACCATTCCATTGTCTTTTTTACAGTTTTTTTTGAGGATACGAGGCTAGATGCCTTTCGATTGGCGCCAAATTTGGGAGGTCGCATCCGCACCCGACAATGTGCCGATTGTCGCATTGTTATTTCTCGCTCCGTTTTACATGTGGTACGCGCTGAGGCAAGGGATTGCGAACGACAAGCTGATCGCAATTCTGGAATCCGATGCGCAGGCCGCCAAAACCAAATACCGCAAAACGCAAGAGTGGGATCCCAAGTGGGAGAGGGAAGTTCACACCTGGCCCTACCTGATGCGCATGGAATTCCTGGTGGCCATCCTGGTCACCGTGCTGCTGATGGCCTGGTCATTGACGCTAAACGCGCCCTTGGAAGAGCCCGCTAACCCGAACGTCACCATGAACCCGGCCAAGGCGCCTTGGTATTTTCTGGGCCTTCAAGAGATGCTCGTTTATTTCGATCCCTGGATTGCGGGCGTAGTCATGCCGACTTTGATCATCGTCGGCTTGATGGTCATTCCGTATATTGACTCGAACCCTCTTGGCAACGGCTACTACACCTACAAGCAGCGAAGATTTTCCATTTGGACTTTCCTGGTCGGCTTCATCGGCCTGTGGGTGCTGATGATCGTAATCGGCACGTTTATTCGCGGGCCGGGTTGGATGTGGTTCTGGCCGGGGCAGACCTGGGACGCTGAACGCGTCGATTATGCGGTGAACCGGAACCTCGATCAGGTGTTCGGTATCGATGGTTCGTGGCTTGCTCCCATTTTCCATACGACCAAGGACCAGGCAGCGATTTGGGCGCGGGCGATTTTTGGAATATTCCCGCTCGTGATATTTTTCATTGTCGCTGCGATCCTGGTGCACTGGGTATGCACTCGTACCGAATTTAGCAAGAAAATTTACAAGCGCATGAGTTTGCTGCAGCTTGTGACCATGTACACATTTTTGATTCTTATGCTGTCGCTGCCGATCAAGATCCTGCTGCGGCTGGTTTTCACAATTAAATATATATGGGTGACGCCATGGTTCAGCATTTAGCACCGACCAGCATGGCAGGTTGCATCGCAGAAATGCGCACGGAGGATACGGGTGCCTGACCGTTCGCTTGAAATGCTCCCGGATGATCCGATTAAGAATCGATCGTTTGCATTTCCGCTTTTGATCGCTTCGCTGCTTCTTATCATCACTGTCGCATGGTCTTTCTACGTTGAATTCTATGGATTGCAGCCCTGGCGCCGCTACCAGTCCCGATTTGCCAAGGCTTATTCCGAATATCTCGGCAAGGACATCAAACGGCAGAAGCAAGACGAGAGCGACGTTTACTCCTCGCCAGAATATAAGACTCTCGCCTCAAATCTTTCCAGTGCACAGCAAACGGCTAAAATCCAGGACGACGAGATCGCCAAACAGATCGAGCTCTTGGACCAGCAGCGGGCGGCCATGGCCGATGCTTTCAAGGATGAACGCGGGAAAATTGGCCACCTCGTCTATCAGTACGAAATAGTTCCGGACAGCGACAAAAGCGCGAAAGCTCGAGCCCTAAAGGATTTGAATGAAGGCCGGAGTTCCACATGGAAAGTGGATTGGCCCACCGCAAGCGGCCAAATTGAAAAAAATAAAGTATTCACTGCCGATCAGCTGAACGACACATTCACCAGCATCATGGCGCAACGTGCTGCGCTGGTGGCAAAGCGCGGCGAAATCGACAAGCCAGCCAAAGATGCGCAGGCCCTGCTAACGAAATATGTCTCCGACCATCTTCCCGGCCTAAGCTCCGCTTCGCTCGATGGCTTGCGCCGCTCCATGGAAGATTTCGACGAGCGAATTATCCAGATCAACGTGAATCCGTCCGGCGCGTCCATCAACAATCTGGGCGGCGCCGGACTGGTGGATCGCTGCGAATCGTGCCACGTTGGCACGGACCCCAAGTACGTTCCGCCTCAAGTCACGCTGACGAAGGCGGACCTGGGAATGGCGAAGAGCAATAATGCGCCCTTCTCAAGTCACCCCGATTTGGATTTAATTCAATGGCATCCGCTCGAGAAGTTCGGTTGTTCGCCTTGCCACGGCGGAAACGGCCGCGCGATCGATTCCGTCCAGCGCGGACACGGCCGCTACCCGCATTGGCTCTGGCCGTTGTATTACCCGGAAAATTATCAAGCGGGATGCCAGCAGTGCCATTCCGCTGACATGGTCACCGAGCACGCGCCGGTCCTCAACGAAGGAAAGCAGCTCTATCGCCAGCGCGGTTGCATCGGGTGTCATCGTTTTCAGGGGTTTGACAACCAGGATGAGCAACTTGTCAATGCGCGCCAGCAGATTTTGCAGCTCGCGAAAAGCAAATCAGACGATTTGCTGACGATCCCGCGTTTGCAGAAACAAGCCGACGCCGCGCCCGACAATGCCACCGCCGACAAGCTCAACAGTCAAGCCACGAACTTAACAGTTGAAATCAGCCGCATGGACGCGCGCTCCGAATCGCTCGAACAACAAACTCACAACCTTTTGCAGGAGATTAAAAAAGTTGGCCCCGATTTGAAGGAAGCGCGCCAAAAGCTGCGCAAAGAGTGGATTCCGTACTGGATCGGCCACACCACCGAATTCCGGCCGACCACGAAAATGCCGCAGTTTCGTCTCTCGCAGGATGAGACGCAGGCTCTCGCCGCCTTCGTTTGGCAAGCAGGACTCACCGGCCCTCCGCTCGATCATCAGGCGCCCGGCAACGCAGCCCATGGCAAAGAACTCTTCGAAGAGCGCGGATGCCTGGCCTGCCATTCCATGGGTGAAGGCTCGTCCACGGTTGGCGGAACTTTCGCTGCCAACCTCAGCCGCGTCGGCGAAAAGGAAAATTACGATTATGTCGTTCGCTGGGTCCACGACCCGCGCCAGCGCACCAGGCCGTATTGTCCTTACGAAAAGCGCGACTTGGGACCTGAAGATTACGCCAAGCACAATCTACCCTATGTTTTCGATTTGGATCACTCGCGCTGTCCGAACGATGGGCATGAACTCGTAGTGCAGCAGCCGACCGTGATGCCGAGTCTGCGTCTTTCAATGGACGACTCACGCGATATCGCTACGTACTTAATGACGCAGAAGCGTCCCGATGCTTCTTACGCTTCCGCGGATTACATGGACGACCCGCAACTCGCTGCCAAGGGCAAAGACCTGGCGCGTCATTATGGTTGCGCCGGATGCCATGAACTCAGTGGCCTCGAAGACGAAGGCCGCATCGGTACCGAACTCACCAACGAAGGCAGCAAGCCGATCGAGCGGCTCGACTTCGCGCTCTGGACCGAAGACGCCAAGCGCGGCGTTTTCCCTGACGGCAAATCTTCGCCGCGTGGCCCTTGGTATGACGCGAAAGGTTTCTTCGAACAAAAATTACAGAATCCCGCAGTTTACGACCAGGGCAAGTACCACGCGAATCCGATGGACGCGTTGCGCATGCCCAAGCCGAATCTTTACGGCGACGGTGACGTCGAGGCTCTGGTCAGCATGCTCTTGGGAAGCACCGATCCCACTTTGCCGCCGGAATACATGTACAGGCCAGCCGATCGCCGACGCTATATTCAAGAAGGCTGGTGGGTGGTCACGAAATACAACTGCATCGGCTGTCATCAAATTGACGTCGGCCAAAAGTCTGTGATGCAGACTCTGCCGTTCTATCAAGGTGAGAACAAAGCGAATTTGCCGCCGGTGCTCACCACCGAAGGCGCGCGTGTAAATCCCGAATGGCTCAGGCAGTTCCTGGCCAATCCGTCGCTCAGCACCACAGATACGAACCGCAATGGTGTGCGCCAGTATTTGCAGGTGCGCATGCCGACGTTTTATCTATCGAACGACGAAATTCGCAAGCTCGTGCTTTTCTTCCAGGCCATGTCGTCTCAGCCCGATCCCTTTATTCCGCCGAAGGTGAAACCTCTTGATGACAACGAGCGCGCCATGGCTCGCGCTTTGTTCACCAGCCCGGCTGCGCCCTGCCTGAAATGCCATATGACGGGCAATGAAGCGCACGACAAAAATGCAATTGCACCGAATTTCTTGCTGGCCCACGATCGTCTGCAGCCGGCCTGGACCGAGCGCTGGATCATTGACCCCGCGAAAATTATCCCCGGCACTGCTATGCCTTCGGGATTATTCCGTATGGAAGGTGATCACTGGGTCTTCTCAGGTCCGGTGCCCGCGACCGTGCAGCATTACCAGGGCGATCAAGCGGACTTGCTGGTCCGTTACATGTTCTCGCTTACGCCGCAGGAGCAAGCCGCGCTCGTAGGGAAGACCCCGTCTCCGAGCGGCGGGAGCGCAAAGCCCTCAGGCGGAGCAGGCGGCAAAGGCGCTGGCGGCGGGAACTAGCAGCGCATAGCACAGCCCTCGCTTGCAAAGAATTTGGCCTCATGCAGCCGCAGAATTGTTAGAATAGCCCCGCTTTACTAAGGAGGATTTTCTTCAAATGAAGACCAAGTATTCTTATCTAGCATTGGCCGCCGTGTTGGCGATTGCCATCACCGGCTGCGGCAAAAAAGAGGACACCAACGAGCAGCCCGTGGCGAATTCAAACGCCAAGAAGGTGATCGATACCTCGACGGTCGGCTCCGTTACCGGCAGCGTAACGCTCGATGGCAAGCCCGTGCCGGCCAAGCCCATCAACATGAGCGCCGAGCCATATTGCCAGAAAGCGCATCCGAATCCGGTTATCCCGCCTGAGGTAGTTGTAGACGACAAAGGCGACTTAGCCAACGTAGTGGTTTACGTGAAAGACGGTCTCTCTCCGGACTACGCCTTTGACACGCCGAAAGAGCCTGTCGTGCTCAACCAACAAGGTTGCATGTACGACCCCCACATTATCGCCTTGATGACCGGCCAGACATTCGAAGTCAAGAACGACGACCAAACCACTCACAACATTCACCCGATGCCGAAAGACAATCGCGAGTGGAATAAGTCGCAGCCGCCGGGCGCTACTCCCATCGACGAAACATTTGGCCGCGCCGAAGTGGCCATACCGGTGAAGTGCAACGTGCACCCCTGGATGAAGAGTTACATTTTCGTGTTCAAGAATCCCTACTACGCGGTCACTTCGAAAGATGGAAAGTTTACATTGAAGGACCTGCCGCCGGGAACTTACACGATCGAAGCGTGGCA
>PLZZ01000255.1 GCA_003153585.1 Acidobacteriota bacterium | reverse complement strand
GTAGCGCCGGCGTCTCGCCGGCCTCTTTTGACTTTCCTGATCGTCCACCGCAGGCACACCGGGAAACAGTGTGGTTTATAGCTATAGCTCCGCGGCGAACGGCAGTAGCGCGATGTTCTGCGCCCGCTTGATTGCCACTGTGAGCCAGCGCTGGTGACGCGCGCAAGTTCCGGTCATGCGGCGCGGAAGAATCTTGCCACGTTCCTGAATGAACGGCGCCAGAATCTCAGCCTTCTTGTAATCGATGAAATCGGCCTTGTCCACGCAGAACCGGCAAACCTTCTTCTTGCGAATGAAATTGCGCTTGCCACGCTTCGCGGGACCGCCGGGCCGCCCTCCGGGACCTCCGCCGCCAGGCCCTGAAGACCGCGGGCCTCCTCCGCCGCCGGATGATCCATAAGACTGCTGTTGCGGTGCGTTTTCTTCTGCCATTCGATTTCTCCCTGACTGGAATCCTGAATAGATTATTGAGTTAGGCCGTCGGCGCTGCGGCTTGCGGTTCTGTCCCGGGCATTGGCGGCGCAGCCGGAACGGTCTTGCGTGGCCGGCGCGCGGCTCTGCGCTCGCGGTGCCGTTTCAGTTTGTCTTGCCGCTTCAATTCTTCGTCCAGACGCACGGTCAGATATTTCATCACCGGGTCGGCAACCTTCAGCCGGCGCTCGAGTTCTTTCACCACTTCGCCATGGCTCGATCGCACGACCATGTAAACGTAATATCCTTCCCGCAATTTCTGCACGCGGTAGGCCATGCGCTTGCGGCCCCATTTATTCACCGAGTCGATTTTGCCGCCCTTTTCGGCAGCCACGTGCTCCAGTGTCGTGATTACTTTGTCGATGTCCGCTTCCGGCGTATCCGGGCGGCAGATAAAAATCAAATCGTAAAGGCGCTCTTCCATATGTCCTCGATTTCCAGTTATCTATAAAACGGCTGCGAATGCTTGCTTCCCATTCCTATTCCGAATCTTCTTCCGACTCCGAAGTATCCACGCGGCGGTTGAACCGCGCCATCGCATCGTTCGGGCCCTTGGTCAAAATTAATTCCACTGCCTCGGCGGCATCCGCCACCATCTGCGCCGCAATTTCCCGCTCGGGCTTGCGCATGGGGTTGAGCACGTAATCCGCGCGGTCGCCCACCGGATGCTCCGGCTGGCATCCCATCCGTATGCGGATGAACTCATCCGTGCCGAGGGATCGCAGGACCGACCTGAATCCGTTGTGCGTGCTGCCCACGCCGCGCTCGCGAATCCTCAGCATGCCCCAGGGCAAATCCACTTCGTCGATCAACAAAATCATTTCCGCGGGAGCGCATTCATACCGCTCGAGCAGTTCTCGTACAGCGGCCCCGCTCAAATTCATCATGGTCTGGGGCTTAGCCAAAACAACTTCCTGGCCCGCCACTTTGCCGCGCCCCACATAAGACTTNNACTTGCATCCCACTCTCCCGGCGCGTCCGCGCAGGCCGGGTGATTTACTTCTCCTTGCCCTTCTTCTCGGACTTCTCGGCCTTCGCCGGAGTTTCCGCGGCAGCTTCGCCCTCGCCCTCTTCTTCCTTCTTGCCCTTCTTGATGACTTCAGGCTCCGCTGCGGCCGTCTCTGCAGCCACGGCTGCTTCCGGAGTGGGCTCCTCTTCCTTCTTCAGCACTACTACGTGCGCCAGCACGCGGACCGGATCGGTAAGCAACTTTATTTTGTCGCGGTCAAACGGCAGATCGCTCGCGCGAAGCTGTTTGCCGATCAACATTTCGCTGACGTCTATTTTAAATTCCTCGGGGATATCGGCCGGCAGACATTCCACTTCCACTTCGCGCGTCACCATTTCGAAAACGCCGCCCTGCATCTTCACGCCTTGTGGCTCGCCGAATGTGTGCACCGGAACGCGAACGCGCATGCGCACGTCCATGGCGATGCGAAAGAGATCCACGTGAAGCAGCTTCCCGCTGACGGGATCAACCTGCCAGTCCTTCACCATGGCTTTTTCCGCCGCGCCCTCGGCTACTTGTACGGTGAAAATCGTGTTGTGACCCGTCTCCGAGCGAAGAATGCGGGCAACCTGCTTCGCGTTCACTGTGAGAGAGATCGATTCCTTCTTCTTCCCGCCGTAAAGAATTGCGGGAACCATGCCCGTTAGACGCGTGCGCCGCGCCGGACCTTTGCCGCGTCCTTCGCGAACCTGACCTTCCACTGTAAATGTTTCCATACGTCCTCTCGTCCCGTACCCGCTCTGGCGGGCGAAGGGTTCTAACTCAAATCCGGTGTTGCCGATTAATTAAAAAGTTCACTTATCGAAGTCTCTTCGTGAATCGACTGAATGCCGCGGGCCAGCAGCGGCGCTACGCTCAGCACTTTGATCTTCGATACCTTTCGCGCCGCTTCATTCAGCGGTACTGAATCCGCCACCACCACTTCCTCGATCGCAGATTTCGTGATGCGCTCGGCGGCCGGCCCCGAAAGAACGGGATGCGTGCAGGCCGCGAAAACCTTCGTCGCGCCATGTTCCAGCAGCGCTTCGGCCGTTTTCACCAGCGTCCCGGCCGTGTCGATGATGTCGTCAATCACCAGCGCAGGCCGTCCCTTGACGTCTCCAATCAAATTCATCACTTCGCTCACGTTCACGTCGATGCGCCTTTTGTCCACGATGGCCAGAGGCGCATCCATGCGCTTCGCGAAATAACGCGCGCGCTCCACTCCGCCTGCGTCCGGTGAAACAATCGTCATGGGCCCCAGGTTCTTCTTCTGAAAATATTCCACCAGCACCGGAGAAGCGAACAAATGGTCCACCGGGATATTGAAATATCCCTGAATCTGCGGCGCGTGCAGGTCCAGGGTCAGCACCCGGCTCGAACCGGCCGTTTCCAGCAAGTCCGCTACAAGCTTCGCGGAGATAGCCACCCGCGGCTTGTCCTTGCGGTCCTGGCGCGCGTACGGATAATACGGAATCACCGCCGTGATGCGCCAAGCCGAAGCGCGCTTGAACGCGTCAATCATCAGCAACAACTGCATCAGGTTGAAATCAACCGGAT
>PLZZ01000165.1:3151-4735 GCA_003153585.1 Acidobacteriota bacterium | reverse complement strand
CCAGAATTTTTGCCTGCCCGCGTTCCACCAAAAAAATATTCGCAGGCTTAATATCGCGATGCACGATTCCCTTCGAGTGCGCCGCATCCAGCCCGTTCGTGATCTGGATCCCGATCTCCAGAAGCTCCGACACCTCAATGGGCTTCCCTGCGATGCGGTTCTTCAGAGTCCGCCCCTCCAGCAGCTCCATGGCGATAAACGGCCGCCCTTCAAATTCCCCAATGTCGTAAATAGTGCAGATGTTCGGATGATTGAGCGCGGAAGCAGCGCGCGCTTCGCGGCGGAATCGCTCGATGGCCTGCGAGTCCTGGGAAATGTCGTCAGGGAGAAATTTCAGCGCGACGTTTCGGCCCAGGCGCGTGTCTTTGGCTTTGTAAACCACCCCCATGCCTCCGCCGCCCAGTTTTTCGAGGACGTCGTAGTGGGAAATGGTGCGACCTATATAGGCGGAGGTATCCGGCACAGGTTCCGCATATTACGCCACCGCTTCAATCCTTGCAAATCGCGCGCAACATGGGTCCGTGCCGCTCGAGCCTTCAAGTTATGCACCGCGCGTCTGCTCGCTCGGTTTGAATCGATTGCCCCATGTGCTAACTTCTCACCCCGAAACCGCCGCGAGCACGTGCCGCGCGGAGCGCCGCGCAGGGGGCACAATGAAGACTAACGCCGTCAGATTTCTACTAGCACTCTTCGTATTAGCGAGCTTGGCATGTGCCGCCGCCCCGCGAGCCTTCGCCGCCGATAAGCATCCCTTCAACATTGACGACTACGCCGCTCTGCGCTCGGCCCGCGCCGTTTCTATCTCGCCTGATGGAAAATCGATTCTCTATCGCGTCTCCTTCGACGGCACGGCTGGTCCCGCCGACAAACACGAATGGCACCTGATGGATATCTCCGGCGAAAATGCGCGAAAGCTCGACCTGCCGGAACACTTCGAGCCGTCAGGTTTCACAAAGGATGGCTCGCTGTACGGAATATATCCCGTCGGCAAATTGCCCCAGCTGGCAATCGTGCCGCTCGGAGAAGGGAAGCTGGTACAAATCCTCTCCCTCGCCTCCGGAATCCGCTCTGCAACCATCTCGCCCGATGGCACGCGATTTGCCGTGCTGGCCGATCCCCGCAAACCGGACCCGCTTGCGGCCGTGCGAACGATCGCAGCACCCGATGAAACGAGCTTGTACGTCGTCGGCGTGAACGGCTCGGACCCCGGCTGGTGGTGCCCCGCGCTCGTGGACGTCACCGAGATCGCTTGGTCTCCCGANNGCGCCGCCTTGCCGAAATTCCCGACGCCACAAGCGGCCTCGCCTGGACCTCCGGCGGTAAAGAACTCGTCTTCGCCGGCACCACTTCGCCCGTCCTCACTCCGGAGCACGTATTTGCGTTGCCGGTCAGCGGCGGCCAGCCCGTCGACCGCACGCCTGATCTCGCAGGCACCGCGATAACTTTGGCAGCCGATCCCCACGGCAATGTCTGGGTCGAGATGCACAAGGGTGTCATCACCGAGACGTACTCTTATCGCGATGGAAAACTCGAGCCTGCCTATCGCTGGCCGGACGGTATCGTGCAAGGACTTCCTGCTTACTC
>PLZZ01000165.1:899-3074 GCA_003153585.1 Acidobacteriota bacterium | reverse complement strand
CGGCTGATCGCTGGAATGGGATATGTCGTCCTGCAACCGCAATATCGCGGCTCCACAGGCTACGGTGCGGATTTTCTGGCGGCGATTTATCAGCATTTCGGTGATCGCGCCTATAACGACGTCGATAGCGCCACCGACTTTGCCATCGCCCAGGGATGGGCGGACCCTAATCGCCTGGCTATTTTCGGCTGGAGCGCCGGTGGGTTCATGACTTCCTGGACCGTCACTCAGACCCATCGCTATCGCGCCGCGATTGAAGGCGCCGGGATCACCGACTGGCTCAGCTTCATCCCCACCAGCGACGTTTGGCAGACTGACTACGACGCGCGTTTGCAGGAAAAGGATCCCGCTCCGATCCTGCAGTTTTCCGCCGTGATGCACGTGGACCAAGTCACCACGCCGTTGCTAATCCTTCACGGCGAAGCCGACGCGCGCGTCCCCACATTCCAGGGCCGCGAATTCTACGTTCTGCTCGCTGAGCGTGGAAAAACCGTCCGCATGGTCACCTATCCCGGCTCGCCCCATTTCCCCCAAATAGTCGAACAGCGCCGCGACGTTTTCACAGAATTGGAAAATTGGCTGAAGAAGTACAACCCGTGAACTCAAACGACCAGGGAGTTGGCGGACGAGCTCTTCGCATTCTCGTTCCCCCAATAGGGATCGGAGTCCTGGGTACGTTATGCTCACACAGACGAATCCTTGAAATTCGCCGGGGGACGTGCTAGCGTTTTTCGTGATTAAATTAGAGTATCCTCTGACCCTCCACCAAAACTCAACGAAGACATCTCATCAGCCCTTAATCCCAATCTTCCCGGCTGCAAACGCGCGTGCCTTCTCGCCGACTGTGAGGTCTGTGAGCGGCGTGACCAGTCTCGAAACGATCTGTCATCTCGCTCCGGTTTTCCTTCCTAAGGGGCTGGTTACTAGGTTTCAGACTGCAGAATTAAATCGCCAAACTCAGGAAGTAGAACACCTTGTAACTCACAGAAAACAAACAACCGCAACTTGCTCAAATCGCCAAAAAAGTCACTTTTGCCCATCGCACTTTTCCGCTCCTTTTCACCTTCAAGCCGCTAGCATCGTCACCCCGAGGATCTCTCGCGCATGATGCTCGACTGGGCCGCCTTGGGTATTGAAACTGCGAAGCTTCGCGGCGCCTCCTACGCCGATGCGCGCGTGATGGACACCCGCCAGCGCGAAATCGCCACCAAAAACGGGGAAGTCGGCAATCTGCTCGAATCCGAATCGCTGGGCATCGGTATTCGCGTGATCGCCAGCGGCGCCTGGGGATTTGCCTCCACCGACCGCCTCACGCGCGAAGGCGTCCAAGCCTGCGCCGCGCAAGCCATCAACATCGCCAAAGCTTCCGCGCTTGCGAAACGCGAAAATGTCGCCCTCGCTCCGGAAGAAACTTACGTGGACACTTGGCAAAACCCCTTCGTAAAAGATCCGTTTCGCATTCCCGTCGAACGCCAGATCGATTTGCTTCTCCGCGCTGATAAGGAAATGCTCGCGGTGAAGGGCGTCACGCTTGCGGAAGGCTCGATGTCGTTCCGCAAGATCGATCAGCTTTTTGTTTCCAGCACCGGCTCCGTGATTCATCAGGTAAAAATGCAGTCCGGCGCGGGAATCGTCGCCACTTCATTCGGTGATAGCGAGATCCAAAAGCGTTCCTACCCCAACAGTTTTGGCGGCCAACACGCCTTGCAGGGCTACGAGCTGATTGAAGCGCTCGACCTGGTCGGCAACGCGCCTCGCATCGCCGAAGAAGCCGTTGCGCTCCACTCCGCTATTCAGTGTCCCGAGGGAACCAGCACAATTATTCTCGGCGGCTCGCAGCTTGGCTTGCAGATTCACGAATCCATCGGCCACCCCATCGAGCTAGACCGCGTCCTGGGCCAGGAAGCGAATTTCGCCGGCATGAGTTTTCTTACCCTGGAAAAGTTGCGCACACTCAAATACGGCTCGGACATCGTCAACGTGGTCGCGGACGCGCGCCTCGAACACGGCCCCGGCCTCGGAACGTTTGCCTATGACGACGAAGGCGTTCCGGCGCAATGCACTCCCATTATTACCAACGGCCTTTTCACCGGCTACCTAAGCAATCGCGAAACGGCTGCCACCATCGGCGAAACGCGCTCGAACGGGACCATGCGCACGGAAAACTGGAATCGC
>PLZZ01000165.1:0-883 GCA_003153585.1 Acidobacteriota bacterium | reverse complement strand
ATCGACGATCGCCGCTATCAATTTCAGTTTTCCACCGAAATCGGCTGGGAAATAAAAGGCGGCAAGAAAGGCCGCATGATCAAGAACCCCAGCTACAGCGGCATCACCACGGAATTCTGGAATAGCTGCGACGCNNCCATGCAAACCATGGGCACCGGCCACGGAGCGTCCCCGACGCGCTTCCGAGACATAAAAGTGGGAGTCGCCTTCGCCAAGTAAAAATAAAACCCAAACATGAAACCTACCAAGAAAAAATCGCCGCCGGCACGCGCCCGCCGCTCAAAAGGAGCGAAGACATCTTCGCGATCGGTGCTCAGCACCGCGGCGCTCGCCGAAAATGGCGCTCGCTTCACTCTCGCGGAACTCCAGCGCATCGCCGGCCGCGTGATCGCGCTCAGCGAAGCGGACGAAACCGAAATCGAGATTGATTCCACCACCGACGCTCTCACGCGCTTCGCCAATAACACCATCCATCAAAACGTGGCGGACCATACTCTCTCGATCTCGGTCCGCGCCGTGGTTGACGGCCGCACCGCGCGCGCCACAACCAACAAAACCGACGACGAATCACTTCGCCGCGTGGTCGCTGCTGCTTCCACCCTGGCGCGCCACCAGCCGGAAAACCCCGATCTGCTGCCTATGCTCGGCCCGCAAAAATATCAGAAAGTCGCGCGCTATTTTGACGCCACGGCCACGGAGAATCCGATGGATCGCGCTCGCGCCGTGACTCGCGTTTGCAAAATGGCCGATAAGAAAAAGCAGACCGCCGCAGGCATTTTCGCCAGCGGCTCGCACCAGTCCGTTTTGGCCAATTCGAAAGGACTTTTCGCCAGCCATCAGTACACCGACGCCGAATTCTCAGTCACCATTCTGGAAGACAAAT
>PLZZ01000196.1:5934-9991 GCA_003153585.1 Acidobacteriota bacterium | reverse complement strand
CGCAAATGCAAAGGCCGACGCACCGGGGCCTTGCATCGGGCTCATAGTGCTCAGCGCGGCTGATTTCACGCCAGGGATGGCCTCCAATCGGGCTACCAATTGTTCGGACTGGCGCGCGAATTGTGCTGCGTTGTAACCGCTGTGCGCAGTATCCAGAGTGACCAGCAGGAGATGGTCGCGGCGAAATCCCGGGTTGAGGCTGCGAAGATGCGACAGGTAACCCACGAACAGCAGGGCGGAAGTCAGCAGCACCACCGAGAGAGCGACTTGCGAAACCACCAGGCTTTTTCCGAACAGTCGCTGAGATTTTGACTCTCCAATCCGCGCCGCCTGCTGCAATGCCTGGGCCGGAATCGGGCGGAAGGCACGAGTCGCGGGTACCGCTCCGAACAGCATCGCGGCCGCGAACGCGATTGCGCCGGTAAACAGCAGCACGCGCCAATCGGGGTTGCTGAGAGACTCGAAGTGAACCGGAAGCCCGGCAATCTCGCGTCCCGACGCGAAAATCAGTATCAGTCCGCGAGTTCCAAAATAAGCCAGGGAAATGCCCAGCGCGCTGCCTGTCATCGAAAGCAGCCAGGATTCGGTGAGCGTCTGCCGAATCAGCCGACCGCGGCCCGCACCCAGGCAAACCCGCACCGCCATTTCGTGCTGCCGAGATGCCGCGCGTGCCAAAAGCAGCCCGGCCAGGTTCGCGCATGCCAGAAGAAGCAGCAGGGCTACCATCGCCATCAGAACGATCAGCGGCGTGTGGAGCGTCTCGCGCAGCGGCGTGGACAACCCATCTCCGGCGGGCTCGATGCGAAGCTGCATTCCCCTGACGAATGGCCCCGCGTCGGGCGCGTTCACAACCCTTTGGAACAGCACCGCCATTTCCGCTCGTGCTTGTTCTATGGAAACGCCCGGTTTCAGCCGCCCTAACAATGCAAATCCCCATGTGGGAGAGGGGCCAAGTGATATAGGCAGCCAAATGTCCTGCTGCGCTTGTTCGCTGAGTCCGTAGAAATCGCGTTGTACCACGCCGATGATGGTGACCGGAGCGTCATCAACGATGATTT
This sequence comes from Acidobacteriota bacterium, assembly GCA_003153585.1. Classification (GTDB taxonomy): domain Bacteria; phylum Acidobacteriota; class Terriglobia; order Acidiferrales; family UBA7541; genus Palsa-295. Next base: position 8,933 of record PLZZ01000196.1, on the reverse strand, counting down.
TCTTGCCAACGATCCCAGGATCCAGATCGAACCGGGATTTCCAGAACGACCAGCTCACGACGGCTACCGGGGCGTGATAGCCCATGTGAACATCTTCGGGGCCAATTAAGCGGCCGGCCGCAGCCCGCAAGCCGAGCGCTTGGAAGAAAGCTCCTCCGACATTTCCGCCGATCACCGTCTGCGGCTGCAGCTTATCGGCGCGGACAGTGAAAAAGTTAATAGACCCGACGATCAGGTCCGAGAAGACACGATTACTGTCGCGCATGATCTGGTAGGCGTCCCACGAGAAGCCGTTGAACCCAGGTTCAGGCTCGCCGGGATAGTGGTGGAGGAGTTCGACGAGCCGCCCTGGGTCCCGCACGGGGAGGGTGCGCAGCATCAGGCCATTGATCATGCTGAAGATCTCGGTGTTTGCGCCAATGCCGAGGGCGAGGATGAGGACGGCGACGGTGGTGAAGCCGGGGTTTTTTACTAGCATGCGCGCGCCGTAGCGCAAATCTTGGAGGAGGGTATCGAGCCAGGCGCCGGCGCGGACTTCACGGACTTGTTCTTTTACTTGCTCGATGCCGCCAAGTTCGATTCGAGCCGCGCGGCAAGCTTCACCCGGGTTCATGCCCCCGCGCATCTTTTCCTCTGCAAGCAGGTCAACGTAGGAATTCACTTCGTCGTCAAGTTCACCGTCGTTGTGGCGCTTGGCGAAAATATTTCGGAGGAAGTTTTTCATTCGCGAGAGCGTGGGCATGCTTTCTGCTCCTTCCTGACTGCGCGAACCTAGGAAGCTTCCAGGGCGCGGGCGATGGCCAATGAAATTCGGCCCCAGCGCTGGGTTTCTGAATCGAGCTGGCGGCGGCCCGCTTTGGTTAAGCGGTAATACTTTGCGCGACGATTATTTTCCGACTCGCCCCAGGAAGAGACGAGCCAGCCTTCCTCTTCCATGCGATGGAGAGCGGGGAAGAGGGAGCCGGGCTTGACATGAAAAGTGCCTTTTGTGAGTTGTTCGATGCGGCGGGAGATGCCGAGGCCGTGCATTTGGTCCAGGGCCAGAGATTTCAGAATCATCATGTCGAGGGTGCCTTGGAGGAGGTTGGTTTGATCTGGTGTCATGATTCTCCTATAGACGATCTGTAGGACAATAAGTTAGCTTCCTATAGAGTGTCAATAGGGGGTTTATTTTCAGAACCGTCCGGCTTCAGGGGCTAAAGCCCGAAGTCGATGCATGGACGATCGGCGGGGCCCTTCGCTACGCTCAGGGTAAACCGAAGCCCCGCCCTTCCACGGCGGAGACTCTAGCCCGGCGAGACGCACCGAGGCGCGGTTGACTTGGCGCGGGTGTGCGGTCACAATCCGGACAGCGACACGCCTGCTCTTGCCACCGACGGAATTTCGGCTCAACTCCCGCACTGGCGTGTGCGATTCAAATCCAACTGAAAGAGGGAATTCGATGATTCGACGCGCTCCGTTCGTTCTGCTGGGCATTCTGATTATGGTTTCGCCGCTGGGACTGGCGGCGCAGAGCGCTGACTCGCGCCAAAATATTGCGACCATTTCGGAGGGAGGTTCTGAGGGAGGAGGCTGCTACATGGCCGGCGTTGCCGACGAGCAAGGCGGGCATGGATTCGATCTGGCGAATCTGGATCGTTCGGTTTCTCCTTGCGATGATTTCTTTCAGTTTGCCGACGGCGGCTGGGTGAAGAGCCATGCGATTCCCGCGGCTTATCCGTCGTGGGGCACGTTCAATAAACTTCGTGAAGACAACGAGAATGTGTTGCGCGGGATCCTGGACAAAGCTGCGGCGGACAAGAGCGGCGCGCCGGGCTCGAACTGGCAGAAGATTGGCGATTTTTATGCGAGTTGCATGGACGAGGCGGCCATCGAGACGGCGGGCATTAAGCCGCTGCAGCCGTACCTGAAGGCTATAGAGGACATAAATGATGCGAAGACACTGCAGGCGGAAATCGCCGACCTGCACCGTCGAGGCGTGCGAGCGGTTTTCGCTTTCGGGTCCCAGCAGGATTTCAAGAACAGCACGCAGGTGATTGCCGGGGCGCGGCAGGGCGGGCTGGGATTGCCGGATCGAGACTACTACACGAAGGACGACGAGAAATCAGTAACGCTGCGGGCGGCTTACGCGCAACACGTGGCGAATATGTTCAAGCTGGCGGGCGATGACGATGCAACCGCGGCCGCGGAAGCGAAGAAAGTGATGGATATCGAAACCTCGCTGGCAAAAGCTTCGATGACCAATGTGGAGCGACGCGACCCGGAGCACATTTATCACATGATGACTTTGGCGCAGCTGAAGGAGCTGACTCCGAATTTTGAGTGGGCNNTGCCGCGCCGGGACTTTCGTCAAAATTTGTGGATGAGAACTTTGATTTTTATGGGCGCACGCTGCAGGGGACGAAGGAACTGCTGCCGCGATGGCGCCGCTGCGTGCAAGCGACTGATGGAACGTTAGGCGAGGCGCTGGGACAGTATTACGTGAAGGAGAATTTCCCGCCGGAAGCGAAGGCCAAGGCAGTGGCGATGGTCAAGAATCTGATAGCGGCGTTGCGAGACGATCTGGCGACGCTTGACTGGATGAGCCCGGAGACGCGGAAGCAAGCCGCGGTGAAGCTGGATGCCATCATGATCAAAATCGGGTATCCGGATAAATGGAAGGATTATTCAGCGTACAAAGTGGAACGCGGGCCGTATGCGGGCAACGTGATTCGCGGCGGGGAGTTCGAGGTGGCTCGCGAGCTTTCCAAAATAGGCAAGCCAGTGGATCGTACGGAATGGGGAATGACTCCGCCGACGGTTAATGCATATTACAACCCGTCGATGAACGAGATCGTATTCCCGGCCGGCATTCTGCAGCCGCCTTTTTACGATGCGAATCGCGACGATGCCATGAACTATGGCGGGATCGGAGTGGTAATCGGCCACGAGATGACGCACGGGTTCGACGATCAAGGCGCAAAATTCGACGCGCAGGGAAATCTGAAAAACTGGTGGAC
>PLZZ01000196.1:5636-5929 GCA_003153585.1 Acidobacteriota bacterium | reverse complement strand
CCGAGCAGCGATATTTCATAGCATTTGCGCAGATATGGGCGGGAAGCGTGCGTCCGGAGTATGCACGAGTGATGGTAGCGACGAATCCGCATCCGCTGGGACCGTTTCGCACGAAGGGACCGGTTTCCAACATGCCTGCGTTTGCAAAGGCGTGGGGCTGCAAGGCGGATTCGCCGATGGTACGGGCTGAGGCGCTGCGCTGCCGCATTTGGTGATGCAATGGGATCAGGTCTTTGCGGTTGCGGAAGAGGTCCGCGGCCCAGGGGCTTCAGGGGTTAAAACCCCTGAAGGAA
>PLZZ01000196.1:0-5572 GCA_003153585.1 Acidobacteriota bacterium | reverse complement strand
CTACGCGCGGTTGACGCTTTCAACTGCACCGACTAAACTGAAATGTAAGGTTGGGTTGCTACGAAACTGTGGCGGCGGCCCAGGAGTTAACCTGCTTTAAACCATGAGCCCGACGATCCTACAGCAGAAGCGCCATCAACAGATCCTGACGGACGTGGTGCGCGCATACATCGAGACCGGGGAACCGGTGTCGTCGCGCAGCATTTCGCGCATGCACATCAAGCCGCTGAGTTCGGCGACGGTGCGCAACGTGATGGCCGATCTGGAAGATGAAGGACTGCTTTACCAGCCGCACACTTCCGCAGGCCGAGTGCCGACGGCGGCAGCGTACCGTTTTTTCGTGGAGCAAGTAGCGGCGCAGGCTACCGCCAGCCCGGAGGATCGCCAGTGGATTCGCAGAGAGCTGGAAGCGGCGCAGACACCCGAAGCGGTGATGGAGCGCGCGAGCCACGTTCTCGCGGCGGTTTCGCGCGGGCTAGGGATTTTTATTTCGCCGCCGCTGGCGCGCAGCGTGGTGGAGCATCTGCGGTTTTTGCTTCTGCCGGATAGCCGCGTGCTGGTGGTACTGATTTCCGGCGGCGGCGTGGCGCGGGACAAACTAATTCGCCCGGAAAGGTCGTTTCGGCAGGAAGACCTGGACCGCATCGCGGACTATCTGAACCGTCATTACATCGGCTGGACGCTGGAAGCCATGCGCGCGGATCTGCGAAAACAGCTAGACCGCGACCGCGAACAGTACGGCCGAATGGCGGATGACGCGCTGCTGTTGTGCGATCCGAGCATTTTAGGGGACGGCGGCGACCGCAAGATTTACGTGGAAGGCGCGGCGCAGATTGCTGCTTCACCCGATTTTACGAACCAGGAGCAGTTGCGCGAACTGCTGCAGGCCATTGAAGAAAAAGACCGGCTGATCGCGCTATTGAGCGGCTGCATTGAATCGCCCGAGGCCGTGCATGTGGAACTCGGGCTTGATAAAATTTCGAATGGCGGAAAACACCTGGCGCTGGTTTCGGCGTCGTATTCATCCAACGATCAGGTGCAAGGGACGCTTGGCATTCTCGCGCCGATGCGCATGCACTACGAGCGGGTGATCACGGCGGTTGCGTTCATGGCGCAGTTTTTCTCGGAGAACCAAGAAGGCGGTTGAAATTATGGCATCGAATAAAGACAAAGAAAATTCAAAACCCTTCGTAGCGACCAGAGAGGGCAAATTGGTGGACCGCGGAGAGTCTGCAACAGGTGATAGCCCGGCAGCGGCTCGCGCGCTGGATCCGCAAGTGGAAGGCGGCTCGGCGTCAGAGGAAGTGAAGAAGCTGCTCGCCGAGAAGCAAGAACTGACGGATACGCTGGTGCGTCGCCAGGCCGACTTTGAAAATTATCGCAAGCGGATGGAGAAGGAACGGCAGCACGATCGACATCGCGGCGTGGAATCGCTTATTGAGGGCATATTGCCGGTGCTGGACGCGTTTGACCGCGCTTTGGAGGCCCGCGACGATCCTCAGTATGCGGAATACCGCAAGGGATTCGAGCTGATCCGAAAGCAATTATGGGACTTGCTCGCGAAGCAGGGCGTGGAGCGCATTGACGCTGTGGGCAAATTATTCGATCCGCATCTGCACCATGCAATCGAAAGCGTGTTAACCACAGAACATGAGGAAGACACGGTGATTGCCGAAATGCAGCCTGGTTACACGTTTCACGATCGCGTGCTGCGGCCTGCGATGGTTCGCGTGGCGAAAGAATCGTAAGCGCCCGGATGGCATCGAATTTGTATCTATCTGAAACAATTATTCTGTGCGCGCTCAGTTCGTGGCGTTTGAATACCAATTAAAAAGGGACCGATGGCCGCAACGAATTCCAAAGATTTCTACGAAGTTCTGGGTGTGGCGCGCGAAGCTTCGCCCGAGCAGATTAAATCGGCGTATCGCAAAGCTGCTTTGCAATATCACCCCGACCGTAATCTGGAAAAGAAGCCGGAAGCGGAAGAAAGTTTTCGCGCGGCCAGCGAAGCTTACGCGGTTCTTTCCGACCCGCAGAAGCGCGCGGTGTACGACCGCTACGGCGCTGCCGGACTAGGAAGCCGCGGGTTCGATTCCGGTTTCAATGCCAGCATCTTCGAAGAATTTCAGGATATTCTCGGCGACCTTTTTGGGTTCGACGAGGTGTTGGGCGGAGGACGGCGACGAGGCAGCCGGCAACGAGGGCAGCGTGGCGCAGATTTGCGCTACGACATGTCGCTCACCTTTGAAGAAGCCGCCACGGGAGTAAACACAAAGATTCGCATCGCGCGGCATGAAGCGTGTGAGGCTTGCAAAGGGACAGGGGCGAAACCAGGAAGCGGCACGTCAACCTGCAGCACTTGCAAAGGGCACGGGCAACTGGCTTACCAGCAGGGATTCTTCTCGATCACGCGCACTTGCCCAGCATGCCAAGGCGCGGGGCAGGTGATTCGCGACACTTGCGTGACTTGCCGCGGGCAGGGCCGCATCGAACGCGAAAGGACTTTGGATGTAGGCATTCCCGCGGGCGTGGATTCGGGCACGCGTTTGCGGATGACGAACCAAGGCGAACCGGGCACGAACGGAGGCCCGACAGGAGATCTTTATATTTTCCTTGAAGTGAGGGAACACGCCTTTTTCGAACGCCGCGGCGCGGATCTATATTGCACGATTCCGATCAGCGTCACCCAGGCGTCGCTGGGAGCGACGATTAAAGTTCCAACGCTACAGGGTGAAGATACTCTGGAGATTCCGGAAGGGACGCAGTCCGGGCAGATTTTTCGCAAGAAGTCCAAAGGGATGCCAAATCCGCATGGCGGTCGAGGCGACCTCTACATCAGTATCCGCGTGGTGATTCCGTCGAAGGTGTCGCGCGAGCAGCGCCGGTTGCTGGAGCAGCTTGGCGTGTCTTTGAAGGTAGAAAACAAGCCTGCCGAGCGATCTTCGAGCTTTTTCGAGAAAGTGAAAGATATATTCGGCTAGTGTTCCGCGAGATTCCTGAATTTACATTCCTCCCACGAACTAACTTCAAGCTAGAATAGCGCCGTGCGCCGCCGCTTCTTTACTGACCGCTTTGATTCGAAGTCCGCGATAGTGCGCGGTGATACTGCCGAGCATCTGGGTCGTGTGCTGCGCGCCGAGCCGGGGCAGCTTTACGAATTGAGCGACGGCGAGCGCGTTTGGCTGGCGCGGATCGAGAGCGTTAAGTCATCGAAGCGGAGCGGCCACCAAATCGAATTCGCGCTGATGGAGGAAATCGCGGAGCAAGAGGCTGCTCTGCGGATTCAACTTCTCATTTCGCTGGTGAAATTCGACCGGTTTGAGTGGTGCCTGGAAAAGGCAACGGAGCTCGGCGTAACCGAAATCGTGGTGCTGGCGGCGGAGCGCACGGACAAACCGCTGCTGGCCGCAGTGGCGAAGAGGCGCGCGCGCTGGGAGAAAATTTTACTGGAATCGGCGCAGCAATCTCGACGTTTGCGGCCCCCGATCCTGCGGACGGCGTCGGAAGAAGCAGGAAAAGGCAAAGCCGGCGGTGTGATTCGACCGAAAGAAGCGTTTGCGCAGAATGACGCAGCTTGCAAGCTTGTGCTTTCCGAACGGCGCGATGCGAAGCTGATTCGCGATGCTCTGAGCGTTTACGCTGACCCGTCGGCCAGCCTGGCGATTGGGCCGGAAGGCGGCTGGACTGACGACGAACTAGCGTCTGCCCGAGCTGGTGGATTCGCCGAGGCGTCGCTAGGACAAAATGTCTTGCGCACGGAAACGGCGGTGATCGCTGCGCTGGCGATCCTGGGATTCACGCTGGGTGANNCTTTGCAGCGATTTGGAGCGCGCGCCCTTACCGTGCTATAAATAATTAGGCGAAAGATGTTTGAGACTCCCCATCCTGGGCAGTTGAATCCAACAGATAACGGACGCATTCCCCAATTGCGCCGCGAGTTGCGGAGTTGGACGCGCGATCTGGCAGTAGCCCTGGGCTTGGCGCTGGTGATTATTATTTTTCTCTACCAGCCGGTGAAAGTGGAAGGCACCAGCATGGCGCCGCTGCTGAGCGATCAGGAGCGAATCTTTATCAATAAATTTGTTTACCGATTTGAACCCATCGAGCGCGGCGACGTGGTGGTGTTTTGGTATCCTCTGGACAAATCGAAGTCGTTCATCAAACGCGTGATTGGATTGCCCGGCGAAACGCTGGAACTACGCGGCGGGCGGCTTTACGTCAACGGCAAGGAATTGAATGAGATTTATATCCCGCCGAGTTATCTGGACGGTTCGAGCTACGGCCCTATAACGATTCCGGCGGAAAATTATTTTGTGATGGGCGATCATCGCGACAGCTCGAACGATTCGCGGGTGTTCGGGCCGGTGGGCCGGCCGTACATATACGGGAAAGCGGTATTCGCGTATTGGCCCGTGGATCATTTTGGATCGCTGACGATGTCATCAACGGTAAACGCGGCATCACGATGAACTTTGGAGGACACACTGACGCAAGACCCGGCAGGTCGCGCGATTCTCGCGCTCGAAGACGGGCGAGTATTTAAAGGCCGCGCGGCGGGCGCTCGCACGCGCCGCGGCGGCGAAGTCGTTTTCAATACCAGTATTACCGGGTATCAGGAAGTTTTCACCGATCCGAGTTATTCCGGCCAGATTGTCTGCCTCACGTATCCGCACATTGGGAACGTGGGCACGAATCTCGACGACGAAGAATCCGCGAAACCTTACATCGAAGGACTGATTACGCGGGAATTCTCCGCGCTGGCTTCTAATTGGCGGTCGAGCGAGACGGCGCAGGCTTACCTGGAGCGGTACGGAGTACCGGTGATTTGGGATGTGGATACGCGCGCGCTGGTGCGGCATTTGCGGGATGTTGGAGCGTTGCGCGGAGTGGTGGCGACGGACGGCACTTCGGTTGAGAAGCTTATCGCGGAGGCTCGGGCTTTGCCGACGATGGCTGGGCTCGAGCTTGCGAGCCGCGTCACGTCGAAGAAAAAGTACGAATGGAGGCGGGGGTCGATTGATCTTGATGCAGCACAAACGGCGAATGCTGGTGCGCCTGCAGTCGGTAAGGTGAAGCACGCTGCGGATTCGGGCGGAGAGCTGCGCTACAAAGTGGTAGCGTACGATTTCGGCATCAAACAAAACATTTTGCGGCTGCTTGTGGACTACGGCTGCCACGTCACCGTAGTGCCGGCGCAGACTTCCGCCGAGGATGTGCTCGCTCTTAAGCCAAACGGCGTTTTTCTTTCGAATGGGCCGGGAGACCCCGAACCCATCGGGTACGCCGTGGCCAATATCCGGAAGATGCTGGGGCGTGTCCCGATTTTTGGGATTTGCCTGGGGCACCAACTCTGCGGGCTGGCGCTTGGCGGACGCACGTTCAAGCTGAAGTTCGGACACCACGGCTCGAATCATCCGGTGCAGAATTTGCGGACGAAGAAGGTGGAGATCACGTCGCAGAACCACGGGTTTTGCGTGGACCCGGATTCGCTGCCGGCGAGCGATGTTGAGATTACGCACGTGAATCTGAACGATCACACGAACGAAGGGATGCGGCACCGGTCGCTGCCGCT
>PLZZ01000137.1 GCA_003153585.1 Acidobacteriota bacterium | reverse complement strand
GAATTCACCGGCACAGCGATGGCGCCAATCTTAGCCGCAGCGAAGAAGCAAGCGATGAAATCGATCGAATCAGGCAGCGCGATGAGGACGCGGTCACCCGGCTTGCAGCCTGAATCCAGCAATGCGCGCGCCACACGATTTACTTCATTCTCGAGTTGGGCGTAGGTCGCTTCGCGCTCGACTCCCAGAATCGCCGGTTTGTTTGGATGCTCTCGCGCGGGGCGGGAGATGAATTCGTCCGCAATATTAAGCATTTCCGAGGGAGATGGAGAGGAGCGCGTCACGCCGCCGATTCTACATCAACAAGCAATTCTGGCCCTGCACTTGAATTGCCGGTTTCTTGCCGGCGAGCAGAATTCGGGGCGTTCAAATTTTCATCGCCACAAATCAGAAGGTTACGGGTCTTTTATTGCGTAGCGGATTTTTCGCCTAACCGGCGCATGCGCTCCTGCAGCTTCTTGCGCAGGGTGGACGGGGCGTTCGGATTGAACGCGACGAGATACCATAGTGGCTGCGTGCGGTCCCGGCTGAGCCGCGTGAGCGTGGCCGCGTCGCTGTTCGGATGCCGGGCGATGTTTTCGCGGATGGCGGAGTAAGGATGATGCGATAGATGCGCCAACGTCTTCGCTGAAACTTTGGGGTGCTCGCTGATCAGTCGCAGCAAATAGTAGTCTTCTTTCGGCGCCTGCTTGGTCAAACTGTCCAGCGTATCCGGCCTGACTTCGGCGCTGAGCACCACGCCAATTTTTTCATCCCAGCCGGCATTAATGCGATTCAGCTCCTGCGTGCGGGCGTGGATCAATTGTTCTATGACGCGCCGCTCCTGCTCCATGCGCGGCGCCGGCAGCGCGCTGCGTTCCACGGAATCGAGCACGCGCAGAAGATGCTGGCGCTCGCCAAATACAATTTGGGAGGTCCGAACGGTTTTTCCTTTCGCCGCATTTCGCACCAAATCTGAACGTCTCATGGTTAGCTCACCCCGCAGATCTCATAGGCCGCCCATTACTTCCCAGGAATGCGGCTCTGGAGGAACCCAAACTCGCACTTTCGCGCGGCGATGTCTTCATTCGCGCTACTGCCATGGCAATGGACAACGCGCCAAATTATCCGACCTCAGTGCCGCAGAGTAAAGGAAACTAGGGAAAGTTGTTCCGTAGGGCGCAATAGAGGGTCCTGGAACCAGCCACATTGACGGCGCTTTGGCATATGAATTCTGACCGTTGCGCACCGTTTGAGCAAGAGCGACGAGGCAATAGCGGACACGTAGCCGACTCGAGCCGTTGGTGCGTGCTGATTTTGGACGCATATGAAACTGACACGCTCTTTGCGGTACAGGTACTCTTTCAANNAGCAAAACGAAAAACGCGAAGATATATCGAAACTCAATAATAGAGAAAAGGGCCAAAACTATGGGAGTCGAACTCACCGATCTGGAAAGAAACGCGGCAGCCAAGGATGAAGTCAACTGGATTACGGCTTCGTTTATGGCGCTGTTTCACGTGGGCGCCATTGTGGCGCTGTTTTTCTTCACGTGGAAGGCGTTCTTTGTCGCGGTAGTTCTGTGGTGGATGGCGACAAGCCTGGGAATCGGGATGTGCTATCACCGGCTTCTCACGCACCGCGGATACCAAATTCCCAAGTGGCTCGAATACACGCTTACGATCTTTGCCACGCTGGCGCTCGAAGGCGGACCGATTTTCTGGGTCGCCACGCATCGAATTCATCATAAATATTCCGACCACGAAGGCGACCCGCACTCACCAATTGACGGCAAATGGTGGGCGCATATGGGCTGGATCCTGATGGGCAAATCCATGCACCACGATACATCCACGCTCGCCCGATACGTCCCGGANNATGATCGTTCTCGGGCTGATCCTGCTTGCAGTAGGCGGATGGAAGTTCGTCCTGTGGGGAATTTTCTTCCGGACGGTCGTGGGCCTGCATTTCACTTGGCTGGTAAACTCGGCCACTCATTCGTGGGGCACGCGACGGTTTGAGACTCGCGATCTTTCCACGAATAGCTGGTGGGTCGCGTTGTTGAGCTGGGGCGAAGGCTGGCACAACAATCATCACGCGCATCCGGTTTCAGCTCGCCACGGGCTGGCCTGGTATGAGATTGACACAAACTGGTACGGCATCTGGCTGCTTAAGAAACTCGGGCTGGCGAAGCAGGTTCACACCACAAAGCTCGCGGCCGTGAAGCACGCCGAGGAAACGGCCAAATTCGCCGCTCCAGAACCTCAGTCCGAACTGGTTTCCGCACAACTCTAGACTTCCATCGTTTGAAATCCCCGCTGAGCCGCGGCCGAACGCTGCGGCTCGATGTCTCCGCACCTGCCGTGGCCGTCTTCCGTTAACGACAGGGCCCCGCAATTCGCATCTGACTGCGCAAGAACCCGCCTCCGAGGTACAATTCAGTTGAGATTCCGAGAAACCAATGCGTATCGCGAGCCGACGGAAGACGATTGCTTTTTTCCTTGTGCTGGGCATATCCCTGGTGGCCCTGGCAATTGCGCTGGACGTCGGCTGGATCATCCTCAACTGGCGCCAGAGCGTTATGCTGTTCCTGGGAGTGATTGTCTTCGCTACGATTATTCTGGGCATGATCTTGAACACCACCTTTCTTGTGCGCGAGATACGCCTGAACGAACAGCACGGGAGTTTCATCAACGCGGTTACGCATGAACTGAAGACGCCCATCACTTCCATTCGTCTGTACCTCGAAACGCTGCAACGCCGCGAAATAGAGGAAGCGCAGCGGCAACATTTTTACCAACTCATGCTCGACGACACTGACCGCCTGATGGGTACTGTCGAGCAGGTGCTGAAAGCGGGCCAAGTGGGATACAAACGCGGCGAACAATACCGCGCCAAAGTTGATCTGGGGAATTTAGCGGCCGAGTGCATGGAACTTGCGCGCACGAGGCACCATCTGAGCCCCGGCGCTTTGCACTTCGCATCCGCGAACGGCCAGCCAGGAAGAGATGCCGGGGCAAAGGATGCGCTACTCACGAGGCCCGTCACCGAATTTCCCGTGCACGGTGATCCTGAAGAGCTTCGGACCGCCATATCGAACGTGCTGGACAACGCAATCAAGTATTCCGTAGGTAACGTTGACGTCTCGGTTGCCATCGAGGCGCCGGACGAAAAACGCGTGGTGCTTCGCGTGCGCGATCAAGGCGTGGGGATTCCCGCCGACCAGCTCAGGCGCGTGTTCAAACGTTTTCACCGTGTGCGCCGCCGAAGCACGTCGAAAGTGAAAGGCACGGGCTTGGGCCTTTTCATCGTTCGCTCGATTGCTCGGGCGCACGGAGGCAAAGTTTTTGCCGAAAGCGAAGGCGAAAACCAGGGCACCACGGTTACGCTGGAGTTGCCGCGGAGCGTAGATGAGTAGCCGCGTGCTGGTGGTGGAGGACGAAACACATCTCGCTGACGGACTGAAGTTCAACCTTGAGGCCGAAGGTTATTTGGTGCAGGTGGTGGGCGACGGCGAATCCGCGATCGATCGGCTTCTAAAAACCAAAGAAAAATTCGACGCCGTCGTGCTCGACGTGATGCTTCCGGGGATTGACGGCTTCGGCGTGGCCTCTGCTCTGCGCAAAGCAAAAAATTATGTGCCGGTCCTGATGCTCACGGCCCGTGGGCGGCCGGAAGATGTTCTGGAAGGTTTTGCTGCTGGAGCGGACGATTATCTGCCCAAACCATTTCAGCTACCCATATTTTTGGCGCGTCTTCAGGGACTTCTCCGCCGCACGGGATGGATGAGCAGTGGAAAGAAGGATTCGAAGGAGAAGCCGGCGGGCCAGAAAGCAGCGGCCTCGGGCAAGAATGCCGCACAAACAGCAGAGGAGGATCTCTTCACGTTTGACGGCAAGACTCTGGACTTTGATACTCTCGAATTGCGCACCGGGACTAACACCGTGCAGCTTACGCTGATGGAAGCGAAGCTGCTGCGTCATTTGATACGGCAAAATGGACGGACGGTTTCGCGCAAATCGATTCTGGAAGATGTGTGGGATTTGCGGGAGGACACCGATACCCGCGCAATCGATAATTTCATCGTCCGNNGTTTACGTGTTCACGCGAGGAAAATACATGCCGGCTTTTGACGAGCATCGGGAAGAATTAGAACATTACGAAACGATGATGGGCCCGCACCGCGGCCGCTTGGCCGTTACGCTGGACCTTTTGACCAACGCGCTCGTGCTTGTCGGCCAGCACGGCGTCTATTGCCACAGCAATCGCGATGCGGGAGTGCCGGTAATGGACATACGAATCATCACCGCCGAGATTGGCAAAGCGAAAGAGCTGATTCAAAGCGTCATGGAAGGCATACGAGCAGAACGAAAACCGTAGTGCCCGCCAAAGAGCAGGGATCGATTGCCGAGCTTCACAAAAAATCAAAAGAGCCGGCCCTTCGTTCCTCAGGGCAANNGGATAAACCGGCGCTACGAAAATCAAAATCTCGCCGGCGGTTTACTTGAATTTTGCAGAGTGTCTCGGTGGAGCGATGGACCGCCCGCGCGCCGAATCCTGAATAAGCCTTTCGAGCCGCCTCAGCTTGGTCTCTTCTTTTTTCGCGCTGATGATCCGCCAAGTCGCGGTCCTCTGATAGGACGGCGCTTGCGAGCGAAAAAACTTCCATGCAGGTTTGTTGGCCCGGAATAGCTTCTCAAAACGAGCGCCAAGTTTGGCAACGTTACGTTGTTCGTACGCATACGTACCTTCCGCCGTTCGCGCCTCAAACGCTTTTAGTCCGTTGGCGTGCATCAAGCTCAATTTCCGAAGCTCGGGGACACGCCTCACATTAATCAAGCTCCATTTGCTCTTGGATTTTCTGGGGGTAACGCGAATGGTGTAGCTTACTTCGTCGATGCTCTTCCGAATTCCGTCGATCCATCCGAAACAAAGCAGCGCATCCACAGCTTCCGGCCAGGTAATGCTCGCTTTGCCCGAATGTTTCTTGTGAAAACCGACCCAAAGCTCGTTCTTCTGAGCGTGGTGCTTCTCAAGCCATGCGCGGAGTTTCGACGGAGACTCGAAAAAGAGCGGTTTCATCGTTGCTCGTGCCGGTCGGTCACAGGTCGCCTGACCGGCGATGCAGCAAACTTGCCGCAAACACTCAAATTGGATTGCCGTTGGCGTCAATGAAACGGATTTCGCCTAAGTTCAATTCACGGATGCCCACCTCGATCTTGGCACGGTCACCGACCACGATCCAGATCAAGTAGTCCGGATGGACCACCTGCTTCGCCGCGGCATCCAAATCGCTCGTTTTCAGCGCCCCGATCTTGCCCGACATGGTGTCGTAATAATCGTCGGGCCATCTGGAATCCAGTATGGTCGCGATTGAACCGCCGACAGCGTCCAAGGTTTCGCGCGACCCGGGCAGGCTGAGCGTTTCGTTAGCCTGCGTGCGCGCTAATTCATCCGAGGTTACCGGCCGATCCGCTAGAATCGCGCGCAACTCCTTATTCATTTCCACCAGGGACTCTTTGGTCTTGTCGGTCTGCACCGGCGCAAAAGCGAGGAATGGGCGTTGGAAGCGCGCACCAAACACGAAGCTGCTCGCTCCGTAACTCCAATGCTTATCCTCACGCAGGTTCATGTTCAGGCGCGAGCTGAATGTGCCGCCCAGAACATCGTTCATAGCCTGAATGGCGAGTTCATCCGGCGTGTTGGGAGGCACCGTGATATTGGCGGCGATGACCACCGACTGTTCGGCGTTCGGCTTATCCAAAATATAGACCACCGGCTTGGACGGAAGTTGCACTGCAGCCACATCCTTTCGCGGGGTCTGACCGGATTTCCATGAGGCAAACAGTTTTTCCAGTTTCGGCGTGATCTCGGCGAGTGTGGTGTCGCCAACCACGATGAGAGTGGCGTTGTCCGGCTGGAACCACTCTTTATGAAATTTAACCAAATCGTCGCGCGTGATTTTTTGCACGCTAGCCGCCGTTCCAGAGCCGGTGAAGGGACTGCCGTAGGCGTTGGTTGGACCGTAGACCAGACCGGGGAAAACACGCAGCGCCATTCCGATGGGTTCGTCCTGCTCCTGCTGGATGGTGTCCAACTGCAATTTCTGCTCGCGCTTGAAATCGGCGTCAGGAAACGACGGATTCAAAATCACGTCGCCGAACAGCTCGAGCGAGGGATCCAACTTTTCCTTTAACGCTGAAAGCTGAACGTAAGAGAAGTCCAGATCGGAATAGGCCAGCAATCGCGCGCCTAGCAAAGCCGTTTGGTCATTAATCTGGAGCGCGTTGCGCGTGCGCGTGCCGTCAACGAGGAGCGCGGACATAAGTTTCGCCGTGCCCGGCGCCGCGGAGTGATCGGCGGCATAGCCGGCATCGGCGGTCATCCAGAAACTTACCAGCGGCAGGCCGGGCCTCTCGGCGAGGATTATTTTGAGGCCATTGGAAAGCGTTGCGCGCTCCAGCTTAGGAAGTTTTAATTCCGGCGGCGTTCCGAGCGCGGGCGGCTTGGAACGGTCCACTGCCGCGGACGCGGCCTTGTAGTCCGGGAACGGCTGGACCTCGGCGATGTAAACGCCGTCAGAAAGCCAGCGGTTCGCCGCGCCCTTGAGATCTTCAGCACTCGCGTCGTGCACGCGCTTCAGCGTAACCTTGTAATTCCCGGCATCGCCGGTATAAACCTCGTACTGTGCCAACCTGTCCGATTTTCCGCCGAAGCCGCCGATGCGTTCACTGCCGCGCAGAAAGTTTGCGAGATACTGAGTCTGTACCCGCTGCAACTCCTCGGGAGTGGGGCCGTCTTTCAGGAATCGAGCCATCTCCTCATCGATCGCTTTTTCTATCTCATCGAGGGTATGCCCGGGCCGCGCCGTGACCTGCACTACGAACTGGCCGCCGATCTCACGTGTGTCGGCATAAACAGTGACGTCACTGGCAATCTGGTCGTCGTAAACCAGCCGCTTATAGAGGCGTGAACTCTTGCCGTCACCTAGACAAGAGCTGACGAGATCAAGGAAGTCGGCGTCGACGCTGCCGAACTGCGGCACGTTCCAGACCATGTAAATGCGGGGCAGGGGCACACGATCTTGAGTCACTTCCCTGTGAGTCCCCTTCATTTTCGCGATCCATATCTTCTGGTGCGCTACGGGCGGGCCCGGCGGAATGTCGCCGAAATATTTTTGGACCTTCTCTTTCGCCGTTTTCGCGTCAATATCGCCGGCCAGCACGATGACCACGTTGGACGGCCCGTAATTATTCTTGAACCATTCCTGCACGTCCTTGAATGCAGCAGCGTCTAGGTCGGCCATGTCGCCGATGACGTCCCAGGAGTAGGGGTGACCGGCGGGATATGTATTTTCAGGAAAGTGCTCCTCGGTCAGACGGTAAGGCTGGTTCTCCCCTTGACGTTTTTCGTTCTGCACCACGCCGCGCTGCAAGTCGAGAGTCTTTTGGCTCAAATCGAGGAATCCCATGCGGTCAGATTCCATAAATAGCGCGTAGTCCACCGCGGATGTAGGGACATTCTCGAAGTAATTGGTGCGGTCAAAATATGTGGTTCCGTTCAGGTCGGTGGCACCGACCAGCTCGAGTGCCTTGACGTAACTCCCCGGGGCGTGCTGGCTGCCGCCGAACATCAGGTGCTCGAAAAGATGGGCGAAGCCCGTCCTGCCAGGCTTTTCGTTCTTTGAGCCGACGTGATACCAGACGTTCACGGCCACGATGGGCGCTTTGTGGTCTTCGTGCACGATGACGGTGAGGCCATTGTCGAGCACGAACTTCTCATAGGGAATATCTACCTGCTGAGCCCGCGCGCCGGACCCTAGGGCTAGAACTAAAAAGAGAAATAGCCAACGTGCCCGCATCTGTTCCTCCTAAATGTTTTTGGCAACATGCTGATCTGTATCGAGCCTTTGGCTGGATGCATCCGGCCGAAAGTGTTGTGCTGAGGTGGGGCGTGGGAGGCGCGGACTCCAGCCCGGCGCATTCACGCGATATCACCTGGAATTTCTAATTTTGAATCCGTCTCGGCCGGGAAAAGATACTTGCTCCTCGCTCGCGCGTCAATCTTGAAAGAGTTGAGTTCATCGCAAGTTAGTTCCCGTGCGGCGCGCGGGCAGCCAGCGGGAACACCATTTCATACACTTCGACGCAGCACCGACAAAAAGGTCTCTCCTAACTCCAATATCTACAGGGCGCTCACCGCGATTCACTGCGGACGGACCGAGGCATCCATAAACTGCTTGGACTCGCCGCAGTTTTCGGTTAAAAGTATGCGTCGTAGCGTACAATTCTTCTCTCGTTTCATTCGTGCGCTGTCGGGCGCCGGCCGCAGGATCGAGGGGCTACAGAAATGGACCTGCACAAAGGATGGAAGGCCGGGGCTCCCCATCCTCAGTTCGAATTATCCATGCCCAGCGATATTTCTGAAATTTCTCCATTCGTCGATGAATTCATCGAACGCATGAAGCATTACACGTGTTTTCAGGGCGACGGGAGCGATATCGAAGTGGCGCTACGCGAGGCTATCGCCAACGCCGTAGTTCACGGTAATCACGAAGACCGCAGCAAGCATGTGCACCTGAGTTTTCGCTGCGAGGCCAGCGGAGAACTTTTCTTTGTCGTCCGGGATGAAGGAGAAGGCTTCAATCCGGAGAAAGTTCCAGACCCACTTGCGCCCGAAAACATCTTTGCGGAACATGGCCGCGGGATTCTGATGATGAGGACGTACATGGACGGCGTGCATTACGAGCACGGCGGCCGGGAAGTCCACATGCGCAAGAAGCCTTCAGCGAAGCCTGAGGCCTAGCGCGTCGGGGTCCGGGTAGCGAACTTCGCGATAGAAGCGCAGCACCAGCAGCGAGGCCACTATCAGCGCAATCGTCGTAAGAATGCTTCCTTCCGGTCCGGTGCTTCCGCCCGTCAGCCACGTCGGGCCATTGAACGCGGTGTGCAAAAAATTGTGGCTGGCCCTCATTCCGCTGTCCGGCACGCCGTAGAAAAACGTCTGCCCCCAATCCCACGCGGCATGAAATCCAATGGGCCACCACAAATTCCCCGTCCGCCACAACGCGATGCAGGCGAAAATGCCAAATGCGGCCACTTGGACCAGGCCGAAGGGCGATTCTCCCGAGTTCCCTTTGTGGACGTAAGCGAAAAGAGCGGAACTGACACAGGCCGCGGGCCAGAATCCGATCCCCGTGGTCAGCGTGAACTGCATGTAGCCTCGAAAAGTAAATTCCTCGAAGAATCCGACAGCCAGGAAAGCCAGAGCCCATTCCAGAGCCGACAGAGCTAACCCCGGACCGTGGGTATCAACGCCGGTGATTCGAAAACCATGGCACAGAAACATCACCAAGAGCACACCGCTGATGGCCAGAAATCCCCATATCAGTCCTGCCCAGAAATTTTTCGGGAAGGGCGTTCGAAAAGGCAACCCGTAGTGCGAGATCCGCCGGTTCTCGATTCGTCCCATAATCCAACTGACGAGAAGAATCAGGCCAAAGGTTGCCGTCTCGCCAATTGCGATAATTCCGGGCGCGATCGCCGTCTGCGGACCAGGCTTGTTTGGAGGCGCCCCGGACAGGATGGCCGCATAGTGCGCCGCCAGCAAAAGAGCACTAACGATACCGCCGAGGATCAGCGCAAAGATCAGGAGACGCCATCCCGCGCGCAGACCGTTCGGCCCGTAGAATATGGTGCTGCGCTCGGACTCGGGCGGAGGCGCGGGGGTCAAAGGCGACGCTGAATCTATCGCAAGAGGTATGTTTGGTTCGTCCATCGCCAGGGAGCCTCTTTAGCGGCTTGTAGGAACACTCGCCCGCATTGGTAGTACGGCTGCAAAGGATACAAAGTTGCGCGCNNCGGAGAACCGGTTGAAGGATCGTTCCCAAGATGCCGGCGAACGGCGCCTGGTCGAAGCAGCGCAAAAAGACCCGCGCCGTTTTGGCGAGCTCTACGAAAATAATTTTGAACGGGTGTATGCGTACATCGCGCGTCGTGTCGGAAACCGCGAAGAGGCGCAGGACCTGACGGCCGAAGTGTTTCACCAGGCCCTTGCAAACCTTGCTCGCTACGAATGGCGCGGGCTTCCCTTCGCGGCGTGGCTGCTCCGGATCGCGTCAAACGCCATCGCAGATAGCTGGAAATCCAAAGCGCGGGAGCAAGGCAACCCGTCTTCCGACGAGCTTTTATCGCATCACATCGATATGGAGGACGTCGAGCAGCGCGCCAAACTCTTCCGGCTTGTGACAACTCTTCCGACCGATCAGCGCCGGGTGATCGAAATGCGTTTCGCACAAGAGAAAAGCATCCGCGAAATCGCTACAGACCTCGGCCGCACCGGCGGCGCCGTAAAACAATTGCAATTCCGCGGCCTGGAAACTTTGCGAGCTCAACTGGTCGCTTCGTCTCGAAAGAAACCGGCTGCCAAATCGGCAAGTAAATCTGGTGGAACAAATGGCTAAC
>PLZZ01000068.1:246-32652 GCA_003153585.1 Acidobacteriota bacterium | reverse complement strand
CAATATTTTCGCAACAATGAGACGAACGATGGAATCACAGCCTTCTCTCTGCCATCTCAGGCCTACAATTCCTTGTCCACCGAGCAGACTTTGCAGGTCAGCGATACCCAGGCGTTCGGCACAAACATCATCAATGAAACGCGATTTCAATATCTTCGAGACGAAAGCAGCCAGATCGCGCAAAGCACCGCGCCTACCGTAAGCGTCGGCGGCGCGTTCACCGGCGGCGGCAACAATCAGGGAAACATCATCGACAGCACGAATCACTACGAACTTCAGAATTACACTTCCATTCAATTAAAGAAAAACCTTTTGAAATTTGGGGCTCGTTTGCGAGGACTCACGGACGTAAATAGCGCCACTTCCGGTTTCAATGGGGCATTCGTCTTCCCTTCCATTCAGGCTTACCAGGCCACGCTGGAAGGTACGGAACAAGCCGCGGTGCAGTACTCGATTACCGGCAATGCAAATCCTAATTTGAATTTAACCCGCTTCAGCGAAGACCAAGTTGACGTTGGGCTTTTTGTTCAAGACGATTGGCGAGTGAAGTCCAACATCACTGTAAGCCTTGGACTGCGATTCGAAGCGCAGAATGAAATCCACGATCATGACGACTGGGCTCCGCGGCTCGGTTTTGCATGGGGCATCGGTCGGGGCAAAACTCCTCCGAAAACCGTGTTGCGCGCAGGCTTCGGTATTTTTTACGATCGCTTCACTGAAGCTTCCGCCTTACAAGCCGAAAGATTGGGGGGCGGAGCGGATGCGCTGACGGAATTCGTCGTCACGAATCCGGGGTTCTTTAACGGCACGACTCCAATTCCAATCGCAGGACTGCCTGCGAACTTGACGCTGCCGACGATTTACCAGTTGCAGCACAATCTGCGCGCTCCGTCGACNNTCTTATCTAAATTCGCGCGGAGCCGATCAGTTGTTCACCAACAATATCAACACTCCTTTTCTCGGCCAGTACGACCCCGCTGCTCCGCTCCTCAACCGGCCGCTTGGACCGATAGGAAATGTTTACGAATACGAATCGGAAGGGATCTTCCGCCAGAACCAACTGTTCGTCCAAGGCACCGTGCGCGCGGGTGCGAAGCTCCTGGTCACGACCTACTACACTTTGAACTACGCCAAGAGCGACACCTCCGGTGTGAACTCGTTTCCATCAAATCCGTTCAACGTACTCGAGGATTACGGCCGAGCTTCTTTCGATATCCGCAACCGTTTTTTCTTGCTGGCTTCCGTCGCTCTGCCCCACGGGTTCCGGTTTAGCCCCTTCCTGATCGCCACCTCGGGGATTCCATACAACGTGACGCTGAGCCAGGACCTTCTGGGCAGCTCGCAGTTTAACCAGCGCCCGACATTCGCAACCAGCTCAACGCCTGCGGGGAACGTTGTGACCGTTCCCGGATTCCCTGCGTTCAACACCGTGCCGACACCGGGGGAAGAGATCCCGGTGAACTTCTTGACCAGCGCCGGGCGTTTTACTCTGAACGTAAGGCTCAGCAAGTCATTCGGTTTCGGCAAAGTTGCGGATCGTCCCGCAGGAGCAGGAGCAGGCGGAGGTGGAGGCGGCCGCGGCGGGCCGGGTGGAGGTGGTGGTCGCGGGCCCGGGGGGCCGTTCGGAGGAGGGGGCGGGTTTGGCGGTTTGGAAGGAACTGGTAAGCGCTATACCGTTACATTCAGCATCAACGCGCGCAATCTCTTTAACAATGTGAACGCGGCAGTGCCGAGCGCGGTTCTGAATCCGCCGACGGCTACTGCGCCAGCATCTGCTTCTGCGTTCTTTGCCGTCCCCAACGCGCTCGCTGGGCAGCCGTATTCCACCAGTTCAGCGAACCGGCAGATTTATCTGCAAGCCTCTTTTAGTTTTTAAGCTTTCGTTTCCTGGCCGTCAAACAACAACGCCGCAAAAACCCTTACTTGCCGGCGTGAGCCTTGATCAGATCGTCGAGATAGTCGGGCTTGGTTTCGTCGCGGACCAGATGCGGATAGAGCTGGCCGCCGTGGTAATCAATCGCGGCGGCTTTGTAATAGTCGTCGACGATCACNNTCCTGGGTGTAAACGCGGCCATTCACGGCAGCGACTTTCATTCCCGACGTGATGCCTGCTTTATAGGCGGGGCTGCCGACGATGGAGTCGCTTACTTGGCCATCGTCGCCGACTTGCAGGCCGATGGAATACGCATCACCGGCTCCGCCACGACGTCCCGGCAGTTTGGAGGGCTGGTCGGTGTAAACAACTTTCCATCCGCCATTTTCGATCCCGCCCACGGGAGCGTCCGGAGAAGTCGATGTCAGCTTCTCGTGGAAATAACCCGCCCAGTCGTATGGCGCGATGCTGTTCAGCGCGGATAGCAATTCTTCGAACGTGTAGGTCTTCAATTGCGGGCCATCGTTTGTTCCACCGTGAAATAAATGGCAGAAGTCGTCGATGCTTTTTTGGCCGTGGCTTTCGCGATTGATAATGGTGGCCACTTCGAGCCAGATTAGATCACCTTCGTCATAATAGTCGGTGCCGCGGCGCCAATTAAACCAACCTCTTGCGAATCCGAGCCCGGGCTCTGCGACGGCGGTATCCAGCAGCGGGCGCCAAGTCCTCCCCGGCCTGCCGGGGCCCAGAGACGCAGAGATGCCGGCTATGACTTCGTGATATTGCGCGGGAGTCCACAGACCGCTCCGTGCCGCGAGCATGGGGCCCAAATAATCCGTCAACCCTTCGTACACCCAGAGCAAGTCTGTTTTCATCGGCACTTCGTAATAGGGAGTGCTCAGATCGGCAGGCCGGCGAAATTTTCCATTCCAGGAATGCACGAATTCGTGAGCGAGCAAACCGCCCACGGAATACCCGGCGTCTGGACCCAGCAGGACGCGCTCGGGCAAGCGGCTGTCGTTTGATTCATGATGCTCAAGACCGAAATGAGCCACGTGATCGCTGAGCGTAAGCAGGAAATGATAATCGCGGTAATGCCGCGTGCCGAAAAGTTTGCCGGATTCGGCCACGAGATTGACCATCCCCTGTTGAACTTCGGGACTCATGTTGAGTGCGGCTTCGCTGTCGGCAACGATGTCGATTTCGTGATGAATTGGTTCGCCGGGAGGAGTGATGTCAAGGACGCGGTAGTATTCGCCGGCGACAACGGGCGAATCCACGAGGCGATTGAGCGGGACCGGCTTGAACGAAACCTGATTCCCTGATTGATTCGCAATCTCCAGCGGAGTCCCGAATTTCCATCCTTGCGGAAGAATCAGCTTCGTTTCGTAGGAGAGCCGTTCCACGAAAGTTCCTGCCGGGTACAGAACAAACTGGTTCCAGCTTAGGACGACGAGCTTGTCTGTGGCCGATGCGCCGGCAGTGTATGCGCCGGAGCCGGCGGGCTCGAGGTAATCAAACGAAATATCGAGGTGCTCAGCGCCGGTAGGAACGTCAACATGGAAAGTGAAGACATCGAGGAGATCGCGATCCCAGGGGATCGTTTTGCCGTCGGCTGAGAATTTCAAACCGGTGAGGTTGGCAATCGGACCATCAGGGGCATGTTCGCCGGGAATCCATTTTGGATAGTACAAAGTCAAAGGGCCTGCCTTTACCGGCATCACGATATGAGCACGGATGATTTTTAGGGGCGCCTGTGACGCGTCCACGGTAAGCGAGATCGCTTGGTCCGATTGAGCGAGAACTCCCGGCGCCATCATCGCTGCGAACATCGCAAACCCAAGCAGTAAACGAGATACTCTTCGAATCATTGCGCACTCCTCAATTTGTTATGTGACATTATGGGAATTGTCTTCCAGAAATCGCGCGCGAGAATTGCGCAGCGTTTTTCAGGGAGTCCAATCGCAAAGGATACTACTAGAGGCCTGGTATTTTGCGTCCTTTCTGCGATCTTAGTATTTCAACGCGTGCCCTTTGCGCAACAACGGATGCTCGAAGAACCTCCAAGAGAGGGCCGCCAGACCGTAACTCAGCGCCGCTGCAAGCACGGATACCAGAGCTGTCTTTAAACTGTCGGATCGAGGCAGACTCTGGAAAAAGAGTTCATGACACGCGAGATCCACAACTGCATGGATCACATACAGACAATATGAGACTCGTCCGATTTCAGCAAGAAAGGACAAACGGCAAAAGGCGGCCCATCGGCTGCCAGGCACCATGACAGCAATTGCCAACAGGCAGGCGAAAAAGGCATCCACGACTGAGAAACCCCACGAATACATGGTCAGCGAGTACTGCGAAGGCTTCCAGACAGCTAGATATAGGAACGCGCAGAAGAGCACAAGACATGTCCCGCAGATGAGCGTCTGAAAGCGGTAGAACGCCGCCCTCAGTCGCTCGTTTCGCCAGCCAAGCGCCAACAGCACACCCATTGCAAGTGAGTCAGCCCGGCAGGGAGTCAGCATATACGGAGCAGCTGGATGACTCGCCAAATGCTCGTGGAGTAGGGCACGAAGTACGGGGGCACAAATGATTGCGCTCCAAAGTATCAAGAGGAGTCCGCGCCTCGAAAGGAATCGAATCACGGATGGGATTATCAAATAGAACTGCTCCTCAACCGCAAGGGACCACAAGCCTCCGAGGAATGCCGTCCCTAATACCGCATGATTGATCTTTGCGGAGTTTTGCAGAAAGAATACGTAGATCGGAATAGCACGCCATGTTTCCGGATTCGACCAGAATGACGCGGCGATAAAATAGATGCCAATCCAGAGGTAGTACAAGGGCACGATTCGATAAAACCGGCGCCCGTAGAAAACTTTGAAGTAGTTGGGTGATTGGCGGACATCCAACAAAATCCCGCCAATGAGGAAGCCAGAGAGAACAAAAAACAGGTCCACACCCGACCAACCTATCGCGAAGAGTCCCTGGAGCAGAGGCGACGGCGGCTGACCGGGGGGAATACTAATGTAGTGGTAAAGAAGAACCAGCAGAATGGCTATGCCGCGTAATCCGTCAAGTTCGGGGATACGCGATTTCGGCAGATTAGGGAGTAGCGTTCGTAGTTTTTGTGGAGCATTCATCGATCAGATTGGGCCGGTGACCCGGCCCTTCGTTTCGATGATTTCGCTAGTTGGCATGACGGCAGGACGGATGGTACCACACCGATAGTTCACTACTAAGTTCTCCCTCCGCGCGCGCGGACACTCCTTGAAATCGAAAAGAGAGGGTACCCGCTAGCGGCAAGGCTCGGTGGAAAATCCACACAAAGGAAGACCTGTCGTTTAGGGGCTTTGTGTCGCGGCCTCCCTTCGGCGGTCTTCTCAGGACAGGCACGTTAAAAGGCTGCGACGCACAAAGCCACCGGGCAGACGATCTGACCTAGGCGGTGAGACAAGAAATAGTCGAATTAACCCAAGTAAAGAGCCGTAGTGTGCCATTTTGAACAGATATGGTCGGGCCTGTTCCATTATGGTGTGGTTGGGTACGTATGAACCGGGTCCGGGTGCGGCGCGCCAGCTCCCGCGAATCTGGCGGATTTTGAATGGCTTTAACCTCACGAGATTACGTTACGCAAGCTGACCTGCCCTTGGCCCTGATCGGGCCAGCAAGCCGAAGACGCACTTTGCGCGTTCTGTTTGTTCATGGCGATGCCGCAGTGGTAGAGCATTGCGTGCGGGAGCTCCGAAGCGCGCATTTCAAGGTCAGCGCAGATGTGGTTCTAACTCCAGAGCAGTTTCTAGGACGCCTGAAGACAAAATGCTACGACGTGGTGCTAGCTGAACACCCCTCCGCAAACTGGCAAGACTCCCAGGCGCTGGAAATCCTGCGACTGAGGGAAAGACAGGTTCCCTGCATCTTCCTGACCCATACAACGCAACTGGAAACCCTGGCGAAACTTATTACCCAAGGCGCCGCTGATTGCGTGGGAATGGATCACATCGGACACCTTCCGGTAGCCGTCCGTCGCGCCCTGAGTGAAAACAATCTGCGCGAGGAACGGGATCAAACGGAAAAAAAGCTACGCCATTCAGAGGCGCGTTACCGAGCTCTGGTAGGAAATCTGAATTACGGAATATGCCGCTGCAACAGCAAAGGCAAGTTTCTGGACGTCAATCAGGCGCTGGTGACCATGCTCGGTTACGCATCCCGAGACGAACTGATGGCGGCGAACCATGCGAGCGAGATGCTGTGCAACGCATCTACGCGAGCGCAATTGCTGGGGCAGTCCGCTGGAAGGGATAGCGAGGATGGCAGCGATCCGCTGGAAATTGAATGGAAGCGGAAGGATGGGGCGACGATCAAAGTTCGGCTGAGCGGACGCGAGGTGGGCAAAGAGGGCGGCATGGCTAGTTACGAGATCATCGTCGAGGACGTCACCGAGCAGCGCAAGCTTGAAAGCCATTTGCGCCAGGAGGCAGCCAAGGATTCTCTTACCGGACTGGCCAACTACCGGCATCTGGTGGAAACAGTTGACACGGAGATTAAGCGTTCCGAGCGGACAGCGCGTGAGTTCGCGCTTCTGTTCCTCGACTTGGACGGGTTGAAGAACATCAACGATCGTTTCGGGCACATCGTCGGCAGCCAGGCACTGTGCCGGCTCGCCGATGTTTTGTGCATCTGCAGCCGGAATATCGATACTCCGGCGCGCTTCGGAGGGGATGAGTTTGCGCTGGTGCTGCCCGAGACTGGAGAGCTGGCGGCCAACCTGGTGGCCCAGCGCATCTGCGACAGTCTCGAGAATGATGGGCGGGAACCAAAGCTGTCGGTCAGTTTTGGCGTTGCCATTTATCCTAAAGATGGCGAAACGGTAGATTTCCTATTGGGCGCGGCTGATGCGGCGTTGTACTCGATGAAAGCTAGAACACGCAACAGCCGGAACCTGAGCAGCCAAACGCCGGAGTTCCGCCTTAAAGCTTCTGGCGAATAACAAGACGGCCAGGTGAACGGNNGAACGGCGAACGGGCTGTCATGCGGCGGGCTCTCGCTTTTTAATATTGCCACGACCGCGGCCGAGCTAAAACAATTCCTGAAGCTCTTCTCCTATTGTTTCCATCGTATGGTATGGGTGTAAATTAAAGGATTGATTGTGCGATTAGGAGGAGCATGACGGACGAGTTGAAAGCGAATGAACCGGGTATCGTGAAAATCATCGGGAGGAACGAATCGGCGCGCGCGTATGCGATTCGCGACTTTCTGGGACGCGGCGATGTGCCGTTTGAATGGATAGAACTAAAAACTGACGAGCAAGCGCGGGAATATGGGGTGGATAGCGTGAATGATCCGCGGCTGCCGATCTGCTTGTGCCCGACGGGGACACGAATGGAAAATCCCACGATCCGGCAACTCGCGGATAAGCTCGGATGGTATAGCGATCCTTCAAATACAGAATACGATCTGGCGATTTATGGCGCGGGACCGGCGGGGCTGAGCGCCGCGGTGTATGGCGCGTCCGAAGGTTTAAAAACCGTACTGATAGAGCGCTTCGTGGTGGGAGGGCAAGCGGGGACGAGTTCGAAGATCGAGAACTATTTGGGGTTTCCTGAAGGAATCAGCGGCGCCGATCTGGCGAAACGGGCGCGCGAGCAGGCTTACCGGTTTGGAACGGAGATTTTGATGCTGCGCGAAGGTGTTCGCGGAGAGTTTGCGCCGGGCAAAGGCACCGGCTACTTGGCGGACGGCACAAAAATCGTGGCGCACGCGACGATCTGCTCGACCGGCGTGCGGTATCGCAAATTGAACCTCGATAACGAAGATAAATTTCAGGGCGTCGGAGTTTATTACGGCGCGGGAGTAAGCGAAGCTACGCTGTGCGAAGACAAGCACGTCGTCGTGGTGGGCGGCGGCAACTCCGCGGGGCAGGCGTCGATGCATTTTGCGCGATTCGCGAAGAAAGTCACAATCGTGATTCGAGGCGACTGCTTGAGGCGTACATTGTCGCAATATCTGGTGGATCGCATCCATTCCTCGCCGAACATTGAGGTGCTGGCACGCACGGAAGTCGTCGCGCTGCACGGCGATCATATGTTGCGGTCTATTACGCTGAGAAATAACCAAACGCGCGAAGAGAGAACATTTGATACCAATTGGCTGTTCTTGTGTCTCGGCGGCGAGCCGCAAACGGAGTGGGCGGTCGAGCCCGGCATCGTGCGCGACTCCGACGGCTACCTTGTCACAGGACCGGACTTGTTGCAGGACAGCAAATATCCGAAGAGCTGGCCGCTGGAGCGTTCGCCGTATTATTTAGAAACGAATGTGCCGGGGCTCTTTGCAGCGGGCGATGTGCGGCACGGATCGGTGAAACGCTGCGCGTCGGCGGTGGGCGAAGGCGCGATGGCGGTTACATTCGTGCATCGCTATTTGGCGGAAACTTAAGGAGGCATTTATGAAGGCGTGCGCTCATTTGAATCAAATTCGCAAGGTGACGCCGCGGACTCCCGAGGGTTGCGAGGAATGCTTGAAAATGGGCGATACGTGGGTGCACCTGCGACTGTGTTTGGAATGCGGGCATGTGGGGTGCTGTGATTCGTCGAAAAATAAACATGCGACCAAACATTTTCATCAAACCAAGCACGCGATCATGAAGTCGTTCGAGCCGGGAGAAGACTGGGGTTGGTGCTACGTTGATGAGATAGAGCTGGGACCGCGTGAACTGAAAGCTCCCTAGAAGATTATTTTGGCGCAGGGAAATCTTCGGAGGCGGCGAGGGCCGTGGGATAAACCCCGATCACGCGGTTTACTTGCGTCATATTCACCACGCCTTCGACCATTCTTGAGAGCGCAGCGAGGCGCAGCGTTCCGCCGCTTTTGGAAAGCCTGCTGAAAGACTTCACGATTTGGCCGACGAATGCGCTGTCGATGTGATCCACTGCGGCCATGTCAAGAATGATGCGCGTTTCGTTCTTCGCGATGTGGCTTTCCACTTCCTGGTCGACGCGCTTGCAATCCGGGCCCATCTGCACGCGCCCGCTCAATTCAAACACCCAGATTCCCGGCTTGATTTCTTTCTTCGATAGCATCACGCGAATTGTTACCTCACTCCCGGGATTTTGCCGATGCGTTCAGCGCAACTAAGCCTCGAACGGAAATTGCCGGATCAAGCGCATACAGTCGGCCAATGCTTTCAAGACTGAATCTCCCCACCCCGACGGGACGAATGCGGCCGTGCTCTGATTCACGGGCTTGTCGGCTTCGGCGAAGAAACGCAAATGCTGACCCTGAGGCGCTGCTGCAAATTCCTTGACGGTAATAATGAACGGGACGTTTTTTCCGTTCTGACTCTTGTTCATCGTGAAGTAATGCAGCTGAGCCAACTCCTCTGCGCGGTCAGCCTGAGCATACTGCCAATCCTCCACGTTGAGCCTCCTGGCGCGTGCACGAACGCGCCGCAATCAAGACCTTGCGGAAAGACGAAATAGTAGGACGCGAACGTTGGTAAGTCAATGCGAGTGAAGCAAGCGAGCATCAGGACCGGCTGCCATTCTTCGTAGCAGGGGCCGGATGAGTCGCGTTGCCAGAGGGTTGAGCCTCTCGTCATCTCGACCTGGGATCACGATCTTAGTACTCCAGGCGCAATTGGAACGCGATCATACGGGGAGTGCTATCGCCGCCCAAACCGACGCCGAGTAAGCCAGTCGGAGGAGAGGTGGCGTAAGTAAGGGCGCCAAATCCGGTCTGGGTGGAAGGTTTGCCTGGAATTCCGGCCAGCGCCATGCTCGGAAGGCCAAAATTGGGATGATTGAATACGTTGAAGAACTGCGTGTCGAAGCGCAGCCTCACATGCTCGCTAAGAGCAACCGATTTCGTCAGGTAGAAATCACTCCAGGCGAAATCCGGGCCGCGCAGCGCGTTACGGCCGAGGTTCCCGAATTGACAATTCGCGGGACTGTCGCCATCGAAGCATGCGCCAGTGCTCGGGTCCACGGTGGAGACGAAGGCATCGGGATTGAGCCACTGAACACTGCCCGGTTGTGTGACGCCTGGAATCGGATGGTGTTCGTAGAGCGGTACGCCGGGAACAATACTCGCAAATTGTGGACCACTGCCGTTCACGATGCCGTTTCCATTGGCTGAATAGGACGTGCTGAGAACGGAGAATGGGATCCCGCTATGCCAAAATGCAGTACCCGACACCTGCCAGCCGTTCAGTGCGTAGCCGAGGAGCCGGTTTTGAACTTTGACCGGCAATTGGTAGACGTATTGAGCGTTGAGATTGTTCCGGATGTCGTAGTCGCAAGGACCGTAGTCGCGAGCTAATTCTCCGGGGAGCGGAGCCAGGATTCCTCCTGCCGAGAACTGCAGGAATCCGCCGTTCGAGACTGTGTCCATGCAACGGCTCCAGGTGTAGTTGATTTGTCCCATCAGCCCGTGACCCAGGCGTTTCATGGCGGACAGTTGCAAGCCGTCGTAGTGACTGTTAGCGCCGGTGGAAAATTGTGTGACGGCCCCGAATCGAGGATCAGTAGAGTGGGCATAAGGAAAAGGAGCGAAACATCCGTCGCAGACTGTTTGATAGCCGTTCACTTGCGTCAGATACGGTTGGTTTACGGCGCGGGTTCCGACGTATTGTGCGTGGATGCTTCCCGTGGTTCCGAATTCATGCTCCAAGCCAAGACTCCACTCCATGAAGTATGGCGCGTGAAGTTTGCCATTCGGGACCGCAGTGATGGCGACCGGGGGAAGACAAGTTGCGGAATTCGCTTGTGCAGATGCGCACGAAAGCTGGCCCTGCGGAAATCCCGAGCTGAACGTCTGATTGGCCGCCACGGTTGCTTCAACCGCACTGTTAGGAACTCCCGGCGCAATCGCCGTGCCGCCCGCCGTGCCAAGAAGGCCGCCCTGAAAAGTTTTGACGTAGGGTGGGTTGACACCAACCACATCCGCGATGCTGCCGGGCAAAATGTCACTGAAAACGCCGAAGCCGGCACGGAGCACCGACTTGGACTCAAATTGCCATGCGATTGCTGTTCTCGGCTGCAAAATCGCCAGAGGTGTCGAGGAGAAGACGTTACCGAGACCGGTTAGAATGGCAGCGTTCAGGGGCTGATTCACATCATGCGAGATGGAATCGAATGAGCCGCGGAGACGAGCAATTTGGTCATGAGGATTTAAGGGGTTGGAATTGAAGGTGTCTCGAATGCCGAAAGTCCACGTCAGCTTCTTGGTCACTTTCCAAGTGTCCTGCGCATACACATCGAGATTCAGGAAGTTAAAGGGTTCGTTTGCAAACGTGGGGAAAGTCTCCGTTGCCGTGGATGCGACTCCCTGGATGTATTGCTGCAGGGTGGCGTAGGTTACAGTGGGGACCGAGCCCTCACCGAAGTCATAGTCATTCAGCCGGAGGATTCGTGTATTCGTTCCAAACCGNNCACGATGGGAAAGGCGGAGAGAGTCTTCTGAAAATTTGCAGGCCCGAATAAGCTCTCATACCACGAAAATGCCGGGTTGAAGTAGTTCACAAGATTCTGCGAAAAGACGTGGGTATATCCGGCAGCAAACGAGTACAGCGGTTGAGGGGAGAAGGCGTTGAATAAAGGATTGATCGGATCTGTATAGGCGGCTTGGAGTCCGGTGTCTGCCTGAAAGCGAAACCAAGAGGTGTTATTCTCATTGAAGTTGTAATCGATGCGGGCCGTTTGGACCTGTTCGCGATCATCGCTTGAGTGCGAAACGCTCTGGCTATTCGCGCAACCATCCCCATTGGAGCCAAGTGGACACCCCAGTATCGCCCGAGGTGCCCCGCTGGTGTTTCCGTACAGGGCAAACATCTGCCGATAGAACGGAGCCGACTGCGAAGGGACCTGCTGCAATACGTAATTTTGGAATGCCGGCGTCGGAACGATTGTCGGCGTGACGATGGGCAGCGCGATCCGAACCCACTCGCTATCGAAGAAGAAAAACAGTTTGTCATGGACAATCGGGCCGCCCACACTGCCCCCGAAGTGATTTACGGTAGAGCGCGGCTTGTGATTTCCCGGGGTAGCATTCGTGAAATAGTCAGCCGCGTTGAATCTCGACCCATTCCACAACTCATAGAGGTTGCCGTGAAACTGGTTCGAACCCGATTTTGTAACATAGTTGACTTGCGACGCTCCATAGCGCCCCTGGTCGACGGCATAGGAAAGCGTGTTGACCGTCACTTCCGATATCGAATTCAATCCCAGAACGAGGTTTGTTGAGAGTCCGCTGTTCAGATTCGTCAACGGGTCGTTTGTTTCCAGCCCGTCTACGATGTAGCCGTTCGAAAGAGCGGGCAGTCCATTAAACTCGACGTTGCCGTACCCGTTCGTCCCGCCGACAAAATCGTTGCCGCTGCCTGCAGTATTGATGAGCGCTCCCGCGGCAAACTGAAGCGGATAGGTCAAGTCACCGCCTGGATTCGGGAGATTTTCCAGCTCATGTGCATTGAGAGTCGTGGAGGTATTCGCATTCTCAGGATTGAGAATCGGAGCTTCGCTGCTTATTTCAATCGTCTGATTTGATTGCGCCACCTTAAGCGTGAAATTCACCGTCTGCTTTTGCCCCAGAGCCGCAAGCACATGGTCATTCTGTTGCGAAGCGAAGCCCGCTGCTTCCACCCTAACCGAATAAGTGTCAGGTTTTAGCTGTGGCAGATTGAAACGGCCCTCGTCGTCGGTCTTGGCACTACGCTGTAGGGCGGTCTCGCGATTTGTGATCGTGACCGTAGCTCCCGGAATGGCCGCATTGGTTGCATCCGTCACCTGGCCGACGATCGCACTGGTAGTCTCTCCCTGCGGAAAGGCCTTCACAGGAAACAGAATGATGGAAAGGGCTGCCACGGTCAGTCCATACATCGCGATTCGCGTCACGGCTCGTATACCGGCTTTCGGGCTCGCAGATCAGGGAGGCACCGAGAAGCTTGAATCTTCCCGACATCTCATTCGCATTCCCTGGCCGCGCTTAGTCATATTAACCTCAGTTAAGTATAAAAGTAAACGTAGATAAATATAAGACATATGCGGAATCCGAACGACAGACGGTGCCGCGCATGGCGTTCAGCGCACATTCCAGGCAGGTCGCAACTCCTATTCATTTCTTGAGTAACGGTATTTTTCGATAGGCCTTCGGGAAAGAGGGAGGCAGCTCTTCCGGTAACGGTTTTTTTGGCAGCGCTCAGTTCGCAGCGGGTGCAAGCGAAACGAACTAGCTGATGCGCCTTTCGATTAGCATTTCCCGCCGATAGTGGCCAGGAGCGCGATCGAAAAAACGCTCGAAAGCACGGACGAAACTGGGGGGATGCTTGTAACCAACGGCGTAAGCGACTTCCTTGACGCTCATGTTGCCCTGTAGCAGAAGTCGTGCAGCTCGGTGCAGCCGCTGCTCCACCAGCCGTCGGCCAAGACGCGAACCGGTCTGGGCCTTGAACAGATGCTGGAGATATGACGCGCTCAACCGGAATTCCAAGGCGAGATCTCCGATGGAGCAAAGCGATCCGGATTCGATTATTTCCAGGATTTTGCGGAGGCGGGCGTCCTGCTCTGCAGGGTTCAGCAAACGACCTTCGGCCGCGGAGACAGCGCGGCGCAAGGAATTGCTGATCGAGGATGGTTGCCTTGAACGAGTCTCCGTCAAAATCGCTCCTTAAGCGCAGATGAGAGAAGGCCGTTATTATACTATATTGACACTTATGTAATAAGTATTATGGTTGCCTGATTGGCGCGGCAGCACTGGAGGCGCCCAGCACGCGTTCACGTTCTGCATGAGAAAACGGGACATCCGTCTCTCTCCTCGCAATCACGTAAATCTTGCAGCGGCCAGCATGCTTCCAGGCAAAGTGGCAGTTCTGAACAACGCGTGCAGGAACGCACCGGGGTGCGTTTGCGCGAATGAAACTATCTTTCGTCCACTGTGAGCCGGTCTGGGAGGCCGGCGATACCATGAAAATCGCTACCCGGCATTTATCAAAAGCCGAAATACATGTCAAGAACTATTCATAAATTGCAGAGGAGCAGGAAATGCGAGGAACGCTGGGCTTGAAGCAGAACGACTTGCAACGAACCATGACGACTCTATTTCGCGTGAAGGGAGCGTACAATGTTTAAGCTCAGTGGTGAAATCGAAGAGGAGATATCCTTCTAATGCGATCTTGGGTTCTGTTTGGCTTGCTGATGTCCCTCTGCTCCAGTGTGTTTGCGACACCTTCACAGTCTGACGTCGAGGCCCGCAGAAAGGCCCTGAACGATCTGCTCGCCGAGCGCTGGGAGTACACTCTTCGCACTAGCCCGATCTACGCTTCCGTCCTCGGGGACAAACGCTGGAACGACCAACTGGACGACTTCTCCCAAAAGGCCATTGACGACGACCTGGATCAGAGCAAGAAATTTCTGGTCCGCTTCGAAGCGATCGACACCAGCGGCTTCCCGGAGCAGGAAGCGTTAAACAAAACCCTGATGGTCCGAGACCTCCGAATGGGTCTCGAGGGAGCCCGTTTCAAGCCTTGGGAAATGCCGGTGTCGCAGTTCAGCGGTGTGCACATCGACCTGCCGCAACTTGTGTCCTTGCTTTCTTTCCAAACGGTCAAGGACTACGACGACTATATTTCAAGGCTGAAGCAAATTCCCCGGCTGTTCGATCAAACCGAGATCCAGATGCGCAAAGGCATGGCCGAGGGGCTGATGCCGCCGCGAATTCTGCTTGAGAAAGTGGTGGAGCAGGCCAACGGCATCGCCAGCAAAGCTCCCGACGCCAGTCCTTTTGCGGAACCCTTCGCCAAGTTTCCTGAGTCCATCTCGGCCGCGGATCAGAAACGGTTGCGCGAGCAGGGCTTGGCTGCGATTAGTGCGTCCGTGCTCCCCGCCTACGTGGAATTCACGAAATTTGTGCGTGAGGACTACGCGCCGAAAGGACGCGCCGAGCCTGGCTTATGGTCGCTCGCGGATGGCCCCGCGCGCTATGCTTTCCTGGTGAAGGAGAGCACCACCACCGATCTTTCGCCGGAAGAAATTCACCAGATCGGTCTCGCTCAGGTGAAGGAAATCGAAGCACGCATGTTGGAAGTCGTCAATCAGCTCGGCTACAAGGACCTGAAGAGTTTTGGCGCCTCGCTCCCGACAAATCCCAAAGTCCACGCGCATTCCCGCCAGGAGATTGTCGACCTCTATCAAAAGTATATTGACCAGATGTATCCGAAGCTGCCCTTGATGTTCGGGCGTCTTCCGAAAGCGAAACTGGAAGTCATGCCGATCGAGGAGTTCCGCGAGAAACAGGCTTCCACGCACTACGTGGAAGGGTCTCAGGATGGATCGCGGCCTGCCCATATCATGGTGAACACCGGCGACTTCGAAAAGGGCACCACGCTGGACATAGAAACCACCGCGTATCACGAGGGCGTTCCCGGCCACCACATGCAGATCGCGATCGCACAGGAACTGCCGCAGCTTCCGCCTTTCCGCCAAAACGAGTATTACACTGCCTACACCGAGGGTTGGGCTCTTTACGCGGAGCGCTTGGGCAAAGAGGTGGGATTCTTTCAGGATCCCTACAGCTATTACGGGCACTTGCAGGACGACATGCTGCGCGCAATCCGGCTGGTCGTGGATACCGGCTTCCACTATAAACACTGGACGCGGCAGCAGGTGGTTGACTTCTTTCACGACCATTCCGCGATAGATGAGTACGAAGTGCAGAGCGAAACCGACCGGTACATGGCGGTGCCGGCACAGGCCCTGGGATACAAGATCGGCCAGCTCGAGATCCTGAAATTGCGCCAATATGCCAAGGACCAACTAGGCGACAAATTTAATCTGAGCAATTTTCATGATGAGGTGCTGAGCGCGGGTGCCCTGCCGCTGGATGTTCTGTCGGCTCGAATCCATGAGTGGGTGGCAAAGCAAAAGGCGAGTGCGTCTGCCGATTGAAAANNGCAAAATCGCAGGAATTTCATGAAGGGCACCGGCGCGGTCTGGGCTATGGCGGTCGCGGGCCGACTGCCGGCAACGCTTACGAAGGCGAAACCTGCCGGACCGGAGGCGCATGGCATGACGCGCGGACTCATCTTATTGAACATTCGCCGCGGCGCCGAATACCGCCTGGGCGTGAAAAACGAGAAAGGGATCCTCGATGTAGTCGAAGCGGCGAAGATTCTGCATATGCACGCGCCGGCCACAATTGACGATTTGCTTCAGAACGAAGACGGCCCGAGCCTAAGTGCGCTGGTGAACGCGTCTGCCAAGTCGAAGGAAGCGCAAAAAGCATACCTGAAGGAAGACACGGTCGAATTCGGCCCGGTGGTGACGCGCCCCGAGAAAATTGTCTGCATTGGGCTGAACTACCGGCAACATGCCATCGAGATCGGAGCGCCGATTCCGAAGCAGCCGGTGCTTTTCAACAAGTTCAACACCGCGCTCAACAGCCATAAGGGCACCATAAAACTGCCCGTGGAATACGCGACGAAATTCGACTACGAAGCCGAGATGGTAATAGCGATCGGACGCGAAGCAAAAGCGGTAAACGAAGCGGACGCGCTTTCCTGCGTTGCCGGCTACGCGACCGGCAACGATTTCACCGCGCGGGACCTGCAGCTGGAAACCGGTGGACAGTGGATGGTGGGCAAGACGCCGGACCAGTTCGCGCCGCTCGGCCCGTACCTGGTGACAGCCGACCAGATCGATCCCGACAACTTGAAGATTGAGTGCCGCGTGAACGGCGAGACGCGGCAGTCTTCCAATACGAGCGACTTCATTTTTAACACGCGGAAGATAATCAGCTACGTGTCCCGCGTCATCACGCTGAAACCCGGCGACATTATTTTCACAGGCACTCCCCAGGGCGTAATCCAGGGCAAGCCCAAGGACCAGCAAGTATGGCTCAAGCCGGGCGATAAGATAGCGTGCAGCGTAGAAAAGCTGGGCGAACTGAAATTCGAACTCGTGTAAAAGGAACGAATCTGTTTGTCTAAAATCCTTGAAGATGGCTTTTAGCCGTTCCAATCACTTCTTGGGATTATCCACACTGCAGGCGTCTTCAACGGGCGGCGAGTTGGGCATGTCAAACTGCATTTCGAGTTGCGATCCACGGTCATCCTCCGCAGTTATTTCCACGGTGTGCGCGCGAAGTATTTTCTTCAGCCAATCTTTAGGGATGGTGGCAGAAGTCTTATCCGTTCCCGGAGACCATTTTTCTGCCTCTTCTTTAGCATCGTCGATGCGATATCGAACGGAGATCTTTGGGTAGTAAGACGTTCCGTGGATTTCTTGAGGCTCGACGTAGTCAATCTTCATCGCGGTACCGATGAGGAGATTCGCGGCTGCGAACTTGCCCTTGCGAGTTCCGCTACCGGGGGCGCAGTCCAGCACGAAGGCAGGACGATTAGAGACATCACCCTGTGGAGCTTTAAGGAATTTTCCGGCCAAAGTAAATCGAGTGTAGGGAGTCCCACGGGCGGTCGTGTTTTGAGATTGCCGCCACACATGCGCCGATGAGGGCTGTTGGGGCGTCATCGCTGAGAATCCGAACGACGCGAACGCAAGCGGCACGAGCAGAAGCAATGGGACAGGTTTCATGGTTTCAACTCCCTGTAAGGTTTCGGCGGAATTCGTAAATCAGGCAGCGCGATTGTGCCGAATGCAACCACATCCGTCGAGAAGCCTCATGGTAGCCAAGAGCGCCGAGAACAGCAACCCGACAAGCGGAGTCCGACGAAATACGCCGCTGCGCGTGTAACGAACTCTGCTTTGACTGCCAAGCGCGAGGCTTGTAAGATTTGCGGCGCCTCAGTCGAGGAGGAAGAGATGCGAAATTGGATTCTATGTTCATGTATCGCGCTCGCGCTGCCCTGTTTTGCATCCGCGCAGCAACCCGCGGCGGCGGACAAAGCGGTCCAGACCACGCCGTCAAAGAGTGCGACGGCTCAGCCCAAGCTCGCCGACTTGCTCGAAGCGAAGGTAAGAGCCGCGTGGGAAGCATTCAAAAACCGGGACAAAAACAGGTACGCCGCGTTTCTCACCGACGACTTCCAGGCCGTGGAAGCGGACGGCGATGGCGAACATGCCAAGCTTCATGTCCTCTTCGAAGTCGAGCACAGCATGTACACCGATTATCTGCTTCAGTTTTTCCAGGTGCAGCAGCTCGGGCCCCACTACGCTTTCGTTACTTACGAAAGCACCATGCAATTCCCCAAAGGTTCGGCCGCCCGTTTCAAAAGAGTTTTCATCGGCGAACTTTGGACCAACCGTGACGGGGAATGGAAAATGATGCGCTATCAAGAGACCGCTGTCCGTTAGGTCCGCCGCCCGGAAAAAACGGAGCCCGAATCTGCTGATGCAAATTCGGGCTTCGCTTCGAAATCACTTCCAAGGTTTCAATTACTGCGCCGCATACACACCGACGCAGCCATCTGCGGCGACGGTTTCACAATTGGGACCGCCCGAGGGAAGCGGCACGAAGATGTGATTGTTCTTCGGATCGGCCGCGACGCTGTGGGCGTTGCCGTTTGTGGGGACGTTCTGCAGCCACTGTCTGCTCCCGGCATTGATGACGCCGAGAACCGGGCCGGAGGGCATGTCGCGAGCCGCCAGGTAGTAGTTGTTGTCGCCGGGGTTGTACCAGGTCTCATCCACGAAACCGACATTGTTGATGACAGTAAGGATCGCGCCGGTGGTGCCGTTGATAATGACGGAGGATGGCGCGAACGCGCGTCCATCATGATCGGCGCAACCCACCAGGACATCCGTGCCAGGCCCAAGATTCAAACCTGTGGGCATGCAATTAGGCACGGGAAAACTGTTGACGATCACCGGGACAAATGCAGTGCCACCGCCCGGAAGGGTAATTTGGTGGAGGGGATCAATTACATCCACGCTGCCAACGGTAATGTCCGGCGTCGAATTTCCGTTGGTCAGAAGGAACATGCTAGTGGCGGGATAAAATATCATCCCCCCCAGCCCTGCCGGGGATATGGCACCAACGCAGCCCGGTGGCGTGCCGGGACCAGCCGGGCAGAAGACTCCACCAGCTTGGGTCGAAGTGGTTGCAGTGAGCTGCGGGCCGTGATGGCAAGCAACATCCGGATTGAAACCAGCCGCATGGCCGGAAGCGCCGGACGGGACGCTCGCGCCGGCGACGCCGGGCGTAGAACTGAAAAATTGGAGAGAGGGATCGGGACAGACAAATCCATTCGCGCCGTTCACGCCTCCGTCATCAATCAACACGGTGTCGTCATTTTGGGCTGCGCCGTCGTAGTAGATTTGGCCAAGGATGCAGGAGGCATAGTTAGCCGGAAACAATGTTGTGATTGAGTTACCGCCAGGTCCGGAGACATAGGTGCTAATACCCGGGCTGAAGGGATCTGTAGCGGTGGGGTCCGTGACTTGAGAATAAGGGAGACAATGTTGTTGCGCGTCGGTTCCGGTTCTGGTCACGATCGCGGTGGCGTCAACGATGGTGACGAAGGGAAGTCCCGGGTCGCCATTGATTACGGCAAAGAGATAACGCGAGGAACCGTCCTGTGGGAAAGTTACGACGGAACCAGTAGTAGCAATTTCATCGCCGCGGAGGTCGCCACAGGTCGGGTCAGAAAAGGCTCTTCCATTTGCGGAACCCTGGCATGGGACGATGCCGTTGGGACCGTCATAGTCGGGAGACGTGCCAGTTACTATGGTGGCGGTCAACACGGGCGGCGCTGTGTAGCCGCTTGAAATCATTGGAGCCAGGTCGAATACCTCAACTTGCGAGCTGCCATTCCCGACAAAGAGGAAATTTCCATCGCCCGAAATCTCATTGCCATTCGGACCTGAGAGCGGGTTCAAGTTGTTGGAGCGGGAAGCACAGCATTGGCCTCCCACAAATCCGCCGAAGTTGCCGTTGGGGCCAAAACCGCCTGGAAGGCGGAAGCCATCTGTCTTGCAACCAAACCGAGTGTAGTTGCCCAGGCCGCTTGTGACGGGAGGAATGGTTTCCCCGCTCGTAGGATCCACCCAGCAGAGGCTGCTATTATTCCCCGCCTCGGCTATCGAGTTCTGTCCGCCGATGGCCCACAACGCGATGTTGGAAGTCGTGCTGAAGACGGGGACGTCGAGACCGACGCGATCAGACACGTAATAAAGACGGTTGACCGGATCTACCCAGCTAATGTCAAAAATATTGAAAGGCCCGCCGGGCTCGCCATTGGGATTGTGTTCCGGCACAAGCATGACATCAATCAAACCAATCGTCCCGTTCTTGTCGGTGCCGCAGACAGGACAGTTCTTGGAGCTGCTGCTGCAACTGTTGGAGATGAACATCACTCCGAGCAGAGCGACGAGGGATAGAAGTGGAAGCATTTTCGGTTTCATCAAATTTCCTCCTACGAAATCGGCCGGAGGCCGAACTAAAATTTCAAGAAAGACTGTCCAATGGGTCCGCCGCACTCCTGGATTCGCTTCTGCCGGTCCTAATACTAACTAGCAGCCTGATCATCCAGAGCACTCAAGACCCGATCAAAACCGAAACTGAATACCCTCAATAAACACAAAGTAATTGCGGGGCAAAATGCCCTGAACGCTCGGGTTCTTGAGTTGATTCAAGTTGAAATCTGACTTCACGAGAACCCAATAATTGAGATACCAGTTGAATCCCACAGTGAGCTGATCGGTGTGATCGCTAAAGGCCGGGGAGATTACCGGCGTGATCGGACAGGACGGGATCGTGGTGGCATCACAAGTTGCTCCCGGAGCTTTCCCCTCCAGCCAGGCATAGCGGATCTTCACTGCCCAAGCACCCCAACCCGGGCCTCCCGATTCTCCGGGAGAATTAGGACCAATTACCGGGTGCTTTACGCGCGGAATGGCATTTTCCGGTTCGCGTTCTCCGGTCAGTAAATACGTGGCCGATATGTACGCACCCTTGCCTTCAACGCCCGGAAGAGAATCGAATCCGATGCCTCCGGTTGCTAGCGAGCCAATGTTGCTGCGCTTCTGCAGGAGTTGAGCGTATTCTCCGCGAATACCCAACGGCCCACTGAACCACGAGAAAAACCCGTTGTATCGCTCGACACCACCATTGATCCGGAACTGCGGAAAGAAATTGTAAGTGCCGTCGTTCAAGACACCGCTGAAGCTCTGTTCGTTCGCGAGACCCTTGGATCGGCTATGCTCGGCCGAACCGCCGAATGAAAAACCCTTCAGCCAGTGGCTGTCGGATTGCAGCCACGGAGAGAAGCGGACCCTGCCGACAACTTCGGGCTCATTCGTAGTCCCGTTTGTCAGGAGACCTTGTCCATTGAAAATGCCAGCCCAGTACTGCGCGCGACCTCCAAACAAATCACCGTGGACGTCAACTCCGGGAGCGCGGAAAGCCCCCCCGGCATCCGGGTAAAGTACGGAGATGATGGAGCGATTATAGAACTCAACGGAGGTGTCAGCGGTTCCGACTTCCATGGAGAAAGGCACTTTGTACTGGCCGCCCATGATCTTGAAAGCGTCCCAAGGCTTGAAATCCAGATAGGCGTCACGGATTGTAAGAGCGGAGGCTGTCTCGAACAGGAAAGCATAGTCGAGTTGCTTCCCGTAGTTACCTTGAACGCCGAACCGGGCACGCGTGATGTTAAAAGTGTCCGAAGGTGCGCCGTCGCCTTTGTAGAAAGTATATTGCGCATCCAGGTAGCCGACGGGCATGACCTGGAAGTTGCCGTCGGAACTCCTCAAGAAAAAGTGCTCGCCGTTCCAGCCCGCGGTTGCCGGGGGAACGTCGTTGGCCTTGGTCTGAAGAACGTTGATCTCTTTTTGTAGAGCGTCGATGTCCGCGGATGTGGCCGCGGGCGCTGAGACGTCTGCGTTCGAGCCAGCGGCCGCGGGAGCCGCCGGGGTAGCGACGGGCGCTGAAACATCGGGATTGGAGCTAGCCACAGCGTTGGTCTGCACCAAGCGTGCAGGGCCGCCCTGCGCCACGGCGCTGGCTTCGACGAGGCGCTGAATCTGCGCCTTGAGCTCCGCGACCTCACGGCGCAGTTGCTGAACCTCGTCTTCGGTCGCAACCTTAGGCGTTGATTTCGACTGCGTAGGGTCGTCGGATGGCTTCGCGCTCTGAGCAAAGGCTAGCGGACCAGGAGCGATGCAAAACAAAGCCAGGAGCACACACCACAATTTTGGCGAGCGCATAATTATCCTTTACGCAGAGATTTTTCAAAGCACACTGCAGGTTCGCGACGGCCGTCATCGGCACGATCCCAGCAGTTAATCGAACCCACCCGGATTGCTTAAGCTCCAAATTGTCTTGGTTCGTGACGAACTTGGCGTAGTGGTCCGCTAATCGAACCAGTTTTTTTGCAAAAAGCAGGGACGCTGTTAGCATAGCCCCTGGGGGGTGTCAAGCTTATTGTGAGATTTATGCGATTTGAACGAGATATTCCAAATCTGAAATTAGCACAGGAAGTGTCCGCTTCTAGGAAAAGCAGAGCGCGGAAATATTTACGCAATCATTTAAGCGAGGCGCAGAGCCAGGGCAGGCAGAAAGATTCCCTCGACCTCAGCGGTCCACAGGTCGCCTTTGCCGGTCAGATGCCCGGCGGTGAGTGTGCCGGAGCTGACAATTTCTCCCGCGCTCAAGGGATGGGAGGGAAAGCGGCGGGTAATAGCGGCCCCGAGCTCCGCCAGACATAGCGCGGGGCTCTTCAAAGAATTTCTTCCGGATCCTTCTTCCACGATCTCTCCACTCTTCGACATTCGCACTTTAAAACGCGGCAGCTCGTCCACTAGCGTCGCAATGAGGTCGGGCCGCACCTGTATCCTCTCGCCAACCACGAGCGCGGCGTGAAGCCCGAAAGACGCCACGAAATCACTGGGCTGAAACTTCCAGTCCGGAAAAGGACAGTCGATGATTTCGAATCCAAGCGCTAGCCAATCCGAGGACGCAAGCGCAGCAGCGGCGTCAGAGCTTTCGCCTGTGACCGGCGCTTTCAAACCAAAAATAATTTCCGGTTCGATCTTCAACGAACGCGGATGCGGGAACGACAGCGTGGCGGAGTTGGTTTCAGCATAATGCACCGTGTCGTCGTACATGTGGGCCCAAACCAGGGTCTCGAGTTTGAGGACGCGCCACATGGCCTTGTTCGCATAACCGACCTTGCGGCCGACGGCTCTGTGTCCAGCGGCTTCGCGAAACTGCTNNATGTCCAGCAGCTTCGCGAAACTTCTTGAGTGTTGTTTCAACCTCATAAGCGGTGTTGAGGTCGAAACCGGGGCGCTCGGAGGGCGGGGCGTCAACCATCTGGCCCGTCTCAGATGCGGACAGCAGTTCACGCGCTAAAGCTTCGACGTCATTGTGCGACATAAGATCCGTCATAAGTCGGTTCGGCCCTTCGCCGTTCTCTGTTGCAGATCTCTGCGCGGGGGTACGTCGCGATTCGCCGGCACGCGCAGCCCAAACGCTCAGCATCTTAGCATCAGCCATTGCCGGGTCACGGACTTCCTTCAGCGCCACCGAACAATTGGAATTTTGGAAGGCAAATAGTTGCTCGTGCCGTTTAGATGAGCTTTCGACTCTATTGCTGGTCGAGAGAAGCGGTGGGAGGCCGTTCATAGTCTGCAACAGGACTGGTTACCTGAAGGTCTGGGTTCGCCCAAACGGTGGTAACTTACAGTCGTAAGCGCGCTGTAGTCCGGTCACGATCAGGAGGAACACGATGAAGGTGCGCATTGCGCAGCGACGTTCTAGCCGCGGTTTGCTCTGGCATATCTTGCTGATTTCTCTTCTTGCCTTCGCGCTGCGCAACTCTTCGGCCCAAGCTCAAGATTCCGTTGTCCTGGTGGGTTCCGGTTCGAGTGTACCGGCGCCCCTATACAACCGATGGATACAAGAGTATGACAAGCGCAACGCTAAGATTCAGATGCGATACGTCCCGATCGGCACCGCCGAAGGGATTAAGCAGATCTCTCGTGGCGCGAGCGATTTTGGCGCAGGCGAAGCGCAACTGACGGACAATGAGCGGAAAGATGGCAGCTTAATTGAACTGCCGGTCGTGCTGATCGGGATCGTTCCGATCTACAATCTTCCCGATGTCCACGGGACGCTTCGGATTTCAGGGGACGTCTTGGCCGGGATTTTCCTCGGCGAAGTAAAAATGTGGAATGCGCCGCAGATCGCGAAGCTCAATCCGGAGATTATTTTGCCGAATATTCCGATCCAAGTAATCAACCGCCCTGGAGGAAAGGGCTCCAACTACGTCTTCACTGACTTTCTCTCCAAAGCGAGTTCCAAGTTTCGCGCTCAAATCGGAATCACATCCTCGCCCCAGTGGCCGGTTGGTCAA
Source organism: Acidobacteriota bacterium (assembly GCA_003153585.1). Classification (GTDB taxonomy): domain Bacteria; phylum Acidobacteriota; class Terriglobia; order Acidiferrales; family UBA7541; genus Palsa-295. Next base: position 8,476 of record PLZZ01000068.1, on the reverse strand, counting down.
CCTGCGGAACGCAGTTCCGATATGGCTGACAAGGTGAAAAACATTCCCGGCTCTATCGGCTACGTCGAATATCAGTATGCCGTGAAGGGTAATATTCCCCAAGCTTCAGTGCTAAACCCTTCCGGCAAGTTTGTGAAAGCTTCGGCTGAGACTATTGCTGCAGCGTGCCAAGCGGCAGAAGCACCTCGGTGGAATAACTTTTCCGCCTCCCTGACTAACGTGCAGGGAGCAGATTCTTTTCCCATTACCAGTTTCACCTGGGTCTACCTGCGAATTCCATCGTCTGATGCAGGTCGCACAGTTGCATTGGTCGACCTTCTGAATTGGATATACACGGATGGCCAACAATTCGCGGTGCAGGAAGGCTACTCCGCCCTGCCTTCTGACCTGCTCGCGGCGGTGAGGAAGAAAGTCAAATCCGTACAATAGCCGACGGCGTCCTAAATTTTGGATACTCCACAAACCGTCAGTCTCGGCAAAGGCTCAGGAGCACGCTGAATGTCGTACTCCGAAACGGTCTTGGTGAGGAGCAGCGTCATCACTGAGTATTCTGATATTTGATGAGATTGCAATTCACCCACGCTCTGTTTCTGTTTTTCGCCGCGGGAATCGCAGGAACTTTGAACGCGTTGGCGGGCGGCGGCAGCTTCATCTCGTTTCCCGCACTCTTGTTCATGGGCGTGCCGCCGGTGCAGGCGAATGCCACCAACACAGTCGCACTATGGCCGGGGTTAGCCGCCAGCACTCTCGCATACATAAAACGGCTGGATGCGCCGGCGCGCCTCATGATCCCTCTGCTCGCGACCAGTGTTGCGGGAGGTTGGGCCGGCGCGGTGCTTTTGTTGAAAACTCCGCAACACACTTTTCTGCACTTCGTCCCCTGGCTATTGCTGAGCGGTACGTTGCTTTTCGCATTTGGCAATACGATCCGCGCAATCGCCGGCACCAGCGCCGTGATTAATGATCTGCGGAAGATAACGTGGCGGGCGATCATAGTGAGTTCCTTCGTGGAACTGCTGGTGGCGGTCTATGGCGGATACTTCGGGGCGGGGATCGGGTTTATCACGCTGGGAATGCTGGCGGCGTTGGGAATGCGGGACATTCACGCCATGGGCGCGATAAGGACGCTGCTTGCCGCTGCGATTAATGCTGCTGCGGTGGTGACCTTCATCCTGGCCGGAGCCGTTTTGTGGCCACAGTGCGGAGTGATGGTCGCGGGCGCTCTGTTAGGAGGGTGGTTCGGCGCGCGTTATGCGCAGAAGGCCGACCCCCGAAAGGTGCGGGCGTTCGTGATCGGCATCGGCCTGGCAATGAGCGCGTACTTCTTTTTTGTTACGTCGCGATAGATCCGGAATGCTCCAGCGGTGCCGGCGTTCAAGGTATTTGACTCCGCATTCGCGCCCTGCGATGATGGCGCGACGCCGGATGGAAACTTAAAGATCGGCCGGCCTGGCATACTGAAAACACTCGATGCAATACATGAATTACGCGCCAACTGACTTGAATCCCCAGAAGGACCTCCCCGAGGGCTTCTTTGATTTCCTGTTGCCGCTGCACAAGCAATTCACGCCCTGGCAACAGAAACTCATCTCCAAACGTGCCGAAGTGCTGCAAGCGTCTCATCGCGGAAATCCGCCGAACTATTTGCCGCCCTCGGAGGCAACCACCTCCGATTGGCGGATCGAAGTACCCGACTGGTGTGCGGACCAGCGCAATCAAATGACCGGGCCGGCAGATGACGGAGCGTTGACGGTAAAACTGTTGAACTCCGGATCTCCGGCCGTCATGATCGATCTGGAAGATTCCACTGCCAACGTCTGGGAGAACATCCTGTTGGCGGTCGGAAACACGGTTGCCGCTTACAAGTATGAACTCAGCTACGAGGACAAGAAGCGAGACAAGAAAGTCACAGTGCAACGCTCGAAAACCGTGACCTGGGTGCGCCCGCGCGGGCTGCACGTAAGCCAGGGTGGGATTTTTAAGAACGAGATTATGTCCGCTTCCCTGTTCGATCTGGCGCTAATCTGGTACCAGATCGATCCGGCAAGGTTGCCCCACAACTTCTGCGTGTATATCCCCAAGAGCGAGTCTGCCGAAGAGGCTTTGTGGTGGCGCGATCTCTTCCAGGCTTTTGCCAAATCCAAAGGGCTGCCTAAGGATTACATAAAGTGCATGGCACTCGTGGAGGCGCACCCGCTGGCTTATCAGATGGAGGAATTTCTTTTCAATCTGCGCGATCACTGCCTGGGATTGAACCTCGGCCGCTGGGATTACATGGCGTCGCTGATCGATTTCATGATCGAGGATCCCAACTGGATTCTGCCGGACCGCAATACCATTCCGCACGACGTGGCATTCTTCCAGAACTTCCGCACGCTGATGCCGGAAATCTGCCACAAGCACGGAGCGCACGCCATCGGCGGAATGACCGCACTTTATCCCAGCCGCACGGACGCGGAATTGAACGAGCGCGCTCTGAAGGTCCTGAAGCAAGACAAGAAGAACGAAGCCGACTGTCTGATGGATGGGGCGTGGACCGGCCACCCGGACCAGAACGAGATCGCGGTCGCGCAGTTCCCATATCCCAATCAGATTGCAAAACGGCCCAAGTTGCCGAACTCCCATCCGGACCTGCGGCCAATCCCGAAGGGCGTGGGAGCTATAACGCTTGCCGGAACGCGAGCGGCCGTGCGCACGGTGATTCGCTATCGCAACGGAGTGCTCAACGGAAAAGGAGCCAGCCTGCTCGATGGCTACATGGAAGACCTGGCTACCGATCGCATCTATCGCTTGATGATCGCACAGCGCGTTCGGCACAGAGTGCAGGTGCCCGGCGGCGACGGCAAGCCGCTCGAACACACCTCCGCTTTGGTGACCCGTTTGTTTGACGAGGAGCTGGCGAAAATGCAACTCGATTTGCCGGCCGAGATCGACAGCCAAGCGGCAGCGACATTGCCCGAGGCACGCCGGATCGCGGAGGAACTGATCGTGAAGGGACACCACTCGCCGATCTAGTTTGAAATATTCTGGCGGGACCGATTCAAGGCGCAAACCGCAGAACTGTGAGTGAAAAGAAAAACTTATCACGCGATTAATAGAATGAGTTTGACGACGCCTGCCGCATGGGCGCCCACTGTTAAGACTGCGCTACGTCATAATATCGGCCGATGATCCAGCGACCGCGCCAGGGGCGGCAACGAATGACAATGAAGTCGGTAGACACTCTTCTCGACGTTTTGCATTTCGCTGACAGTAACACGGCCGTTATCGTTCCAGAGCTCGGAATCCAAGTCACCTACGATTCGCTCCGGAAGCAGGTTTTGGCCATGGCGAACGCCTTGGCCTCCGTGGGGATTCGCCGTGGCGATTCTGTAGCGATCGCATTGCCGAACGGCCTGCCTGCGATTGTCAGCTTTCTCGCCGCTTCCATCGCTGGAACGGCAGCTCCTTTGAACTTGGCGTACCCGTATGAGGAGTTTCTCTTTTTCCTCGGAGACACCAACGCGCGCATTTTGCTTTGTCCGCCGGTAGGCGCAGAATTCGCACGCAGCGCGGCCGCCGACCGCAAGATCCCGGTGTTCTCGGTGGAAATGACCGAACAGGGCAACGTTCAGCTCGTGGGCGCTTCCACCACCGCCGTTTCCGCAACCGCGCCTACGGCTGACGATATCGCCCTGGTCCTGCACACCAGCGGGAGCACGGGGCGTCCCAAGCGTGTTCCCTTGCGGCATTTCAATCTCGCGGTCTCGTCGGCGAATATCGCGAACACGTACGCGCTTTCGGAGGAAGATGTTTCGCTGTGCATTATGCCGCTGTTCCACGTGCATGGTTTGATTGGCTCGCTCATGGCCACTTTGCTTTCCGGAGGCACGGTGGTTGTTCCCACGAAATTCAACGCGCTCTCTTTCTGGCGGACGGTTCGGGAACATCGCGTGACCTGGTATTCGGGAGTGCCGACCATGCATCAGCTTCTGTTGGCCCGTGCTCATCAGAAACCACCGGAAGCAGCCACTCTGCGCTTCATTCGTTCGTGCAGCGCTCCGTTGTCGTCGGCGCTCATTCACAAGATCGAGGGGCTGTTCGACGTGCCCTTCGTCGAGGCATACGGAATGACGGAAGCGGCGCACCAGATGACTTCGAATCCTTTGCCGCCGCGGCACCGGAAGCCGGGCTCTGTCGGTGTGGGCACCGGGCTTCGCGTTCGCATCATGGACAAAGAAGGCAACGATCTCGGCACGAACCAGCGAGGCGAAGTCGCCATTCAGGGAGCCAACGTGTTTCGCGGATATGAAAACAATCCCGAAGCCAACGCCCGCGCTTTTGTGCATGGATGGTTTCGTACCGGCGACGAAGGAATGCTCGACGCAGACTGCTATTTGCATCTGACGGGCAGGATCAAAGACATCATCATCCGCGGCGGCGAGAACATCGCGCCTCACGAAGTCGATGAGATTTTACTGCGGCATCCTGCCGTTGCCGCGGCTGTCACATTCGGCTGCGTGCACCCCACACTTGGTGAAGAAGTAGCTGCGGCCGTGGTCTTGAATGAAGCGCACAACGCCACCGAATCGGCGCTCATAGAGTACTGCCGTGAGTTGTTGGCAGAATACAAATGCCCTAAGAAGATTTATCTCGTAAAGAGCATTCCCACGACTGCGACCGGAAAAATTCGCCGCCGCGCTGTCGCCGCCGCATTGGCGGATGTCTAACTATGCGATTCCTGATCGCGGGAGCGGGAGCGATCGGAGCCTACATCGGTGCGCGCATGGCGCATGCCGGGTTCGATGTCACGCTCTTCGCGCGCGGTCCACATCTTCGTGCCATGCAAGAGCGTGGCGTGCAAGTGAGAAGCAGCGAGGGAGATTTTATCGCGCGGCCGAAAATCGCCGGTTCCCTCGAGGAAGTTGGGCCGGTGGACGTTGTCTTTCTTGGAGTGAAGGCACACGGCCTGCCGCAACTTGCGCCGCAGTTGAGGCCGGTGCTGGGTCCGGATACTACCGTCGTCAGCACACAAAACGGAATCCCCTGGTGGTATTTCCAGGGGTTCGGCGGCGATTTGGAAGGTTTGCGCCTGGAGCGGATTGACCCCGGTGGCATAATTTCCTCGGCCATCGAAGCGCGTATGGTCGTAGGATCCATCGTTTACTTTTCTACCGAGATTTCCTCACCCGGGGTGGTTCAACATATCGAGGGTAATCGCATTTCTCTCGGCGAGCCGGGCGGCTCGCGCTCCGAACGCTGCCGCCGAATTGCAGAGGCGCTCATCGCCTCCGGCTTGCGCTGCCCGGTCACCACGCGCATCCGCCACGAGATTTGGGTAAAGGTTTTGGGAAACGCTTCGTTGAATCCGGTCAGCGCACTCACGCGAGCCACGCTGGTTCAGATGGTGCGCGATCCGGGCGTTTCCTCGCTGATACGCACCATCATGCAGGAAGTGGAAGCGGTCTCCAGCAAGTTGGGGATGGAGCTGCCGGTCTCCATCGATCAGCGAATGGCGGGTGCAGAAAAAGTCGGGGAGCACAAAACCTCCATGCTGCAGGACCTCGAAGCGGGCCGGCCGATGGAACTGGAGGCGCTGGTGGGCGCCGTGGTGGAGTTGGGCGAGCGAGTGGGTCTTCCTATGCCCTACACGCGAACAGTGTACAACTGCACGAAGTTATTGGCGCAAAGTGCGATGGCCCAACCTCCGAAGTGAGAAGCGCCTGCGAAACGCAGCGCCATTTCTTTTTGGATTCGCCCGACAAAAATATTTGCTAGGCTCTTGACAGCGGGGGTATACTCCGCTTGTGGGCTGGTCCGCTTACCAGACCACTTGCCCATGCCTGCGCCCATCAAATCCGCCAAACCCGACTTCGAGGTTATCCGAAGAAACAAGGTCTACGAAGAAGTCGCCAAGCAGATCGAACGCCTGATTCTTAAGAAACTGAAACCCGGAGATAAACTGCCCTCGGAACGCGAGCTGGCGGAGATTCTTCAGGTAAGCCGCAGTTCCATTCGAGACGCGATTCGAGGCCTGGAACTGGTGGGCTTGGTTGAACCGCGTCAAGGCACCGGGACAATTGTTCGCGAACGACCGACCGAGTCATCGGTCAATCCTTTTGCCGATGCGCTGAAGCGCCGGCAAGGATTGGTGACCGAGCTTCTGGATTTTCGCAAGATGCTCGAACCGCCGCTGGCCGCGCGAGCCGCCGCCAACGCTTCCGCCGAAGAAATTTCCGAGATGGAAGATATTCTGCTGCGGCAAGAGAAAAAGCAGAGCCGGGGAGACGCGGCCATCGGCGAGGACGCGGAATTCCACTACAGCATTGCCCTGGCTTCCGGTAACAGTGTCGTTCTGAAGGTGATCGATACTCTGATGGACCTGCTGCGCGACACGCGTGAACACTCTTTGCAGGTGGAAGGACGCGCGCAAAAGTCGCTCGCCGGGCACCGGCGGATCCTGGCTGCCGTCAAGCGGCACGACGCGGAAGCGGCAAAGTCCGCGATGCGGCGGCACATTGAAGACGTGGAAGAGATCGTACTGAATACAAAGTTTTGATCAACGGAAAGTTTCATTCGAGCAGGTCGAATGTGACGTCATGACGGAAACTGCCCATTCATCGACGACGGGAACGCTTACCCTCCGGGTTGCGGAGGCGCGGGTCGAAGACGTCGGCCACGCGATTGCGCGACTGGCACCTGCCGACCTGCTGCGCATGGGTGCGCGGGCGGGCGACGTGCTGAAGATCACCGGCGGCATGACTGGAGTCGGGCGCGCCGAGCTTTCGGACGAAGGATTCGAAGGCATGATTCAGATAGACGGCACGTGCCGCAGCAATTGCAGCGCGGGCTTGCAGGAGCAGGTAACGGTAACGCCGGTCGAGCACGAGCAAGCGGTGGCCGTGCGCTTGTCGCCGTTGTGGGTGGGAGCCGCGCCGGCAACCATCGCGCCCGATCGGATGCTGCAGGATCTGGTAGGCGTCCCGGTGATCGCGGGCGGTGTGGTGCGGGTGCCCACGTTTGCCAAGGCGGTGAACTTTCAGGTGGTGCGCACAATCCCCTCGGGACCAGTCGTGATTGGGAAACGCACCGACCTCCGAGTGGTAGAAGGCGAGCAGACCGGCGCCCGCGCTCCGTCAGTGTCCTACGAAGATATCGGCGGCCTGGAACGTGAAGTGGCGCGGGTGCGCGAAATCGTCGAGCTGCCGCTGAAATACTCGCGCATCTTCGAGCGCTTGGGAATTCTCGCGCCGAAGGGAGTGTTGCTGTACGGTCCGCCGGGAACGGGCAAGACCCTGCTTGCGCGCGCCGTAGCCGCTGAAAGCCGCGTGCACTTTATTCACCTAAACGGTCCGGAGATCATGCGGAAGTTCTACGGCGAGAGCGAGGCCAAACTCCGCGAAGTTTTCGAGGAAGCGGCGCGCCACGCGCCAGCGATCCTGTTCATCGACGAGATCGACGCCGTGGCTCCCAAACGCACGGAGGTAGTCGGCGAGGTCGAAAAGCGCGTCGTGGCTCAGCTCCTGAGCTTAATGGATGGCTTTGTCGCACGCGGCCAAGTGATCGTCATCGGTGCGACCAACATCCCCGAAGTGCTTGACCCAGCACTGCGGCGTCCCGGACGTTTCGATCGCGAAATCGAAATTGGCGTGCCGAATACTCAAGCACGCCTTCAGATCCTAAAGATCCACACGCGCGCCATGCCGCTCGCGCCGGACGTGGACCTGAAAGAGATCGCCGAACATTCTCACGGTTTCGTCGGCGCCGACCTCGAAGCGCTGGGACAAGAAGTCGGCATGATCGCATTACGTGGTTTCCTCTCAGCCTACCCGCTGGAGACCGACGGCGCGGCATCCGCTGAACTGGGGACGCTGCAGGTTACGCGCGACGACTTTCTCGCCGGCTTGAAGGAAGTAGAGCCCAGCGCCACTCGCGAATTTTTTATTGAGAAAAGCACATCGACCTTTGCGTCCCTGGGAGGTCTTAACGAAGTGAAACGTTTGCTCGATGCCGTGATCGAGCATTCTCACGTGCACGACGAGATCTACGAGCAGGTTGGACTGGCGCCGCCGCGAGGCATTTTGTTGGCCGGACCATCGGGTACCGGGAAGACGGCCATGGCGCGGGCGCTCTCGGGTGAAAAACAAGTGCCGCTCATCGCCATCGATGGCCCGCAACTCTACTCCAAGTGGTTGGGCGAATCTGAGAGGGCGCTGCGGGAAGTTTTCAAAAAGGCGAGACGGGCTGCGCC
>PLZZ01000068.1:0-126 GCA_003153585.1 Acidobacteriota bacterium | reverse complement strand
AATTCGCCGAGCGGATGGAAGGGCTAACCGGCGCTGACATCGAAAGCCTGTGCAAGAAGGCAACGCTATTAGCGATTGTGGAATTTCAGGACGGCACTCGCACCGCGCCATTCGTTGTCTTGCGAA
>PLZZ01000087.1 GCA_003153585.1 Acidobacteriota bacterium | reverse complement strand
GTGATGATGCAGCGAATTTCTTCGTGGCCCAGCATTTTGTCGTAACGCGCTTTTTCGACGTTCAGAATTTTGCCTTTGAGCGGAAGGATGGCCTGATAGCGGCGATCGCGGCCGCCCTTGGCGGAGCCGCCGGCGGATTCACCTTCGACCAGGAAAAGTTCGCAGCGCGCGGGATCGCGTTCCTGGCAATCGGAAAGTTTGCCGGGAAGGCCGCTGGAATCGAGAGCGGATTTGCGGCGCGTGAGCTCGCGGGCTTTGCGCGCCGCTTCGCGGGCACGGGCTGCGTCAATACACTTGCCGATGATTTTTCGCGCGATGGAAGAATGCTTGTCGAAATATTCGCCAAGTCTTTCGTTGACGAGCGATTCGACGAGGCCCTTGATGTCGCTATTGAGTTTGCCTTTGGTCTGCCCTTCGAACTGCGGCTGCGGAAGCTTCACGGAGACGACAGCCACGAGGCCTTCACGAACGTCATCGCCGTTGATGGAGACTTCGTCCTTCTGTTCCTTGAGCATGCCGGCGGAATTGGCGTAGTAGTTGATGGTGCGCGTGAGCGCAGAGCGAAAGCCGGAAAGATGCGAGCCGCCGTCAACGGTGTTGATGGTGTTGGCGAAGGAAAAAATATTTTCGGCGTAGCTATCGTTGTACTGCAGTGCGATTTCGATGTCGACTTGCTCGCGCTTGCCTTCCATGTAAATGGGAGAATCGTGGAGCGTCTGTTTGCCGCGATTCAAGTGCTTCACGAATTCAGCGATGCCGCCGGTGAAACGGAATTCAGCTTTTTTGTTGGTGCGTTCGTCTTCCAGCGTTATTTTCAGGCCTTTATTCAGGAAGGCCAACTCGCGGAGACGCTGCGAAAGCGTGTCGAAACTGTAAACGGTTGCAGCGAAAATTTCGGGGTCCGCGTGAAAGGTGATTTTCGTTCCAGTTTTCCTAGTTTTACCGGAGGCTTTCAGCTTGGATGTGGGCACGCCTTTTTCGTAGGACTGCTCCCAGACTTCGCCGTCGCGCCAGATTTCCAGATCGAGCCAATCCGAGAGCGCGTTGACAACCGAGACGCCCACGCCGTGCAATCCGCCCGAAACTTTGTAAGTGTCGCTATCAAATTTTCCGCCCGCGTGAAGCACGGTCATGACTACTTCCGCGGCGGGTTTCTTTTCGGTGGCGTGCATGTCCACGGGGATGCCGCGGCCATTGTCGATTACGGTGACGCTGTTGTCGTCGTGCACCGAGACGTTGATTTCGTCGCAGAAGCCGGCCATGGCTTCGTCCACGGAATTGTCCACAACTTCCCAGACGAGATGATGTAACCCGAGCTCGCCGGTGGATCCGATGTACATCGCGGGACGTTTGCGAACGGCTTCGATGCCGCCCAAAACTTTGATGGATGTGGCGTCGTACTTGTGCCCGGCGCCCTTGCCGCCCGCAGATTCTTTTTCAGCCATGAGTCGTGCGTCTCCTCAGACCGCTAGATCGTATGATTGCAAAATTTTAAACGCTTGGTGGTACACGGGAAGGCGGTCGCGCGGACGGCTCGACACTTACCTTGCCCATTGGCCTCTGCATCCGGAAATTCCGGCTTGGACATTTGTCCAAGGCGCGTTCGCGCTTGCGAGACTCGAAGGGTTGCGGCTTCATCCCGTCCCGTTCCGAAATTTCCGGGGAGACGCGGCGAAGCTTTTATTTTCCTCAGCGAAGAGGAATCGTCCAAGTCCGACTGGCTCTTTTTGCCCTGGCGCGAGCAAGAAAACTGGAGCGAGTTCGGGTCGGACAGTGCCGTTCAGGAGGAATCCAGAACAACAAAATTTTACCGGAAAACGGGCATTTTCACAAGGTGATTGTGACGGCAGAAGGTGAACCTAGGCCTATTATAATCAATGACTTACCCTCACCCTGGAACCGCATTTAAACGCCTTGGACCGCCCGTGAAAATACTACAGAGAAAGGGGTTTGAAAACGATTTCCGAAGGGCCGAAAATCAGATGCGCATGGGCATTACGACGTAACGGTAACGAGTGGATTCGTCAGCGAGGGGGCGGAGCTGACCGGCGGACTGCTCGTCTTTCAATTCGAAACTGATGGGCCCGTCGGCGGCGGCGGCGAGGAAATCGAGAAGATATTGCGCGTTGAAACCGATCGAGATGGTTTCGCCTTTGAATTCTTTCTCGATCACTTCCTTGGCCTCGCCGTATTCCGGGCTAGAAGCGGAAAGCTCCAGGCCTTCTTTCGAGAGCATAAATTTTACGGCGTGCGAGCGCTGGTCAGCTAACTGCGAGACGCGGCGCAACGCTTCCTGCAATTCCACGCGTTCGAGAGCTACAGTTTTGTTGGCATCGCGCGGGAGAACCGCTTCGTAATTCGGGAATTGGCCGGTTAGTTTGCGCGAGGTGAGTAGGCGTCCGCCGAACTGGAAGAACAGGTGGCTTTCGTCCTGCGCGAATTCGACGCTCTCGTCGCCGGATTCAGCAGCGAGGCGCTGCACTTCGGTCATCGCTTTCTTTGGAACGAGAACGCGGGTCTCCGTGGAGAACCCTTCGAATTTGTGATCTTTCTCGACCATAGCCAGGCGGTGTCCGTCGGTAGCAACCATGGTGATTGAGTTCGGTTTTAAAACGAGCAAGGCGCCGTTCAGTGTGTAACGGGACTCTTCGAGTGAAATTGCGAAGGTGGTCTTGGCGATGACATCGGCGAGCAGTTTTGCGGGGATTTTTACCAGCGCGTGCGGGAAAGCCGGGAGGGCGGGGAAATTATCTTTCGACATGCCAACCAGCTTGTAGGTTTTTCGGTCGGCAGTGACTTGTACCCAGTGGTTATCGAGGAGCTTGAATTTTATCTCGCCTTCGGGCAGCAAGCGCATCAGTTCGAATAGTTTTTTGGCCGGGATCGTTCCAGCGCCTTCTTTTTTGATTTTGGCTTCGCAGGACGTGCGGATGCTGAGCTCCAGGTCGGTTGCAGTAATCGTCAGGCGACTACCTTTTGCTTCGACCAGTAGATTCGACAAAATGGGAATTGTTGACTTGCGCTCGACAACTCCCTGCGTCAGGTTGAGTTCGTCGAGTAGGTCGGATCTTTTTACGCTGAATTCCATCTCGGGCAGTCCTCGTGTTGTCGCTTTCTTTTACACCGTTGCGGCTACTACTGTACTGCCTTATTCTATAAATTAAGTATATAAGAAAACCGTCGCCGTCGCCGCATGTGTGGATTCTGCGGAAAACGCTTTAACTCGCATCGCCTACGCGGCTTGGCGCTCGGTGTGTCTTGTGGAAAGCCGCGCGAGTCGGATGAAAAAGACGGCTAGAACTTGGCGCCAGCTCATTTCCACAGCGCGTACACAGCCACCGCGACGCGACTGCGGGGCATTTCAGGCTAAGCCTAACCGAAAGCGTCGAGTAGCCTGTTGATCGTCTTGTTCAAATCTTTATCGGACTGCCGAAGCATCTGAATCTTGTTGATGGAGTGCAGAACCGTGGTGTGATGCTTTCCACCGAATTGGCGGCCGATTTCCGGGAGCGACGCGGAGGTGAGTTGCTTCACCAGGAACATCGCTACCTGGCGCGGAAACGCGATTTGCTTCGAGTTGCTGCGCACTTTCAAATCCTGCGCGCGCAAGCCGAAATGTTCGCCCACGCGCTTCTGAATCTGCTCGATGGTGACCTTCTTGTCCTGGCTCTCGATGATATTTTTCAGAACCTGATGCGCGGTCGGCAGGTTGATCACGGCTCCAGTGAGCGAAGCGTAGGCCATCAGGCGGATCAGAGCGCCTTCCAACTCGCGAACATTCGACTTAATGGCGCGAGCGATGTATTCGGCGACGTCATCGGGCACTTGTACGCGCTCGCTTTCCGCTTTTTTCTGCAAGATTGCAATCTTGGTCTCCAGGTCGGGCGGCTGAATGTCCGCGATCAAGCCCCACTCGAATCGCGAACGCAAGCGTTCCTCGATGGAAGAAATTTCCTTGGGCGGGCAATCGGAAGAAATCACAATCTGCTTTTGCTGGTCGTAGAGCGCGTTGAAGGTGTGAAAAAATTCTTCCTGCGTGCGTTCGCGGGTGGCGATGAACTGAATGTCGTCCACCATCAGAACGTCCATATTGCGGAAGCGGTCGCGGAACGCCGCCATCCGCTCCAGGCGGATTGACGCGATTACTTCGTTCGTAAATTTTTCGGCGCTGATGTAAGTAAGTCGCAGAGAGGGATTGCGACGTTTGAGTGTATGACCGATAGCCTGCATCAAATGGGTCTTGCCCAGGCCCACTCCGCCGTAGAGGAAGAGCGGATTGTAGGACTTCGACGGCTGTTCCGCCACAGCCATGGCTGCGGCGTGCGCGAATTGGTTCGAAGCGCCCACGATGAATGATTCAAACGTGTAGCGTGGGTTCAACTGGTTCGCTGCTGAATCAAAATCCAGCTTCGCCTGAGGAGAGGGCGGCGCGTTGGCCGCGGCAGGTTCCGATTCGGCGCAAAGATACTCGAGTTGCAGCTGCGGACGGCCTAATTCGGTCAGGACCGCTTGCAGCAGTTGCCCGTAAGTTTCCGTCAATCGCTTGCAAAACAGCCGGGTGGGAACGCGAATGACCAGCCGATCCTCTTCCGCGCGCTCGAGACGTGTGGGACGGAACCAGGTAGCGAAGCTGTGAGGATTGACGCGGCGTTCCGAGTGCTGAAGGATCTTATCCCAGAGGTTCATCGAGCGAATGTACCCTTTGCCACAATTTCCACTGGTGTGGAAAAATTGTGGAAATCTCCCCACCTATGCCGGCGGGATGCTTTTTGTCTTGGCCTTCAGGTCCGATGTCACGAGACGCGCCCCGCGTCACGGCATCTCATGTGTGCACGAAAGATTTGCACTGGAGAAGCGAGCCGGGATTTTGCCTAATCGCGACGCAGGTAGCAAGAGAAAATTGAGCGAGATATTTGCACAGACTTCACAAAATGTTCACAGCTTTTCCACAGCCGATTTTCCAGTTGCTTCTCCGAAAAAAATCATGACAGATTATTTTGTAAAAT
>PLZZ01000173.1 GCA_003153585.1 Acidobacteriota bacterium | reverse complement strand
GCCTACCGTCCGGTCAATCGCTTGCAACGTCTTTTCCAAACCTTCCGTCGTGCGAATATCCCATCCTGCGGCGAATGTGTGGGCCGTATCAATGCACACTCCCAGCGGCAGGTCCGGCGACGCATCGAGAACCGCCCGCAGTTCTTCAAACCGCGATCCCAGCGACGTGCCCTGACCGGCGGTATTTTCAAGCAGGATTTGCAGCCCCTCGAGCTTCAGACCGCGCGCCGCTTGCTTCAGACCCTGCGCGATCGCGGAGACTGCCGCGTCTGCTCTGCTTTCCTTGCTGCACCCTGGGTGCGCCACCAGAAAATCCGCGCCCAGCGCAAGCGCCCGCACGATTTCCTGATGAAACGCCTGCACCGAACGCGTGCGCAACACCGGATTCGGTGACGCCAGATTGATCAGATAATTATCGTGGATGACCAGAGGACCAAGCCCGAGCACTTTGCGCCGTTCGCGAAAACGCGTCGCATCCGCCTCCGAAATTCGGGAGGGGCCGCGCACCCACATCCGCGGGCTGGAGGAAAATATTTGCAGCGCGTTTGCGCCGAGTTCGTGGGCTATTTCGAGCGCGGCGGAAAGATCTCCGGCGATCGATGTGTGGATTCCGATGCGGGTGCTGCCGTCTTTCCAAGCGGGAATTTCAGGTGGCGGAGGCGCTTCCGGACGATACTCATCAGCTGCGTCAAATACGAGTTGGCTACTGTGGTTGTCTTCCGCCATTACCTCTGGGTGTCCGGGAGCCAAGAAGGCCGGGAATTACGGGCAGCGATACAGCAGCTCCGCGCGCATCCGTTTAAACAACGATTCTAACGGAAACCCGCGCGTTCCGCAAACACTCTCCGAACACCTCAAAATCGCGAAGTCGCGAGGCTAAAAAAGGTACGCTCACTCTTTGGCGAATAACCCAGCCTTACGACAAAGCTGCCGCTGAACTGGCGCCGTAAAAGCTGAACCATGGTTTTGCCGCCGACAACTTCGAGTTCACATTGTTGATGTTCTTCACGCCCTGATCCTGCAGCCAGTCTTCCAGAGCCTTCGCTCCTTGCTTGGCATAAATCGGTATGCCTTCCTTCCAGGTGGCGCGCCCGCACAGGACGCCGGAGAAATTTACGCCCGATTCCGCGGCAAGCTCGAGTGTCTCTGCGAAAACGTCGTTGTTCACTCCGGCAGAAAGATAGATGAACGGCTTCTTCGCGACCGCGGCAGCCTTGCGGAAATAGTCCTTCGCTTGGTCGCGCGTGTAGGCGGATTCGCCTTTGCAAGCCTTGGAGCCGGCAACGAAAGCCATGTTCACCGGGACCTCGACCTTCAGCACATCCACGCCATATTGCGGCTTCGAAAATTCCTCCATGCTGCGCGTGACGATCTCCGGCTTCTTCTTGGCATACGCCGCGCCCTTTTCGTCGCCGCCCTCTTCGTAGCCGACAAATTCAAGAAAGAACGGAACATCCGAGGCAACGCATTCCGCTCCGATGCGCTCTACCCACGCATGCTTGATGTCGTTCACTTCGCGCGGATCAAAAGGAGTGTAGTAGAGCAGAATCTTGATGCAGTCCGCTCCCGCCGCCACCAGCCGCCGCACGGACCAAATGTCGAGAAGGTCAGGCAGCCGCCCAGGACGCGTGTTGTCGTAACCACTATTTTCGTACGCCAAAAGTAACCCGGCATTCGCGGAGCGAACTTTCGCGGCAGGCAGCCCGTATTCGGGATCAAGCAGGATCGCGCTCGCATGTGGCGTCAGGACGCGCACCACGGCAGTCTTGAACTCTTCCATCATCTGCGCGGTCACTTCTTTTTTATCGATTCCCTTGTCCTTGGCAATAGCGCTTTTCAGCGACCCGCGCTGGTCCATCGCCGCTGCCGCGATTACTCCGCGCGAATCCGATACCGCTTTCATGCCCTTCTGCTTGCCCGGGGTGATCTTCATTGCTTGTGCCCTCCGAAAATATCGCGAGTTTGAGGTTGAGCGCGCATTCTAGCACGGGATTTAGGAGGTGTGGAGCGCCGTCAGACGCACAAATGCGTGCCGCCATCCTTCGCGCTGAGGAATCAGAAAAACACTATGCGATGCTGCTGCGCGTCCACCGAAGCCACGCCCGATAGCTCATCCAAAAAAGCCGGGCCATAGGTTGCAATCCACGGCAACGGTGAAAGTGAGCGCTCCTGCAGACCCTTATGCAGATACAGCGCGTCCAGCATTAGTCCTTCGTACCGACCCAGTACACCTCTCCGCACGCTTTCAGCGCGCCCAGCTTTGCCCTTTAATTTCAGGAATTGGTAGAGCATCTTGCTTTCCGCTGAATCGAGCGCGTCAATCAAGGTCGTGTCAAGTTTCTCTAGCGGACTACGGTAAGACTTCAGCAGCCGCCGCAGGGCTTTTTCGCCCGCGTCAAAACGGCGCGTGAGGGCCCGCGGTAAGTATTTCTCCTCCATGCGGGACCGCAACAGCTGGCGGCCCCGAAAAACGTCGCCGATTTTAAGGCCGAATTTCCCTAGCTTCCGCGCCAGCAGCGGCTCAACAATCGTAAAGCTCGCGCGCGGCAAAATCGCGGGCATGCGGCCGAGAAGCTTTTCGTAAACTACCTGCGCCTGCGCCATATAAGCGATCTCGGCCGGGCCGGCGATGTACGCGGCAGTCGGAAGCAGCGTGTCCTGAACGATTGGACGCAGTAGCACGTTGGGCGTAAAAGCTTCGGGAGTCTTCTCAATCGCGGCGCGCATCTCTTCCAANNTCCACGTTGTAAAAAAGCAGCGTAGATCCGGAACTCACCTTCACCTGCGCGTGAAATCCCGCGTGATCGAGCTCCTTCGAGCGCGCCAGCAGCGCCTCGCGCAACGAGTCCGCATCGTCCAGCGCGCGACGATAGATGTTTGCTGAAAAACGGTGCAGCCGCTCGTCCAGAGGGTCGAAAAAAATAATTCCACGTCCCGCCACCAGCCGTGCCATCAATTTCCCGAACGCTGAACCGTAAGTTTCCTCTGGCGTGTATGTCTCCCGCAAAGCCCGTCCAATTTCCTCGGCAAAACCGCCCCGCAAGCTCTCAGCCGCCCTCTCTACAAGCGCCGTAATTCCCCGCCCCAATTTTACTTCGCCGACACGCCGTCCTGATTCCGCCTGCGTTTCTGGCAACTCAAATTGCGAGGAGCCGGTTTCCGTGTTCCACGCTACGTGATTAATTTCCGCCAGGTCGTGATCTTCGGTCGCCAGCCAGAAAACCGGCACGGCATCGACGCCATTCTTCGAAGCTTCTTCCGCATAGCGTGCCGCGGATATCGCCTTGTAAAGGCTATAGGATGGTCCCGTAAACAGCCCCACTTGTTGGCCGGTGACTATCGCGGCTGCCCCACTAGCGAGGCGATCGAGGTTCCGAAACGTATCGTCCCCCGCGCCGAATACGCGATTCTGCTCCCGCAGAACGTCCGCCACGCCGCTGCGCACGCGCGCCGGAAGCTCGACTTTACGAGCGGCTGCAACGACCCCCGCCATCGTGGGCGGCTGCTCGTAATAGCGAGCCACTCGCGCAAAATCCTCCACAAAAGTTAAAAATAATTTTGTGGTATGCGGGATTTCGCTAAACGGAAGACAATGAGACTCCATGGAGGATTTCATAATACACGCGCGCAATGTTCGCAGCAACGGGAGTGGGACGCGCACGCGCCCGAAAAGTTAGCGAAATACATCGATCCCCTTGATGTTAACTGTGTCTATTACAAGAGATGCGCGGATTGAGCCGTGAGATTCGACAGTAAACTGTCAATTTCGCGGCCGGCACCTTCGCTAATGAGGAGGAGCGGCGCTCGTGGCGGGCCCCCGAAGTAGCCTAAGCGGTCCAGGGCATATTTCAGGCCCGCAATTCCGTACTGCGGGCCAAACATTTTTGCCGGTGCAATAAGTTGCTGCGCCAGCGAATGCGCCTTCGCGCTCTCGCCCGCGCGCGAGGCATCGTAAATCTCCACACACAATTCCGGAAACGCGCAAGCCAGCGCCAGAATAGCTCCTACCGCGCCTTTCTCCAGTGATTCGTAAAGAGTCGATGCCGAACCAACCAGCGTCTGAAAATGTTTTGGCGCTGCGCCAATAATATCGGCGATACCCTGCACGCTTCCCGAACTGTCTTTCATCCCCATGATATTCGCATGCTTGGAAACGCGTGCGATCAGCGGCGCTTCCACAGTCACGTGCGTGAAAATCGGCACGGAGTAAACCAAGATTGGAATGCGCGCAGCGTCCGCAACGCGAAGGTAATGCTCGGCGAGCGCCTCTTCCGTCATAGCCGGCTTGTAAAAACTTGGCGTTCGCACGAGCGCCACTCCGTAGCCGAAATCCGCGGCCCGATTCGTGTGCTCGATAGTCTCAGCGGTGGATTCGGCCCCGGTCCCCGCGATCAGGATTTTATTCGGCGCCGCCGCTTCGCGTGCGGTCTCCCACACACGGTAAACTTCATCCCAACGCAGCAGAACAGACTCGCTCGTCGAGCCATTGATTGCATATCCCGCCAGCCCTGTCCGGTTGTAGCGCTTGATGTTGTCGCGCAGGTGCGCAAGGGAGATGCTGCCGTCAGCCTCGAACGGAGTGGTAAGCGGTGCAAAGATGCCCTGAAGTTTCACCACGTTATTTTATATCAAGAGCGAGCTAAGATTTCAGGGTTTAGAGTCTCGACGCTATCCCGAAAATCCTCTACTTGCGCTCCGCAGCCGCCGCGCTCTTGCGTCGATGTAGGTCCTGCAGCGCGCCGACATCAGCCGAATGCCCCGCCATCGCCCGAATCCCCCGCGCCGCGGCGCTCGCCGCCGAAAGAGTCGTAATACAAGCAATGTTGTAACGAATGGCAGCCCGCCGAATGGATTTCTCGTCCCAGAAAGATTCCCGCCCCAGCGGAGTGTTGATGACCAGATCGATCTTTCCGGTTTTTATCAAATCCACAATGTTCGGCCTGCCTTCATTCACTTTGTAAACCGATTCGATCTCGATCCCCGCGCTAGCTAACGCCGCTGCGGTACCTCGCGTGCCCACCACCTTCAATCCCGCCGCCATCAGGTCCTGAACNNCCAAACGTGGAGGCAATGCCCATCACCTCGCCGGTCGACCGCATTTCCGGTCCTAGAATCGTGTCAACGCCCCGGAATTTGTTGAACGGAAAAACGGGCGACTTCACCGCGTAGAAATTTCCCACCGCGATTTCCTTCACCCCTTTCGTTTCGATGCACGGAAGTTTCAAGTCCCGCAGTTTGCGCCCGGTCATCAATCGCGCTGCCACTTTCGCCAGCGGCACGCCCGTCGCCTTGCTCACGTACGGAACAGTGCGCGACGCGCGCGGGTTCACCTCCAGCACGTACACCGTGTCCCGCTGGATCGCGTATTGCACGTTCATCAGTCCCACCACATTCAAGGCGCGCGCCAGGCGCGAAGTGTAATCGCGAATCCGCTCCAGAATCGAAGGCTTCAGCGTCACCGACGGCAGCACGCACGAAGAATCCCCCGAGTGAATTCCCGCCTCCTCGATGTGCTCCATGATCGCCGCGATCACCACTTCCTCGCCGTCCGCGAGCGCGTCCACGTCCACTTCCGTCGCATCCTCCAGAAACTGGTCGATCAGGATCGGCCGCTTCGGATCGGATGCCGTTCCAATCAGCGCGGCTTGCGCCACATACTCTTCCACCGTCTTCAAATCGTACGCAATCACCATCGCGCGCCCGCCCAGAACGTAGCTCGGACGCACCACTACCGGAAGTCCAATCTCCGTGGCAACCTTCACCGCCTCTTGAGGCGTCAGCGCCGTGCCCGCGCGCGGCTGCGGAATCTTCAGCTCATTCAGCAACGCTCCGAATCGCCGCCGGTCTTCCGCCAAATCAATCGATTCCGGATCCGTGCCGATAATCTTTGCTCCGTTGCGTTTCAATTCCAGCGCGAGATTCAGCGGCGTTTGCCCGCCGAATTGCACGATCACTCCCTCCGGCTTCTCGCGGTCCAGGACGGCAAGAACATCCTCCAGCGTAAGCGGCTCAAAATACAGCCGGTCAGAAGTGTCGTAATCGGTCGAAACTGTCTCCGGATTGCAATTCACCATCACCGTCTCGTAGCCGTCTTCTTTCAACGCGAATGCCGCGTGGCAACAGCAATAATCAAACTCAATTCCTTGTCCGATCCGATTGGGCCCGCTGCCCAGAATCACAACTTTGGGCCGCTCAACCGCCCCGGTCTCATCCTCTTCCTCATATGTGGAATAAAGGTAGGGCGTAAACGATTCGAATTCCGCCGCGCATGTATCCACGCGCTTGAAAACCGGGCGAACACCCAACTCGTTCCGTCGCGCTCGCACCTTGTCCGGCGTCGTGTTCCACAACTTCGCCAGTTCGATGTCGCTCGTCCCCGAGCGTTTCGCTTCCAACATCAATTCCGCCGACGCTTTCTCCAAGCTTCCGGCCGCCACGCGGCGGTCCACTTCCACCATTTCCATCATCTGGCGGATGAACCACGGATCAATCTTCGTCAGCGAGCAAACTTCCTCGCCAGTCATGCCGCGCTGGAGCGCCTCAAACAGCCAGTGAATCCGGTCCGGCCCCGGCACGGTCAGCTTCTCGCGCAAAAGCGCAGTAGAAACTTCCGCCGGCGCGCGCCACGGCGTGTGCGGCTCAAGTGACCGGATCCCCTTCCCCAAAGCCTCTTGAAACGTCCGCCCGATCGCCATCACTTCGCCCACNNTCAAACGACGAAGGCGTCTTCTTGGTAATGTCGTTCGGAATTTCATCCAACGTCATCCCCAGCGCAAGTTTGGCCGCAATCTTCGCGATGGGAAAACCAGTCGCCTTGCTCGCCAGCGCCGAACTGCGCGAAACGCGCGGATTCATCTCGATCACCACCATCCGGCCGGTTTCCGGCTGAATAGCAAACTGAATATTTGACCCGCCTGTCTCCACTCCCACCGCGCGGATGATCGCCGCCGCCGCNNGTCTGCGCCGGAGCGACGGTAATCGAATCGCCGGTATGAATCCCCATGGGATCGAAATTTTCTATCGAGCAAATCACCACGAAGTTGTCGCGCACGTCGCGCATCACTTCCAGCTCGTATTCTTTCCAACCCAGCGCTGACTCCTCGATCAATGCCTGATGCACCGGGCTGGCGTCCAACGCCCGCGCGATCAAGTCGGCGAATTCCTCCCGATTGTACGCAATCGATCCGCCCGTGCCACCCAGCGTGAACGAAGGCCGAATCACCACCGGATATCCAAGCTCGTCCGCCAACCGCACAGCGTCAGGAATCGTAGTCACCACTTCAGACGCCGGCACTTCCAGCCCAATTTCGCGGCAAACATTCTTGAACAGCAGCCGGTCTTCCGCAATCTTGATGGCTTTCAGCGACGCACCAATCAGCTTCACATTATATTTTTCGAGAATCCCCGCTTCCGCCAACTCCACCGCAAGATTCAGCCCCGTCTGCCCACCCACCGTCGGCAGCAGAGCGTCCGGCCGTTCCGCCGCAATAATCGCCTCCAGATATTCCTTCGCCAGCGGCTCAATGTAAGTCCGGTCCGCAGTCTCCGGGTCCGTCATAATCGTCGCCGGATTCGAATTGACCAGCACCACCTCATACCCCTCCGCACGCAGCGCCTTGCAAGCCTGCGTCCCCGAGTAGTCAAACTCGCACCCCTGCCCGATCACAATCGGCCCCGAGCCGATGATCAATATTTTCTTAATGTCAG
The DNA here is from genome assembly GCA_003153585.1 of Acidobacteriota bacterium. GTDB lineage: Bacteria > Acidobacteriota > Terriglobia > Acidiferrales > UBA7541 > Palsa-295. The sequence goes on along the minus strand of PLZZ01000173.1, from coordinate 771 downwards.
TCCGTTTCGGCATTGTCCCTACGGTTCGCTCGTTCCTGCATTGCTCGCTTCAGCCCATCCTCGGTCGATATAGGACCACGAACCTGTCATCCCGAGCCCGGTTTCAGGCGAGGGATCTGCTCTCTCTTAAATCTCCCAGCCGCCCAGATCTCCGCGAGATCCGCCCACGCCGGGCTGCGAGTTCCAATCAGAGCCATCTTCCTTGAACACCGCAGGGCCGCTTCGCCGTTACCGTAAACGTTCGACCGTTTCGCCCCATCCTCGGTCGAACCCACCTCCACAACCCTGTCATCCCGAGCCCGCTTTCAGGCGAGGGATCTGTTCTCTCTCAAATCTCCCAGACTTCCAGCCCTCCGCGAGGTCCGCCCACGTCGGGTTCCCCGCTTCAATCAACGCGACCTTCCTCGACCGTCGCCAGCCCTTAATCTCTTTTTCCCTCGCGATCGCATCGCGCACATACTGAAAAGATTCAAAGTAAACAAGCCGATTGATCCGATACTTTTCCGTGAATCCCACCACTCTCGCCTGCTTATGTTCAAGCGTTCTGCGCACCAGATTGTTGGTTACCCCCACGTACACTCTCCGCGAGAGGCTAGCCATAATGTAGGTGCAATAGTGCCTTTGCATCGCAAGAACAGATTCCTCGCTGTGCTCGGAATGACAGGTTGCGTATATTTGGCTCGCATGCCTATCGCGATGCGCAACGTGTCACACACCTTCTTTCATCAGCGAAATGAAATCATCGAACAAATACCGCGCATCATGCGGCCC
>PLZZ01000229.1:3445-5776 GCA_003153585.1 Acidobacteriota bacterium | reverse complement strand
TTCCAGATCTCGACGTAGCGATCGCCGTCCTCATCCGGCGAGCCCGGCGGTCCGCCGGCCACTTCCGGCCCGTGATCGTAGAAGATCTCGCTACACGGCCCGCATGGGCCGGTGTCGCCCATGGCCCAGAAATTCTCTTTTAGCCCCGGGACTTCGATTACGCGATCTTTTGGCGCGCCGATCTTGACCCAGAGACCGGCGGCATCATGATCCGGGGGAAGCTTTTGTCCGGAGACTTCCGCGCCGCCGAAGACGGTGAAGTACAGTTTTTCGAGCGGAACGCCGTACCAATTCGGAGAAGTGATCAGCTCCCAGGCATAGGCGATCGCTTTCTCTTTGAAATAATCGCCGAAGGAAAAATTGCCGAGCATTTCGAAAAAAGTGTGATGGCGGTTGGTGAAGCCGACGTTTTCGAGGTCGTTGTGTTTTCCGCCGGCGCGAACGCATTTCTGGCAGGACGTCGCGGTTTTGTAATCGCGCTGTTCGAGGCCGAGGAAAACGTCCTTGAACTGATTCATCCCGGCGTTGGTGAAAAGCAGCGTGGGATCGTTGGTGGGGACGAGCGAAGAGCTGCGCACGACGCGGTGGCCGCGCTCTTCGAAAAATTTCAGAAATGTTTTGCGGACTTCGTTGCCAGTCCAGTCAGTACTAGTCAAAGACACCCTCAGTGGAAAGGAGCCATTATCGCAGACGAGTTGCAGGGCCGCAACGCGAAGAGGCGACGGGCGATGTTCTGGTTGGGATTCAAATCGTAAATCCAAGGCTCGCGGGAACTGCACCGCGAGAGGAAAGCCTACACGCCGCTGCTTTTCTCGGAGCTCAAGCCTGCCTGTCCGGCAGGCAGGCTCCGACCCCCTGAACCCCTGTGTCACGCTAAATCTACCGCTCACTTCCCAACGGGCACGCGCAACTTATCGGTCGCGAAGGCGACGGGCCCGGCGAAGGATGCACGAATCGATTGTCGCACGGCGTCCTTCTGGCTTTCGACGTCTGGGGCGGTGTGGCTGAGCAACAAACTTTTTACTCCGCTTTCTCGCGCGGCTTCGCCGATCTTTTTCGGCGGCGTATGCAGATCGTACAACTGTGAAGGCGAGGCTGGTGGATCGAGCACGGCGCAGTTAAAAATCAGCAAGTCTGCATCCTTAGCCAAGCGCACCAGATTCGGCAGAGCTGATGCATCCATGTCTCCAGAGAAAACCAGCACCGCCCCCTTATAGGAAATGCGGTAAGCGACCGAGGGGCAATCGCCGTGATGCGTGGCAATTTCTTCCACCACTAAGCCGTCGCGATCGACGATTTTGTTGAGGGCCGGATCCAAATTGATTGGCAGATCGCGAACGGCAAAGGATTCGTCCGCGCCGAAAGTTTTTTGATAGGCGAACGCGCCGCCAGCCCCGACTAGCAAATCGACGAAACGCGACGTCTTGGGGAAGAGCCCTGCACCGTCGGGTCCGAAAATGTGGTAGGTGATTGGTCCGTCAGCGGAGAGCGCTCGGGCATTGAAGAAGGCCGCCAGGTCGCCGGAGTGATCGATATGCAGATGCGTCAACAAAACCGTATCTACTTTGTCCAAGTCCAGGCCCAGTTCGCCGATTCGCAAGAACGCGCCCGGTCCGGCGTCCACCAAGATGCGCGGTTGACCATCGAGGACGACGATGAAACTGGATCCGCCTCTCCCGAACGGGCGCGGACCGCCAGAACCGAGCACAATCACTTCCAACGGCGGCTTAGCGGGAGCAGCTTGCACGCAACCCGGGAACAAAGTAAAAATTGCCGCAGCGAGCACTATCAGCGTCTTCATGGATTTTCTCCTAGCACGCATTCGCAACTCTCGTCTCCCGAAGGTGCCTCGTTTATGCGCCGGTGGCTGAAAAGGTGAAAATAGCTTTTCCACGAAGAGTGCCTTCGTTCACCTGGGTAAACGCTTGCACGGCCTCGTTTAGGCTGAAGCGTTTTGCTATGGGGATGGGTTTGAGCGCGCCCGATTCAAATCCCGGCGTCAGCCGTTCGAGAATTGCGGCGCAAGCCTCGGTGTCATAGGCGCGGCTGTCTACGCCAAAGAGAGTGAGACGGCGGTGATAGAAATCCAGCAGGTCGAAACAAACTCGCCGGTCGCCGACGGATGTGATGTTTAGCTGGCGCCCTAGTTGGCCGAGAGTTTTGAGGCAAGGTTCGAACAATGGACCGCCTACGCAATCGAACACGACATTCACGCCTTTGCCAGCGCTGAATTGGAGTGCGCTAGCGATCATGCTCTTATAATTCTCGTTTGCGTCTGCGACAAGGAAGTGGTCGATTCCAAATTGTTTTTGAGTTTCCTGGGAGATCGGG
>PLZZ01000229.1:0-3389 GCA_003153585.1 Acidobacteriota bacterium | reverse complement strand
CCAACGGGAACTACCAGCAATTCGGCGTGCGCGCCGTCACGAGTGAAGCCAATATCACCGCCAGTGCCCCATACTTCGGTCCCGATCATCCGGGATGGCCCGTTGACGACGACTCCGGCAAAGTCACGGCCAGGCGTGCGCGGCAATGTTGTGCCTTCCATGCGGCCGAGAACGTTCTTGGCGTCACTCGGGCTCAATGAGGCCGCGCGCATGCGGACGACGACTTCGCCCGGTTTCGGCTGAGGATCGGGAATCGCTTCAACCCGTAGCTTGTCGAAGCTGCCGAATTCGTGAAAGCGGAGCGCTTGCATTTGACTGATCCTTTTTTCTTATGAGTGCTTCATTTCAGGCCGAGGGCCGTGGGGTGTTTCGGCTGATACAGGCCCAGCTCTCCTCCACCGGGGAGCCGCATTTTCGTGATGGAACCCCATCGCNNTCAGATCGTCGCACATGAAATAGAGCTCGTGGGTGCTACCCGCATCGGACGGGTGGATTGCGGCTTCGGCCGGCGGCAGGGCGAAGATAAGCCAGCCGTGACCCGCGTCCACGGATTTGAAGCCGAGGACGTCGCGGAAGAACGCTCGGTCTGCTTCGGCGTTTTTGCTGTAGAGAATTACGTGAGCGCCAGAAATCATTTGGCCTCCTAAAAAGCGACCGGAACTTTTGAGAGCCTGCAGAGTAGGAGACTACCGGGATTTTGCAACTTTGGCGATGACGAACCCGGCGAAGAGCCACATCAGCGTGAAGTCGACGAGATTTACTATCGTGTACGCGCCGGAGAAGCCCCACCAGTTCCAATTGGGCAGATCGACGATCACGCTGGAGGCGAGTCCGACTACGGCGAGGAACACGACGCGCCTTGCGTAACTTAAGCCGCTGGTCTGCAAAAGCAACCAGGTGAGCAACGCTGCTGCGGCCATCAGAGAAAGAAGCTGAATAATCAGGCCGCGCGCGTAAGAGCCGAAACCGCCTGTTCGCACCGCTGCGAACACGATGGGGCCCTTCTGCATTTTTGCAATTTGAGTTGCTTGCGCGNNGATTGGGGAGTGTGGGACGCGATGACGGCTGACACCTCGTCCTCATTTTGAAACGCGAGCATCGGCTTTTCGTGCCAGCCGAGAACTTCCCAGGAAATGCTGCTCCAGATAAATGCGGTCAAGCCACCGAGAATGGCCCCGAGCAAGAGCGATTTCGTCATAGATCCTCCCAAGCGAAGTGCGGACCAGCGCCGCGCGGATGCGTGATTCTCTTCAGATGCGAGTGGTTTTGCAAATTATTTTGAAGCGGGACCAGCGTGCTGCGAGATGCCTAGAATGTTGTCGTCCGGATCTTTGAGCCAAGCGACCTGGTCGCCGCCGGGCGCGGTCCAAATGCCAAGTTCCTGATCCTGGGCGAACGGGTATTTCTCAAAAATGACGCCGCGATCACGAAGCCAGGTTACTACCGCGCGGAGATCTTGTACCTCCCAGCCTAAGATGGTGCCCTGAAGCGGGGTGAAGCTCGGGATTTTGGCGATGCGAATCTTGTGCCCGCCGATTCTCACGACCAATGCAAATTGATCGAGGCTAACGAATTCACACCCAAGCTTGCCTTCGTAGAAAGCTCGCGCCTTGTCGTAATCTTTTGTGGGAACGAAGCCGACCATCTTTCCCGTAGCCAACATGTATGCCTCCTCGCCGCTCGCGGGTTTAGAAATAGCACTTGCGCGGTTTTGTTTCTCTCGCTATTGTGACAACAAATGTCGCATAGGTGCCAAAGCGTACTTCTGGGTCAAGACGGCCATTCTGTCGCAGAGATTGCAAGCCTGTCCGTCGAGCTTAAAAACGGCCATGTGATCGTCGAGCACTCCCATCCTGAGGCNNATGTCGGGGCCGGTGTCGATGAGGACTTTGTACTTCTCACCTAAGCTTTGCCGCGCATTTCCCAGGAAATGCTTTGTGATGAATGTGTCTTCGTTATTAAAGGAACTGATTCTTCATGCCTGCACATTTCCCAAATTGCACAAGAGAAATCCGGCTGAGAGACGGATCGTTGAGATCATTATCGATCAGTTGAAAGCGGTGGAGTCGATACCGCTGCAGTTGCCGCATCCCTTGGACTCACGAGCAAAGAGAGTGGTAAAAACGCTGCTTGCGGAACCCGGTGACGAAAGGACGCTAGAAAAGCTGTGTGAGGATTGCGGGGCAAGCAAAAGAACAATTCAGCGTCTCTTCCTTGATGAAACGAAAATGACTTTCAACAAGTGGCGGCAGCAGCTTCGGCTGCTTCATGGGATGCAGCGGCTGGCCGCAGGAGAAAAGGTGACGGCAGCGGCTCTGGAAGCCGGATATAACAGCACGAGCGCGTTCATATCGATGTTCCGCAAACAACTGGGAACCACCCCGACACGATATTTACACGGCGGAGTGGAGCAAGGGAAAGGTGTGAAGTCAATTTCTCCCTAGGCCCGCTTCACAGCGATACCTCCGGAAGGCTACGGCGGGGAGCCACAGAGCCGGATTGGCTCCCCGCTTCCAGTGCACTCCGCTACTTCTGGGGCTGTTGAGTCTTCTTCGCGGCGGCTGCAGCAGCGGCTGCAGCGGTCCAGGGGGGCACGATGGCATTGACGCGCGCGTACGCGATAATCTGGCCTAGGTGCTCATGGGCGTCGGCGACAAGAATGTAGATGACATCGCCTTCATTTGCATCCGGACCAAGCTTTGGCAGGAGCTTCGCGAAGTCAGAGTTGGCCATGCCTTGAATCGTCTTCTGCGCGTATTCCCACGACTTATTCAATTCCTCAATAATCTTGGCCTTATCCGTGGTCGATTTCTCAAAGGTTTTCCGATCGTATCCCGCCGGCGGGGCCGCTCCCATCAGAGACAGAATGCCGTAGCGTTCGCCCGCAACGTGAAGAAAGACTTCGGCAAAGGAGCGAGAGTCTTCTGAAGGGCGCCAGGTGAATTTGTCCTGTGGTAGGGCATCGGCCAGGCTGACGATTTTCTTGTTTACACCGTCGAGGTCTAANNCGAACAGGTGTAGGGCGTAAATGTTCTAGGTAATTCTGATTTTGTTAGACGGGCTCTCCAAGAAAAGACTTCAGGGGAGTTTACATTTTTTTTTCGGGAACAAGAGGGTTGCAGCGGCCTCGACGCCCAGCCGAAAGGATTCTTGGGGCTAACCCTCGTCGGTGACGGAAGGGTCGGGCAAGTCGGGGAGATCGCCGTGGGTGATGCCGCGGAGCTCGGCGCGAATGACGTCCGAGGAGAAACCGGCGCTGAGAAGGCTACGATAAAGCGACGCGATTTTGCGCTGATCGAGCGCGCCGCGAAGGTGCGCGAGGCGGCGTTTTACGCGGGTGCGAACCAAAGTGGATTCGTCCGTTTCCGCAAAGACAGTCTGCAGAGCAG
>PLZZ01000153.1 GCA_003153585.1 Acidobacteriota bacterium | reverse complement strand
ATTTGATGATTGCTTGGCGCGAGAACATAGCTCACCTCACCCAGAGAAGAAATTGTTTTGGGTCGCGGAAGACATCCCATTCCATACAACGGCGTAACTATAGGTAAGCCTACTAATCATGTCAACTGGTGCGCGATTTCAAATTGCGACGCAACCATCACTTGATTCGCAGTCCAGCGTCTCGCGATATTCAACCGGGAAAGCCAGCCGACGTGCAGCTGACTCTCCCGGTCGGTGATTGGCTACGTGACCCTAATTACTGACCCCGTCGTTTGCGGCTACCTGGACTTCCTTTTCAGCCGCGTCGGCTTCCTGTTGTTGTTTTGCCAAATCGGCCGCGGCGTTAGGATCGACTTGCGCCACGCCGTCAGGATTGACCTTCGACACGGTAGAACCAGCCGGAGCGGCGGGCATGCCATTCTTGCCCTGGTTCTTGGCCAGCTCTCCGAGACCGTCGTCAATCTGCTCGCGGAAATGATTATGCATTTCCTGCAGGTCGTTGACCGAGACGGCAAATTGCGAACCCGAGCTGCAGTCGCCCTTTTGGCTGCCGCTGACGAGCACCTTCACGTTCTGGTTGGCGTCAGGGGTATCGTCGATGCGGGTAAGAACATCGCCCTGGCTCAAGGAACATTCGGTGCCGTCTGCCAGTTGTGGGTTGAGAGTGTCAGCAACGATGAAAGTACGCAGATTGGGATTCAGCGCGTCCGGCGGGACTTCGGCCGGAGTAGCTGAGGCTGATTGTGACGAGTCTGCCGCCGGCGCTGCTGCCGCCGGAGCACTGGCTTGTGCCGCTGCGGCATCCCGTTCAGCCGCGATCTCTGCTTTAACCTCATCAGCGATCGCCTGCTTTACTTCCGGTGTTAGGACAACCGCACTCTGAGCTCCGCCGCCTGAGTCTGCTGGAGCGCCTCCGGGATCGCCACCAGCACTTGCATTCGCAGCAACAGTGGCGTTAGCTGCGGCCTGAGCTGCATACGCGGCCTGCAGATTTTGCGATATCAGGTAGTCCGTGAGCCAAAACGCTGGAGCTGCATAGACCGGATACGGATTGAAAAAATATCCGTAGTAGCCAAACCAGGGCGCGCCGCCCCAGCCCCAACCCCAGCCAATCCCTGGACCCCACCCACCATAGGCCCATCCGTAATACCCGCCTCCCCAGAATCGCCCGGGGTAGTAGTGGTTGTAGTAGCCACCATGCCAGTAACCTCTTCCGTAAGCGCGCGCATACGCATGCCCGCCTCTATAGTAAGTGCGGCTTGTGAAGTTGCGGCCTCCGCGGGAGAAGTTGTGTTCTGTGTAGCCTCGGCCCCGCCCTGTGCTAACCACCCGGCTGCCATCTGCACGCCTGGACGAAACGGTTCGGCTGCCATTGGCACCATGGTTTATGGTCGTACCGTTTTTGGTATGAATCGAGCTGACCTTACCGTTGGAACCGAAGTTCGCTTTCGTTCCGCTCTTTGTCGAAACGCTGGTTGTTTTGCCCGAACTGTTCGTGGACCGTGTGTTTCCGTGGGCGGTTGTAACTGTCTTGCCGCCGCCCTTGGTACCGCCGGTCGAGGCTGACTTGGTGCCGCCAGTCGAGCCAGTTTTGGAGCCGCCTGCCGTGGTCTTAGCGCCGCCGGTCGTCCCGGTCTTAGAGCCGCCTGCCGTTGTCTTGGCGCCGCCCGCTGTGGTGGTCTTGGCGCCGCCCGCTGTGGTCGTCTTAGCGCCACCCGCCGTGGTGGTATGAGATCCCCCGGCCGTGGTGGTGTGAGAGCCGCCCGCCGTGGTTGTCTTGCTGCCACCCGCTGTGGTGGTATGAGATCCCCCGGCCGTGGTGGTATGAGAGCCACCCGCCGTGGTGGTGTGAGAGCCGCCCGCCGTAGTCGTCTTGCCGCCAGACGTGTTTGCGTGCGAGCCGCCGGATGAAGATTTTGCCGGGGCGGAGGCATGCGAACCGCCTCCACCTGAAGACTTATTCTTCTGGCCCCAGGCAAAACTAGGAACCATGAGTAAAATCAGAAACACAATGCACGTCCCGGCGATATTTCTACCTGGATGGAGCAATTTCATCGTCATCTCCTCTTTTTGGAACTTTGTCTTTTGATTCGAGCCAGCAAGAATTTTTAACACTCAATGATTCCGTATGTTTCGGATGGCAATCGTGTTTCCCGAATACGCATAAGAGTAGACTCACAAGAACCGCCGGTAGCTAAAAAAGGGAAAAGGTGCGCTCAATCCGTACCCCCGAGCGTGGACAGACAAATACACGAAAGGTACCCGACGACACTTCATACTCCTCCGCAAAAAGGCATACCACGAGGGGCTGCAATCGTTCTCCGGAAACTATAATCCCAGCTTTAACAGACTGTCAATTCCAAACGGAATTGGCTAGGACTGCACAACCGGAGCCGGCATTTGAGGCTCGACGCCGCGCCAACCGACCGGGCGTCCCTGGATCGCTTCTTTCAAAGCGCGGAAGAGCACGACGTACATCATTTGGCGATAGTAAAAGCGCTGGAGAATGAGAGGTGCGAGCAAAGTCCAGTCTTCATTTTTCTCCAGAGCAAACGCGACGACGCAGGTCAGGAGGTCAATTAACATGAAGATGGCAAAGAAAACCAGCGAACGCTCCACATCCTGAAGCGTCCAAAGCTGCGGCAAACGGGCGATTCGAAGCTGCGCAAGGCCCCAGAGAGCTATCGAAAGAATAAAGAGGAGATCGATAACGGGTGAAACCAGTGGAAGAATAATTTGGAACAGGAAAATATTGGGGATCGCAATCCAACCCAGAGTGCCATAGCGCGGTTTGCCCACAGCATCACGATGTTTCCATACAGCTTGCAGGGTACCGAAGGTCCAGCGGAATCGCTGGCGAATCAGAGCTTCCACAGTGTCCGGGACTTCCGTGCGCCCGATGGCATCTTCGTCGTACAAAATCTTCCACCCGTTGCGGCGAATGGTCAGGGTGAGGTCGGTATCTTCCGCCACGGTGTCACCCGAAAATCCGCCATTGGCTCGAAGCAGGTCCGTTCGCCAGGCTCCTGCCGCGCCGGGTACCACCGGAATGCAATTCAGTAAATCGAATGCGCGCTTTTCCAGGTTCTGGCTGGTGATGTACTCGAGCGCCTGCCAGCGCGTGAGCCACTTATTGCGGTTCATCACCTTGACGTTGCCGGCGACCGCGCCGACTTTTGGATCCGCGAAATGCCGCACCAGCCGCGGGACCGCTTCCGGATCCACAATCGTATCGGCATCGATGGAGACAACAATATCGCCTACGGCTTCCGACAGCGCATGATTGAGCGCAGCCGGTTTGCCGCGATTGGGCTGCAGCAACAAACGCACGCGCGGGTCGCGGCCAAAATTGGAGCGGACGAGCTCGGCGGTGCGGTCGGTGGAACCGTCGTCTATCACCAGGATCTCGAGTTTCGGATAAGCGGAGATAAGCGCAGAGCGAACCGTATCGACGATGACCGATTCCTCGTTATATGCCGGAATCATCACAGTGACTTCCGGCTGGTATTCGGGATGATCCGCTGGGTTGGGCCTGAGTTTTTCGGCCAGGGCCAATAACCCGATGATGAGAGCGCGACCGCTGACGAGCAAAATTCCGGTCATGAAAATGAACGCAATGCCGAAACGGAACCAGCGGAAGGCTTCAAACGCAAACGCATCGGCGCGCGCGAGCAGCCACTCCTCGTGGGTTAGCGGCGGCATCACTTGCGCGCGTGTTTGGCCCAGGAGAGTCGCCACCGAAACGAAATCGTAGCCTTTGGCGCGCAAGCCATCAATAATTTGCGGGAGCGCTGCCGCGGTGTGGCTGCGGTCGCCGCCGCCATCGTGCATCAGGATGATGTTTCCCTTGCTGGTTTGCACGTCGGCTATCACGCGCTGGACGATGGTATCCACGGGCGGAGGCGCGCCGCCGTCCGGTTCGCCCCAGTCGTGCGGATCGATTTGCGCGCCGACGATGATGTAGCCCATGGCCTGGGGAATGGGCAGCATGGCGATTTCACTGGCTGTTTCGGGCTGATGATCAATGCCGTAGGGCGGCCGAAAAAGCAGAGTCTTCACTCCGAGATTACTTTCCAGCAGGAGCTCGGTAAGATTCAATTCGAACTGGAGCTGGGATTTCGAAATGGTTTCAAAGTCAGGATGCGTGAAGGTGTGATTGCCGACTTCGTTTCCGAGATCGAACTCACGCTTTACGATTTTCGGATCCTGGTTCGCGGACTCGCCGATCACGAAAAAGGCCGCGGGCGCCTGTTTCTGATGCAGGATGTCGACGATCTTAGGTGTCCACTGCGGGTCCGGGCCATCGTCGAATGTGAGCGCTACTTTGTGGGGCAGGTATCCCATCTGGTCGATACGCCAGGAGAGCGGGTAGGTTTTGAATGTCTCGTCGGTGAAAAGATCGGTAGAAGCATCGTAATCGAATTCACGCCGGCCGCTCTGAGGCGTGGAGGTTATGCGCCAGATATCGCCTTGGCCTTCGAGAATTAAATCGTAGCCCGGCGGAACGTCCTGCACTTTGCTGCGAATCGCGTCGTCGGGATGCGTGGCGTCCCAAATAAACCATATGGACGGGTCTTCCATTCCCAAGCGCCACAATGCGGTGCCGCGGACTCCGGCGCGCTCGGCGACGCGCAATTCGTTGTAAGCCGTGAGGGCGTCGAGCATCCACACTTGGTGCACATTATTCTTTTCATCTTCATAGGAATAATGCGGGCTTAGGGAATCGGAATCGAACTCCACGTCGGTTTCCGATTCCACCGCCGTGACGATGGCTTGTTGAAATGTGACGGGCTGGGCTATCGGGTGCGGAGTGGCCTTCGATTTTGCCTCCCAGTCATAACCGTAATTGGCGATGCCCATCACAATTTTTTCCGGCGGCACCAGCTTGGTGATGTTCTGTATGTTGGTGACGAACCAGTCCTGGGCAGCGATAGGGCCGGGATCGGATGTGGGATAGTGAAAATCGTAGTTCATCAGGATCATGGCGTCGGTTTGCGCCGCCAGATACTTGTAGTCGTAGGTCCAGTCCGCGGCCGGGAGCGCAATCATCAGTTTTAAATTCGCGGCGCGAAGCGATTCGCCCAAGTCATGAATAAAATGCTGAAAATCCTCCATGCTGGATTTCGGCACTTGCTCGAAATCAACGACGATGCCGGGCTCGTGCTGCTGCGTGGTGAAATCCGTAAGCTCCTTGATCAGGCGCTGGCGAGCTGCGGGGCGCGCCAGCATTTCCGCCATATCTTTTATGGCCCAGTCCTTTCCGTTGTAGTTATTGACCATGGACATGATCGGGATTTCAAGACCGGTCGATTTCATGGACTTCATCCAGGCGTCCAACTTCGTGTTTTGGTCAATCTCCAAATGGCCATCGGTCCAGGCGGCGTGCAGCGCATCAGGAATCAGCAAGTCGATATCGTGGTAATGCAACTGAAGGGAGGCCAAGCTGGAAGGATCGTCTTCTTCGTAGAAGGCGGCGCGCAACGGATCGTAGTTCTGCGGGATCTTGCCCAACGCCGCGATCTTGCGCTTGCGGCCACGGGTAGGTTTAGGCTTCAGAAGCGGGAGACGCGCGCGAATCGCGTGCAGGCCTGCGTGGTTGTCCGCTTGCAGAATATCCGGAAGTTCCGGGTTGCGGCCGACGTTGATCAGAAAAATAACGAGCACGATGGTGAAAAGGCCGCCCGCAACTTCCAGCACACGGCGAGTGCGCCGCCAGCGGCGCCGCTCTTGATCGTAGAAAATAGGCTTGCGTTCAGGCATCGGGACAATCCAAGCTAGCCGTCCATCAAGATGGTGTCAATTACTCAACACACTAAGATGCGCGTGAGTGTAAGCCTCGCTGTATTGGCTGGGCTGGCTCTGCGATTGTTCTTCGTGCTGAGGTTCCCCGTTACGGAATCGGGCGATGCTCCATTCTACATTGAGCTGGCCTGGAATTGGCTCAAGAAGGGTGTGTACGGATTCCCGGTAAACGGGCAGCTCACTCCGGTGGACATGCGCGTGCCGGGTTATTCCGCGTTTCTGGCAGCAGTGTTCGCTTTTGCGGGGAATTCTCCGCGAGCCGTGTTGCTGGCGCAAGTGGTGATGGACATGGGCACGTGTTTCTTGATCGCGCTGATCGCGGCGCGGCTTGCTCCGGCAGCGGCCCGCAGCCGCGTGGCGCTGGCGGGGCTTTGGCTCGCGGCGCTTTGCCTGTTTACGGCTAATTATACCGCCGTGCCGCTCACTGAAACGCTGACGACGTTTCTCACCACGCTTGCGGTTTTGGTTTTGCTGGAAACCGAACTCGGCAAAAAGATCGATGCGGCATCCGGCTTTGGGTTCACCACGGGACTTCGGAACCCATGGTTCCTGGCCGGAATCGTTGTAGGATTCGGCACTCTGGTGCGGCCGGAAACCCCCATTCTGCTTGTGGCCGCTGGTTTGGTCCTGGCGCAGAAGTGGTGGCGGCCGGTGAATTGGACGAAGCTTTTGCGAGCCGGATTGTTGCTCGCAGCCGGAGTGATCTTGCCGCTTGTTCCGTGGGCCGCGCGCAACTGGCGCACGCTGCACGAGGTGCAATTTCTGGCGCCACGATACAGCGAATTGCCGGGAGAATACACCCCCCTCGGCTTCATCAGATGGACCAACACATGGCTTTGGCACTTTCGCGACGTATACCTCACAGATTGGAGACTGAACGGGGAAGAAATTCCGATTGACGAAATTCCCGCTTCGGCCTTCGACTCACCCGCGGAGCGCGCGCGCGTTTCTGATTTACTGGATCAATACAATGATGAGCTGACGGTTGGGCCGGCGCTGGACCAGCAGTTTCGCGAGATTGCCGACGAACGAACCCGCCGGGATCCCTTGCGCACTTATCTAAAAATTCCGTTTCTGCGCTCGCTCACTTTGTGGTTCACGCCTCGAATCGAGCTGCTTCCTTATTCCGGGCGTTTGCGGCCGGTGCGGGTGGAATGGGAGGACGACCGTCCGGATTTTCTTACGACGCTCAGCTTGGTTGCCGCGAATTTTGTTTATTTGGGCCTCGCGCTGGCGGGAATTTGGATCGCGCGGCGAGAACCCGGCACGGCGCTGTTGATTACGTTTATCATTTTGCGAACGGCATTCTTCACCACGTTTGTTGAAACGCCCGAGCCGCGCTACGTGCTGGAATGTTTTCCCGCTGTGATGGCATTGGGCGCGCAGGTTTTTGCCCGCCGCCGCTACGCTTCCTCCACGGGCTCGGGGTGAATCGTCAGACGAAAAATTTGAGGGAACCTTTCCTTGACGCGGTCTTCGAGGGCAGCGGTGATGTCGTGAACCGCCGTGATCGGAAGGCTTCCGTCCATGGCGCAATGGCAGGAGACCAGGATTTTGTGATCGGCGCTGCGCACGCGAACGTCGTGGCAATCCACCAGCTCGTGATATTCCGATTGGAGTGAATTCAGAAAATGCTGGACCGAGCGGGCGAGTTCCTTCATCTCCTCGGCGCCGCCAATTCGCACGCCCAGCGGTTCGATGTGAATATTAACGCGCGCACCCGGGTCGGTGGCTTGCAGGATTTCATTTTCCAGTTCTGTAGCGCGACGATGGGCTTCCCGCAAGCTCGATCCCTCTTCCACTTCCAGATGCAACTCGATGAAGAGATGCCCGTCGTACTGGTTCGCCGATATTTCGTGAATGGCGAGGCCGCGGCGCTGGGCGATGGCGCGAATGGTTTCGAAGGGATGCTCGTTCTGACGGGCGCGCGGCTCGACGTGAACCACCACGTCCGCGGGGACGATCTGGCCGATGCGTTTCTCCACCGAATCGCTGGCGGCGTGGGCCTGCTCGAGACTGGCTGTGCGCGGAACGCTGATGGTGACGTCCACGAAATAACGCTGGCCGGCACGGCGGACGCGCACGCGTTCGGTGCGCAACACGCCTTCGGTTTTATCCACGGCAGCGGTGATTCGCTCGCGCAGGCCGCTGGGGGCCACGTCGAGCAACGCGTCGGCGGTGCGTTTGCCAAGCCGCGAGCCGATCCAGATGATAACGCCGGCGACGCCGAGTGCCGCTACCGCGTCCAGCTTACCGAGCCAAGGGATGCCAAATTTCAACCCGAGCCATGCTCCGGTAATACCGAGAATGACGACGAACGTGCTCCAAACGTCGGTGGAGAAGTGAAGGGCGTCGGCTTCTAGGGCTTCGCTGGGATATTTTTTCGCGACACGGTTCAACGCGCGCGAGCGAATGAAATCAATCCCCATGGCGAAAGCGAGGACGAGGATGGCAGTAAGGCTGGGGCGCATTTCTACGGAGTGAAACACGAGGCGCTGAATCGCCTCCCAGATAATGTAAATGGCGGTGAGCAGCAAAAGGGCGGTTTCGACGAACGCGGAAAAACTTTCCACTTTGCCGTGGCCGTATAGGTGGTCGGAGTCGGGAGGCTTGTCCGACACACGCACGGAAAGATAGGTGATGACGGCGGCGACCAGATCGAGACTCGAGTGCAGCGCCTCGGACAGAATTCCCAAGCTGCCGGTGAGCGCAACCAGGAAGACCTTCAGCGTGACAAGCACCACCGCCGAGCCAATCGAGCCGAGCGCCGCCAATCGTTTTTCACGGGAAGCTTGGTCGCTAGCGGCCATCGCCGGCACAGATGACATGCGGTGGATTATACGCGCGCCCAGGGCGGTTTCAGCGACCTGCCGGAGGGATTCTGCATGTAGGTGAGAACGGTCGTGTCGCTGCCGAGACTGGAAATGTTTCGCGGCGAGCGAGACGGGAGTACCGGGACAGGGAATTCCGAGGTTATAATCGCGGCAACTTATGGCGCTCCTTCCAGGGACTCACCTCGGGCCTTACGAAATTGTGACGCTGCTGGGCGCGGGCGGTATGGGTGAAGTGTACCGGGCGCGTGATGCGCGCCTGGGCCGCGTTGTTGCGATCAAAATTCTTCCCGCCGAATTCGCCGCAGACAGCGACCGGTTGCTCCGCTTCGAGCGGGAGGCCCGCTCGGCATCAGCCCTCAATCATCCGAATATCGTTACCATCTACGACCTTGGACAGGACGGTTCCACTCATTACATTGCGATGGAACTGATAGAAGGAAAGACGCTGCGTGAGTTGCTAGCCGCCGGGTCGTTGCCAATACGAAGGTCGATTGAAATCGCAGCGCAGGTTGCAGAGGGATTGGCCAAGGCGCATGAAGCGGGCATCGCGCACAGGGACTTGAAGCCTGACAACTTGATGATCACCGACGATGGATTCATAAAAATCCTGGACTTTGGCCTGGCGAAACTCGTGTCACCCAGCGGAGAGCAATCGGGGGCACAGACGATGTCCGGGTGGCAGACTGAACCGGGCGGGATAACAGGAACGGTGCAGTACATGTCACCGGAGCAGGCCAGCGGCAGCCGGTTGGATTTCCGGTCAGACCAGTTCTCGTTCGGCTTGGTGCTCTACGAGATGGTGAGCGGAAAGCGAGCGTTTAAGAGGAACACAGTGGCGGAGACGATGGTGGCAATTCTCCGGGAACAAGTGGAGCCGATCGCAGGGCAAAATCCCGACGCGCCCGCTCCGCTATGTTGGGCCATCGAAAGGTGCCTGGAGAAGGAGCCCGATAAGCGGTACGTCTCTACCCGCGATCTGGCACACGAACTTGCAGCCATCCGCGATCGCTTCTCAGAGAAACAAGTTAAGCAGGCGGAGGCCCGTCCGACCAATATTCCGGTACAGCGGACCCGATTTGTGGGGCGAGAGAAGGAAGTAGTTTTCGCCAAAGAACTTCTGCAGCGTGGGGATGTGCGCTTGGTTACCGTAACAGGCCCGGGCGGGATGGGCAAAACGCGTCTCGCGGTGGAGGTGGCGAACAGCCTTGTGGAACAATTTCCAGGCGGCATTCATTTTGTCCCGCTCTCGCCGGTAAGCGACCCCAGCTTGATGGCTTCGGCGATCGTGCAAACGTTGGGGATCCGAGAGGCAGGGGGACAGTCGCCGCTCGAAGTGCTGAAGAAGAATTTGCGGGATTCATCGGGCGCACCCATGCTGCTCTTGCTGGACAATTTCGAACACTTGATTCAGGCGTCGCCTGTAGTGGCAGAACTGCTGGCTACGGCTCCCAATCTTAAAATCCTGGTGACGAGCCGAGCAGCGCTGCACGTGTACGGAGAGCATGAATTTCCGGTGCCGCCGCTGGCGCTGCCGGATTCGAAGTCGCTGCCGTCGCTTGAGGCGCTGTCAAAGTGCCCCGCGGTCGCACTATTCGTCCAACGCGCCGGCGCTGCCAAGCCGGATTTTGAACTTAACGCGGAGAACGCCCAGACAGTCGCCGAGATTTGCGCCCGGTTGGACGGCCTGCCTCTCGCGATCGAACTCGCAGCCGCGCGGGTGAAAGTTCTCTCGCTCTCTGCAATGCAAACCCGCTTGGCGAGCCGCTTGCAGTTGTTGACGGGCGGGGCGAGGGATCTGCCGCAGAGGCAGCAGACGCTTCGCGGCACGATCGATTGGAGCTACGATCTGCTAAGCCCCGCCGAGCAGAAACTTTTTCGAAGATTATCGGTGTTCGTGGGAGGAAGCACGCTGGAGGGCGTGGAAGCTGTGTGCGACACCAAAGGCGATCTCGATTTGGACTTGCTCGACGGTACGGCGTCCATGGTGGACAAGAGCTTGCTGCAGCAGGTGGAGCAAGCGAACGGTGAATCGCGGTTCATGATGCTGGAAACGATTCGCGAGTACGCTCGGGAAAAACTGGAGGCAAGCAAGGAAGAGGCACTGACCAGGCGAGCCCATGCCGCCTACTGCCTGGTGCTGGCCGAAGAGGAAGTTACCGAGCAGGGTAGCGCGGTAGGCGCGGAATCGCTGGAGCGCCTCAGTTTGGAACACGACAATTTCGGCGCCGCGCTTGAGTGGCTGACAAAGACGGGAGATGCAGATTGGGGTCTGCGTCTCGGTGCGGCCCTCTTTCGGTTCTGGGAAACGCGCGAGTACTTCGCCGAAGGCAGCGACCGGCTGGGCAAGCTGTTGCAGCTCACGGGCGCGGCTGCTCCCACGAAGGCGCGATTGCGCGCTCTTTTCGCCGCGGGCGTGCTCGCGGGCGAGCAGGGAGATTATCCCGCGGCGGATGCGCTGATCAACGAAAGTCTAGGCATCGCTCATCAGTTGTATGACAAGCAGGGCGTGGCAGTTTCTTTAAATGCGCTGGCGGTCCTTGCTCGAGAGCAGGACGCCGTCGCGGTGGCGAACTCTCTGTTTGAAGAAAGCCTCGTATTATGGAGAGAATTGGGCGACCCGAGGGCTGTCGCTCGCGCTCTGAGCAATCTCGCGAATGTGGTCAAATCACAGGGCGACTATGCCCGGGCGAGCTCGCTACACGCGGAGTGTCTTTCCATCTTCCGAGGCTTGGGAGATCGGACAGGCGTCGGCTGGTCGCTGAACTCTCAGGGGGATGTGGCTCGAGATCAGGGCGACTCCACGGCCGCGCGGGCGTTGTACGAACAAAGCCTGACAATTTTTCGAGAAGTCGGGGACCGCTGGGGCATTGCCGGCACGCTCGCGGATCTCGGCAGCTTGGCGAGAGAACAAAAGGATTGTTCCGCAGCGCACTCTCTGTATTGCGAAAGTCTAAAAACTTTCCGGGAACTAAGACACAAGCGCGGAATAGCCCGTCTGCTGGAATGCTTCGCGGGCTTAGCAGCGGTTCAACTGCAAGCGGAGCGATCGTTGCGGCTGGCAGGCGCCGCGGCCGCGCTGCGCCAAAATATCGGCGCTCCTCTTACGCCCGTGGAACAGACCAAACTGGAAACGATTCTGGACCCTGCACGGCAGGCTGTAACGAACACAGCAAGCACGATGGCTTGGTTAGAAGGTTGGGCTATGCCATTCGAGAAAGCTATTGAGGAAGTGTTGATGCCAGAGGCGGCGTCTCCTGCTGGTTAAAGCGGCAAAGAACATCCGGATGACGCTGGAAGATTCAGCCGGCTTACTCCGCGGTTGACGGGTCGATAAGTCGGCGCACCGCGGAGACGCGATTGGCCGGGATGCCTGTGCGCTTGGCGTGTTCCCGGATGGTCGCTTCGTCCGGAGCGAGGTACACGCAGTACACTTTGTCGCCGGTTACGTAGCTGTGGAGCCACTGGATCTCGGGACCCATCCCCTTCAGAACGCTGACCGACTTTTGGGACAGTTCGCGCAATTCCGCGTCGGTTAGGCTTCCGGCTCCGGGGACTTCGCGCTCGATGACGAACTTTGGCATGGAACTCCCTCTAATGTGCATTTATGCTAGCACGCGGGTGGAGCGGCTTCAAGACGGCTCGGCCGAAGCTGCCTCTGGTTGTAAAAAATGGCCAAGAATAAATAAAAGGGTGAGGGCGCCATGGATCTTCGATCGCTTCAGAAGCCGCTGAAAGACCAATACCGCAATGACCCGAGCGCCTCGCGCATCACACTTCGGGCGAAAGGCGCGCAGACGGATGCTCCGGTGTCATGCTCGGTCGATATCGGGCGTGCCGTTTACCACGCCGAGGCGCACAAGGGCGTCGGAGGCGCAGGCGCGGGCGCGTGTTCCGGCGATCTTTTGCTTGGAGCTTTGGCGGCTTGCGCGCAAATCACCTGTCAGATGGTGGCCGCGGCTATGGGTATAACAACGGAACGTATTGAGGTGACGGTGGAGGGAGACTTGGATCTTCGAGGCACCCTTGGAATCTCAAAGGATGTGCCAGTCGGATTCGAGAGCATTCGTCTTCATTTTGATATTGCCGCGCCAAACGCAACCCCGGAACAAATGAAGGGATTGCAGGCAAAGACAGAAGAGTATTGCGTGGTAATGCAAACCTTGACGCGCCCACCGAAGG
This sequence comes from Acidobacteriota bacterium, assembly GCA_003153585.1. Lineage (GTDB taxonomy): Bacteria > Acidobacteriota > Terriglobia > Acidiferrales > UBA7541 > Palsa-295. The sequence goes on along the minus strand of PLZZ01000153.1, from coordinate 1,012 downwards.
TGCAATCCGAGTGGGTACGAAGGGATTGAACAGACGGCCGCAATAAGTCTTCACTCATAAAAACCTCATCTTTGATGCCCAGGCTGTTTTTCCGGGCTAGTATCTTGTCGGATAGTGAACTTTTGAGGGATGGAGCAGCCATGCTGAACGAAGCGACGATCTCAAGCTTCAGAGCCAGCCTGCTTGGCGGCTTGATCGAGCCAGGCGACCCGAGTTACGAAGCGTCTCGCAAGGTGTACAACAGCATGATCGACCGGCATCCGCGACTGATTGCGCGTTGCGCCGACGTGGCCGACGTCATGGCGGCGGTGAACTTCGGCCGCGAACAGAAGCTGCTGGTTGCTATCCGCGGCGGCGGCCACAATGCCGGCGGCTTGGGAGTGTGCGATGACGGATTGGTGATCGATCTTTCGCCGATGAACTATGTTCGCGTGGACCCGAAGAAGAAGACCGTGCGGGCTGGAGGCGGCGCGCTGTGGCGCGATGTGGATCATGCGACGCACGCGTTCGGTCTCGCGGTTCCTTCGGGCATAATTTCGACAACCGGCGTGGCCGGACTGACGTTGGGCGGCGGAATCGGATACTTGACGCGGCGGTACGGCCTGACTATCGACAATCTGCTAGCCGTCGAAATGGTGCTGGCCGACGGGAGGTTCGTTACCGCCAGTGCCAAGGAAAATACCGACCTGTTTTGGGCGGTGCGCGGCGGGGGCGGCAATTTCGGCGTCGTGACTTCGTTTCTGTTCAAGGCGCAACCGGTGCACACCGACTACGGCGGGCCAATGCTGTGGCCGATGGAAGACGCGGCGGAAATGATGCGCTGGTACCGCAGCTTCATCGCCAAGGCGCCCGATGACGTCTATGGGTTCTTTGCTTTCCACACTGTGCCGCCCTGGCCGCCGTTCCCCGAGCATCTGTACGATAAAAAGATGTGCGGCATCGTGTGGTGCTACACCGGGCCGATCAAGAACGCGGAGAAGGTGTTCAAGCCGATCCGGAGCTTCAAGGCTCC
>PLZZ01000109.1:20842-21646 GCA_003153585.1 Acidobacteriota bacterium | reverse complement strand
TGGGGCGCTGCCGGCCAGCATGTGCCCATGTTCTTCTGTTTTTATTTCTTTATGACCGGATTGCACGCGCTGCATATGATTATCGGAATCGGCGTCCTTACCGTGCTTACGATCATGGCGCACCGCGGCCGGTTCACGCCGGAATATTACGCGCCGCTCGAAGTCAGCGGCCTCTACTGGCACTTCGTGGACATCGTGTGGATCTTTCTCTTTCCCCTTCTCTATCTCATTGGAGGGCGTTATATGGGAGCTGGGCACTAATGTCTGAGCACATCGTACCGGTAAGTCTTTACATTGGAATTTTCGTCGCGCTTCTCTGCCTCACGGCGCTCACCACCGGCGTTGCCTACATAGACCTCGGCGCCTTTAACACCGTCGCGGCGCTGGCCATCGCGGTCGTTAAGATGCTTCTGGTAGTTCTGTTTTTCATGCACGTGAAGTACAGCGGCAGGCTTATCCAGGTTTTCATCCTGGCGGGAGCNNCCCTTTCTCTCGCGGCTCTTTTAGCAGGAGCCTCGCCACTTCGCACACCCGCGCGTCAGCGAGTTTCATGTGGCGCAAGCTTTTCTTCGCAACAATCTACTGCGGGACGGCGCGGAAGGCGATGACCGCATTCAATCCTCCGAATGCGAAGGAATTCGAAAGCGCCGCCCCCACCCGCTGGGTTCGGGGCTTGTTCGGAATGTAGTCCAGATCGCATTCCGGGTCGGGTTCATTGTAATTCGCCGTCGGAGGCAGGATCCCGTTATGCAACGCCAGTACCGTGGCGATTGCTTCCAGGGCGCCCGCTGCTCCGAGCGCATG
>PLZZ01000109.1:1335-20750 GCA_003153585.1 Acidobacteriota bacterium | reverse complement strand
GACATGCCGAAGCCGCAAATCTCCGCATAGATTCTCGCACCGCGCGCTCGGGCCGATTCCCACGGTTCGAGTATCATCATCGCGCCACCCTCGCCCAGGATCATTCCGCGCCGGTCCTTGCTGAACGGGCGGCAGGTATCCGGCGCGATCACACGCATCGCTTCCCAGGCTTTCAGATGTCCGATCGCGAAAGGCGCCTCACTGCCACCGGTCACTGCTAGCTCCACTTCGCCATCGCGCACCAGACGAAACGCCTGGCCAATGGCATGATTCGCAGAGGAGCAGGCAGTCGACACCGTGTACGTCGGCCCTGTAATGCCGAGTTCCATGGAAATGTGGCTCGCACCGGCATTGGCCATCGTTTTGGGAATCGTAAGCGGGTGAACGCGGCCGCGGTCTGAGACGTAGAGATCCGCGAAGCCGGTTTCGATGGCGGATTGGCCTCCCACCGCCGACCCGCAAATTACGGCGCCAGCGTAGCGAAGAGCCGGCGTCAGGTCGAGCCCGGAATCGCGGATCGCCTGCCGCGCCGCCACCACGGAAAACTGGGCAAAGCGGTCAAGGTAGGCTTCTTTCCCGCCTTCGAAATGTTGCGTCGGATCGAATCCCTGCACCTCGGCGCCGTTCTCCATCTTCAGGGACACCCGCGACCGGTCAACATTCTTCAAAGGTCCAATCGCGCCTCGGCCTTGGCTCAGCGCATTCCACGAATCCGCAAGGTTCAGTCCTAGCGGACAGATGATTCCCAATCCTGTGATAGCAACTCGGCGGGGGGCCATTCTTAGTCCGCGGGCGTAGGCGAGCCCACGGGTGAGTCAGGCGGTTTGGCGGCGATAATCTTCTTGATTCCCGTCACCACATCGTTGACCGTGCGTATCGATCGAACGTCGTCATCCGGAATCGAAATCTTGAAAGCGTTCTCGAGTTCGAATAGCAAGGTGAAGACATCCAGGGAATCGATGCCCAAATCCTGCAGATTTGTTTCCAGCTTGATGTTGTCGGCAGGAATCCGCTTCACGGATGCGAGCGTACTGATCACTTTTTCTGCAACTGCGTCGGACATCAAGCTTACCCCCGAAATACGGTAAATGTTTTGTGTCTCGTCTTAGTCCGCNNTAACGCTCAAATTTTAGCAGGAGTGCGCGCCCCTCGCTCGCTGTTTTTCTTATGCCGCGTGTTAGTTCCCGGCGCGAGATTGAACGAGCTACCGTGCCGCTAATGACCAATCGGCACCGAAGCCGCTCCAGGTGTTCCCGCGGGCACAGACACCCCGGGCTGATCGAATTCTCTTTTTGCCGCCGGCGGGAGTTTCTCGATGTTGCTCAAAAACGTGACGAGCTGCCACATCTGCGTTTCGTTAAGCGTCTTATTCCAGGCCGGCATTCCGGTCCAGCGGATACCGTGCTGAATGATGTAAAAATTCTGGTTCTCGGCCATGTCCGGAGAATCCTTGAAGAAAGGCGGAACGTTCGGGTAAAACGAACGCCCGAACTGGCTGTCCGGGTTTGAAGGAATGCCGTGGCAGCCCGCGCAGTGGTCGATGTAAAGCTTCGCTCCCGCGGCCAAATTTTCTTCATTCGCGGCGAGAGGATTCTTCATATCCGGAGCGTGACGGTCGGTCGAAGAGTCCACCGCTTCCATGGCTAATTTATTCTCCAGGAACGACGGCTCCTGGTCCGCCTTGAAGTCCACATAGCCTTTCTTGACCGCTAGAAAAACCGCGATGCCGATGACCAGCAGCGTCAAAAAAATTCCGGTAAACAAATTCCTCATTCGATTTCTCCCATCCGCTGAATTCCAAAATGCGCTCCGCGCTATTTTACTTCCGCCAGTCGGTTATATTTCTCTAAAAATTCATGTAGCTTATCGTGCGGCAGAGCGTCCACCGTATGTCCGACCATCCCATCATCGCTTCCGCTCATGGCGTTTCAGTTCCCGCGAAAGAGTCTAGCTTCCTTTTAGCATCTTGCAACAGCGCCGTATTTTTCGCGAGTTCGTCTTCGAGAATTTTAGCTTGCGTCACAGCTTGCTTCCAGTCGCCCGCCTCCGCGGCTTCCGTCAGCCCGGGCAACTCGAGATGTGCGTAGGTGTAGCGCGCCGCATACAGGGAGTGCTTGAACCATGGTCGCCCGGGGATTCCCTGCGGATTGCACCAATTGCGCTCCACCTGCATAAGCTCTTGATTCACGCCAAACGCATTCGCGGCGGTTAAATGTCCGCTCGCAATTGCTCGCGCGGCGCTTTGATTCAGTTCGCGCCCCGCTCGCAGAAATTCGGCGACGTGGTTTTGCAGCGAAGCAAGATCGATATGAGTGGCGATGTGGCTCGAATCGTCAAGCTCGTTGACAAACTGGCGGATATGCCCGCCGTAGGACTCAAAGTCGAACGGCAGAATTTCCGCGTTAGCCAATCGCAGCGCTACCGTGCCCCAAACTTGCGTCATCAAGGAATGGTACCGGTATCCCGGGTCCCCAAAATGGTTCATCCAGTAGAAATCGTCGTACAACGAGTGATAGACACCGTAAGGGCCGGCAAAAGTAAGTCCGACTGTGGGAACCCCGAGAAAATTCAGGAATACAGTATGGTCTGAGCCGCTTCCAATGCGAGTATTCGCCAGCTCAAAATCCGTCAAGGTCTGCTTGTCACTCAGCTCCGCTTGACGCGAAACTTTCCACTCCTCGTACAGGCTCTTACCGGACGGCGCAGCCAGTGTGCGGCTCACGTCCACGAGCAGTGGCGCAAGCGAGCCCACCGCATCCCCTTGAAAGCTTTTACCCGAGGTCGCCTCATCCACATTTAAATACGCGACTGCTTTTTGTTTCAACTCGTCGGCAAATTCTTCGCCCCACTCGGTTGAGCCCGTAAGCGCGTATTCCTCGCCATCCCAGCTACAAATCACCAGCGTCCGCTTGGGCCGAATTCCCTGCCGCAACAACTCCCCCAGATTGCGCGTCAGCTCCAGCATGGAAGCCGTCCCGCTGGACGGATCCACCGCGCCATAGACCCATGCATCGCGGTGATTTCCCAGAATCACCCACTCGTCCGGCGCCTCACTCCCGCGGATCCGCGCTTCCGTCACGTAATACGGCTGGACGCGGGTGTCCATGTCCACCTTTAAATGAACTTGCACTCGCTTCCCGCCCAGACGATATTTCAGCGGCAACCCTCCCTGCCAGGACGCCGGCGCCACCGGCCCGTCCATTTTTTCGAGCAGCGGCTTCGCATCGCGCCACGAAAGCGGCACCCCCATAATCTTCGGCAGCGATATTGCCTGCTCTATGGGGATCCGCTTCGCGCCCGGAACCGAAGCCCATCCCGGCGTTAATGGATCCCCGGGTTCAAGAAAGTCGTAAGTAATTGCGCCGCGTTGGATGTGGCTTTCCGGACCCCACGGCCCATCCGGATAAACTTTCCCTCGCGTGTAACCATCTTCCTGCGGATCGGAATAAATCAGTATTGCGGCAGCCCCCAGCCGCTCCGCAGTCAGCGCCTTGAATCCGCGATAGCTGTACGGATTCGAATAGCGCACCAGCACAATTTTTCCGCGGACGTCAATTCCGTGCGCGCGCAGATAGTCGTAGTCCTCCGGATTCCCGCTGTGCGCGTACACCACGGGTGCGGTTACTTCGCCCGAAGCAGAATATCCAAGGTATGCGCCATCCGCCTTCGGGTTTTTGGTGTCCGGGTCCACATCGTAAGGATCCTCGCGAAGGCTCGCGTGAAAATGACCTGGATGCACCATCTCCAGCGAAATTTCCCGCGGCGAAGAATTCAACACATCGTATTCGTGGATAGTGACGTCTTCCAGTCCTTGTTGACGCCATTGCTCGGCCACCCATTGCGCCAGCTCGTTATTGCGTGCAGAGCCGGCCGGGTGAGGTTCGGAAGTAAGGTAGCGATGAAACTTCGAAATTTGATCGGTTGAAGTCAGAGAACGAAACTGCTGCTCGATAGAAACTTCCTCAGCCGCTCCACGCGCTGAAAATCCGACGATTGAATTCGCATCGCCGGACCCGGCAAGCGCCGAAAATCCCAGCGGCGAGATCAATAGAAGTGCGGCGAACACCCCGCGATAGCCGCGGCAATCAGCCCAGTGCAGACGAGCCTCCCGTTCCGGCCAGATGTGTTTTCTCGAGCGCTGCAATTGCCTTTTCGAGCCCAGCGGCCAGCATTTGTATCATGGCTGCTGTGATCGTGAAAGGCGGAGCAAGCAGAATGTGATCGCCGCGCGTTCCATCCACACATCCTTGAATCGGATACGTCATGATCCCGGCTTCGAGTGCATCGTCTTGAATTCGCGAAGCGATTCGAGCATCGGCCGGAAACGGTTCCCGGGTCTTTGCATCTTGCACGAATTCTACGCCCCACAGCAGCCCCATGCCGCGCACATCGCCCACAACCGAGAATTTCTTCAGCGGCTCCAGGGCCGGGCGCATCTCGTTTCCTGCGCTGCGCACGCGCGCAAACAAATTCTCGCGCTCGATGTAATCCAGCACGGCATTTCCCGCCGCTGTAGCCACCGGATGCGCGTTGTACGTAAAGCCATGAAGAAAAGTGCCGGACCCGCTGGAAATTGCTTCCGCAACATGCCCTGCAACAATTACGGCTCCCAGCGGCGCATAGCCGCTCGCAATTCCCTTGCCCACCAGAATCATATCCGGCGCCGCGCCCCAGTGTTCCACGGCGAAAGGCCTGCCTGTGCGCCCCATTCCCGTCATCACTTCGTCGGCGATCAAAAGAATTCCATGCTCGCGGCAAATTTCAGAAATTCGCTGAACGTAACCTTCCGGAGGCGCCACTGCACCCAAGGTTGCTCCCACGACTGGCTCGAAAATAAATGCCGCCACGTTTTCCGAACCGTCGCGTTCCAGCATGCGCCCGAGTTCGTCCGCGCACTCCACGTCGCATTCCGGATAACGAAGCCCGTACGGACATCGATAGCAATAGCAAGGCGGAATGTGTCCCCACTCCGCCAGCATGGGCGCGAACGGCTCGCGCCGCCGGACGTTTCCGGAAACCGACAAAGCCCCCAGCGTGCTGCCGTGATAACTCTGCAAGCGGGAAATCACGCGGAATCGTTTTTTCTGCCCGCGTTCTATCCAGTACTGCCGCGCCAGCTTCAGCGCCGTTTCCGTGGCCTCCGACCCGCCCGAAGTAAAATAAACGCGGCCGCCCCGGCGCATTCCCTCCGGTGCGAGCGCNNCAACGCCGTGCCCGATGGTGACCACCGCGGCGCCGCCCGACGCATCCAGGTACCGCCGCCCTTCTGCTGTATAGACAAAACATCCCTCGGCACGCACCGCTCGTGGGTACGCCTTCAGGAAACTTCGCGGGAAAACGGCTTCATCCATCATTTGCGGCCAGATCGCCAGAACTCACCCAGAGCAATTCGAAGAGAACGCCGCTTCGNNGCCGCTCAGCGCCACTTCAGCTTTTTCAGATTGACCGTGGGCTTTGGAAATTTAAAATCCATCTCTTTCAGCGTTTCGTCGATAATGTGCGACACCGCAAGGTTGCGAAACCACTTCTTGTTCGAGGGAATAATGAACCATGGCGCATCCGGCGTGTTACAGCGCTCCAACGCGTCCTCGTACGCTGCGGTATAGTCGTCCCAATATTTTCGTTCCGTGAAATCGGCTTCGGAAATTTTCCAGCGTTTATCCGGATCATCGATGCGCTCCAGGAAGCGTTTCTTTTGCTCGTCTTTGCTGATGTGCAGAAAGAACTTCAGAATCTTCACTTGGTTTTCAGCCAGCATGTGTTCGAAGTGATTGATCTGCGCATACCGCCGTGACCACACATCTTTGGGCACAAGGTTGTGCACGCGCACTACCAATACGTCCTCGTAGTGCGAGCGATTGAAAATCCCGATTTCGCCTTCGCCTGGAACAGCCTTGTGCACCCGCCAAAGAAAATCGTGCGCCGCCTCTTCCGCCGTAGGCACTTTGAACGACCGGACCACGCAACCCTGCGGATCTACACCTGACATGACGTGGCGAATCGTTCCGTCCTTGCCCGCCGCATCCAGCCCCTGAAAAATTAGCAGCACCGCTCGCTTCTTTTCCGCGTACAGCCGGTATTGAAAGCCGTCGAGTCGTTTAATAGCGCTCGCCAGGCTCTCCTTCATCTCGTGATTCTTGTCCCAACCAAGCGTGTCGTCCGCATCCCANNTCTCTCTCGCCCCATCCTGTTTCTCTGCGGTAACACTTTGTTCACTCTGTATTCATCGTTCCGGGATATGATATGCGATTCCGTACGGATTTTTCATATGGTTACGAGTACGCCTGACATCCCGTCCACTACCGAACTTGCTCCAGTCAAGCAAGCAACCTCGAAGCGCTCATATCCCGGCGCTCTTGTGGTTGTGGAGGGCATTGACGGTTCCGGGAAGAGCACCCAGCTCTACCTTCTGAAACGTTGGCTCGAAATCAGCGGCTATCGCACTCACTTCACCGAATGGAACTCGTCTCCCTTAGTGCGATCTGCCACGCGTCGCGGCAAACAGCGCCGACTGCTCACACCGACAACATTTTCCCTCCTGCATGCAGCCGATTTCGCCGATCGCTGCGAACGCCAAATCATGCCGTTATTGCACGGCGGCTACCTGGTGCTTGCCGACCGTTACATTTACACCGCATTTGCCAGAGACGGCGCTCGCGGATGCTCGCCCCATTGGCTCCGGAATCTTTACAGTTTCGCCCCGGCTCCTGACATCACTTTTTATTTCCGCGCTCCGCTCGACGTGGCCGTAAATCGCATTGTCGCCGGACGTCCCAAGCTTAAATACTATGAGGCCGGAATGGACCTGGGAATCTCGCTTGATCGCTCGGAAAGTTTCCGTATTTTTCAGGAACGCATACTGAATAACTACGATCAGATGGTCGAAACCGATCATTTCGTCCTGATGGATGGCACCGTGCGCGTGAACAAGCTCCAAAAAATGATGCGGCAGATTGTCGGCGAGAAAATTTCTCTCCAGCAATTCGCTCCCAAGAAAAAATGAAACGCTCTGACAAAAAGCCGCTGGCGTCGATTCCCGCGAACGGCCGCCCCGCGAAGAAGAAGTCGGCCAATGGCCGTGCAACTGTAACGCCTCCTTCGCGTTTCTACGGGGCTCCCCTTCCGGGCGTGAAGCCTGAGGAATTGAGCGGAACGCTGGTCGTAATCGAGGGCACGGACGGCTCCGGCCGCTCGACCCAGATTTCCCTCCTCACCGAATGGTTGGAATCCCAGGGATTTGCCGTGCAGACGATGGGGCTGCGCAGGTCCTATCTCGTGGGTGAAGACATCGACGCGCTCCTCGCCGAAAACGCAGTCACCCGCATGACCTTGGCGCTGATGTACAGCACCGATTTTTTCGACCAACTCGAGCGCCGTATTCTTCCCGCCTTGCGCTCAGGCTTGATCGTTCTCGCGGACCGCTACATTTTCACGCTAATCGCCCGCGCCGCCGTCCGTGGCATTGCCCGCGACTATCTTCACGGGATTTATGAAATCGCCCTCAGGCCCGACCTCACTTTTTGGCTGAATGTGCGCCCGGAAGTTGCCTTCGACCGTGAATTCAAGAAATCGCAAACGATCAGCTATTGGGAATCGGGACGCGACATGTCCCTGTCCAATGATTTGTTTCAATCCTTCATTCGCTATCAATCCATGATCAAGCGCGAATTCGAGTATCTTTCGAAACGGCATGGCTTTCTCGAATTAGACGGCGAAAGCAGCGTCTCCAGCGTAAACCGGGTGCTACGCAAACGCATTGCCTCGCACCTGGGCATACGGAGCACGCAATACAAGCCTTCGCACGCTCTGTCTCACCTCTGGCGCTAGAAGTGGCCGCCCCCGTTCAACTAGCCGCGATCGATGCCGGCTCCAATGCTATTCGGCTCGTTATTGCCCGCGCTACTTCTCCGCAGCATATCCAAATCCTCGACAATGAACGGGCCGCAGTCCGCCTGGGCCACAACGCCTTTACTCGCCGGTTGCTCGACGACGACACCATCGCGCGCGCCGCGCGTGTCTTCCGCCAATTCCGCGACCGCATGGACGCTCATCAAGTCACCGCCTATCGCGCCGTGGCAACCGCCGCCGCTCGCGAGTCGCGCAACTATCGCAAACTCATGGACCGCGTCCGGCGAAAAGCGGGAATTGAGTTGGAAGTAATCAGCAGCGAAGAAGAGGCACAGCTGGTCTGCTCCGCCGTGAAGTGGGCCTTGGGCGACCGGCTCCAGCCGCGTTTGATTTTTGACCTTGGCGGAGGCAGCCTGGAATTAAATTTTTTTCAGCGCGGCGTGCTGGAACATCGCATCGGGCTTCCGCTCGGCACCATTCGTCTGATGGAAACGTATTCCATCAAGGGTGCCATCGACGAAGACGATGCAAATCGCCTTCGTCACCATGTGCTGGCGATTCTTCGCAGCGCGCTCCCTTCGCCTCCCAGGCTCACCCGGTCCATTGCTGTCGCCTGCGGAGGAAACGCCGAAGCTCTCGTTCGAATCGCCCCGGGACCCATGATTGAACGCGTTCCGTCCATGAATGTCCGCCTGCTGAAAGATCAGACTTGGCGAATGATAGCCCTCGACGTGCCCCACCGCATGCGAGTTTTCCGTGTGCGCGAAGACCGCGCCGAAGTCATGGGCATCGCCGCCATAATCATCACCACGCTCGCGAAATGGCTGGATCTGCGCACCATGCTCGTCCCCGGCGTCGGCGTCCGCGAAGGGATTCTGCTTGACCTGGTCGCGGAGCAATACTCCGCCGGCTCGGCGTCCGAAGAAGAAAAAGGCCGGGCCGCCGAAATGCGCGAGGGCACCTTATGGTTCGCGAGCCGCCTGAATTACAATCAAAACCATGCCGAGCAAGTCGCTCGGCTCGCTCTTTCGCTGTTCGACCAGCTCCGTCCGATTCATGAAATGGGGGCCGATCTGCGGCTCCTTCTGGAAATTGGCGCGCTGTTGCATGATGTGGGCCATTTCATTAATCGCAAGGCCCACCATCGTCACGGCGAATATCTGATCCGCAATGGAGATATCCCCGGTTTGCGCGGCTGGCGATGCGAAATGGTCGCTGCGCTCGTTCGCTATCATAATTCGAAATCAGAGCCTCAGCTCGAGCACTCCTCTTATGCCGCTCTTGACGGCCAGCACCGCCGGCAGGCTCGGCTGCTGACCTCGCTGCTGCGCATTGCCGAAAAACTCGAGTCCGAACACCAGCAGCGTGTAACGGGCGTGGACGTGCAGATTGCCGGACGCAAAGCGATTTTTGTAATCCGCGCTATTGACGGCACCCGTTTGGACTTGGCCGGACTCCAACGAAAAGCAGAGCTATTTGAGAAAGAATTTCATCTCAACGCGGAGTTTCGTCGCGCTCAGAAAAAAGAAAAAGAGGTGGCCTAAACTATGATTCTCTATCTTGTGCGCCACGGCATTGCCGTGGACCCCAACGATCCAAAATCACCTCCCGAGCCTGAGCGTCCGCTGACGGCCAAGGGTGTGCAGAAGACGCGCGCCGCCGCCCTCGGGCTCAGTGTCTTGGGCATCAAGCCGGACGTGATGATAACCAGCCCCTATGTCCGCGCCACCCAAACTGCCGAGATATTTGCGGAGACGCTTGGATTTTCGCCGGCAAAAATCCGCGTGCACGATGCCTTGAAACCCGCCGGCAATCCCGCGGAGGTTGCCAAGGAAGTCATCAGCCTGCGCGCAAAGGAAGTAATGTGCTTCGGCCACGCCCCGCAGCTCGACCTCACGATTTCCTATCTTCTCGGCGCGCGCGGCGCGGTCACTGAGCTGAAGAAGGCCGGCGTTGCCTGTTTCGACCACACTGCCACGCATGGCAAATGGCTGCTTTGCTGGATTTTAACTCCAAAGGTCTTGCGTCAGCTGGCGGAGTAAACGCGTTGCAATTCTAGCGGCGACACCGTTTTGAGGTTGCGGCCCCATTCCAGTCCTTTGTGCCAGACTACCCAGGACGAGTCCTTGTTTGCCGTCTTCTCGCGAAATTCTTCCAGACGAATCTTGCGTTCCTTTTCAATTTCCAGTATCCACTTCGCTACGATTTCGGGACTGAGTCCGGTTGCCTGTTTTCTGATTTGAAGCCGCAGCACATCCAGGTCGTGAACTTCTCCCAGCATATCCTGCATGCCTTTCAGTTCCTTGCTCCATTGCGCGTAGCGCTGCGGCAAAAAATTCTCCAGGATGTATCGGAACCCTTTCAACCCGATTCGCAGCCGGTGCCAGGCCGCTCCGCTGCGAAGCTTTCGCGCCTGGTGATACAGGTTTACCGCTTCATTCAATTGCGCCAGGGCCAGCCGTTGAAAGACGACACTTTCCACGGGAAAAAATTCAGCTTTCGCCGGAAATTTGCGCGACCATTTTTTCCAACTCTTGCGGTCAAACTGGCGCAGAGCTTTCTCCGCCTTTTTTTTCTGCTCTTGCTCCTGCTGGCTTAGCACTTTCAACATGCGGCCGCGAACGGGGTCTTTCGCCGTACCGAACTTTCTCACCCACTGCTTCGCCACCTGCGTGTCTCTAAGCTCGCCCAGAGCCTGGAATAAATCGCGCGTCACCTTCTTGAGCTTCTTCCAGCCGGGTGTGGGGTTCACCTCGCTCAGAGCATCGGCCATTGCTCGGCAACGTCGCAGCGCTACGCGTAGATNNAGATCGTGGACGTTATCCGCGTCCCAGTCATCCTGAACTTTGTCCGCCATCTCCGAAACGCGGTTCATCCAAAGTTCCAGGCCGACTCGCTTCACTGGAATTGTCGTAGGCAAGGTAATTGTAAGTGTCACGGAGTCCAATCTATCGCATGGCAGGATCGAGGCCCAATCCTACACTGGTCGTACCGCTTTTTCCAGCGCCCCAGGTTTTTACCGGGCTTTCATCCAGCCGTAACAACACGCGTGCAGGATGCCCCTGCCACTGCGGGAACGAAATACTACAAAGCTTCCGCGGTCCTTCATCACATACCTCCCTGGCTCGGCCGCCCCCCGTCGGTCCGAGCCAGTTTCTTTTTTGCGCATCGAACCCACCGCCTCCCCGATGTATGCTTGGAATCCGCTCTTCAATTAGGAGCGCTCTTCCTGGAGAAGCCTGCGTGGCGCCTAAAATTCATAAGCTGGATCTCACGCAAGTTTCCGAATGGGATGACGGCCAGCTTCGTCGCAAGGACGACTATCTCGCCGCCGAAGAGCCGCTCGAAATTCGTGTCGGTGACGAACCTCTCAGCGTCACCATGCGCACCCCAGGTCACGACCTCGAACTCGCCGCCGGCTTTCTGTTCACAGAGGGTTTGGTGCAGTCCGGCAAACAGATCATTTCTCTTCAGCCTATTGCCGCGAGTGACGGCACTAATTCCGGAAATTTAGTGCAAGCTGTGCTCGCTCCGGAAGCTGCTCCGGATTTTGAAAAAATGCGCCGGCATTTTTTCGCCGCGTCAAGTTGCGGCATTTGCGGTAAAGCTTCTATTGACGCGGTCCGCTCGCGCCTTCTGAAGGCGCCGAACGCGGATTTTCGCTTCGACCCGGAACTCCTTGTCGGCCTCCCGGACGTGCTGCGCTCCTCGCAGGATGTCTTTCGCCGCACCGGCGGATTGCACGCCGCCGCTCTCTTCGACTCGAGTGGTGCATTGCAGGTTTTGCGCGAAGACATCGGCCGCCACAACGCCGTGGACAAAGTGTTTGGCTGGGCGCTGATGAGCGGCCGCGTTCCGCTGGCAGATTCGGTTCTGCTCGTGAGCGGCCGGGGGGGATTTGAAATTGTGCAAAAGGCGATCGTGGCCGGGATCCCTATCGTTGCGTCGGTGTCTGCGCCTTCCAGCCTCGCGGTGCAATTAGCGCGCGAGTTGCGTCTTACGCTGATTGGATTCCTGCGTGGCAGGCGGTTTGTAATCTATTCGGGCGACCAGCGCATCAGCAAATAAAGAAGTCACCGCGACAGCGGCTGAGGAGATCAAACTGCCGCGTTATTTGCGCTCTTGCTTGAGGGTTCTTCCTGCGGAGATTTCCGCACCTCTCGAATCATTTCGCGAAAGGTAGTGTACAGCTCGCGATCCCACCACCCGCGTTCCGCTTCCGCATCCATCATTAAGAGCGCGGTCTCCCAGGGAATCGCGGTCTTGTACGGGCGGTCGGTGGTAAGCGCGTCAAAAACGTCGGCAAGCTGCAAGATCCGCGCGGTAAGCGGAATGTCGTTCCCTCGCAAATTGTCGGGATAACCTGATCCGTCATACTTCTCGTGATGGTGGCGAATGATCGGAAGCACGGTACCAAATGTTTTCAGCGGAGCGCAGATACTTTCACCCACTGCCGCATGCTTTCGCATTTGGATGATTTCTTCGTATGTCAGCGGCCCGGGTTTCAGCAAAATCGAATCAGGCACAGCCACCTTGCCGATATCGTGCACGATCCCCGCCCTGCGCAGCGCCTTGATGTCTTCCCCGGAAACGCCCAGCCGCCCTCCCAACTGTGCGGACATTTCGGCCAGCCGCTCGCAGTGTCCCCGCGTGTAAGGATCGCGCGCCTCAATACTGCGCGCCAGGCTGAACAGCACACTTTCGGCGTTCTCCAATTCGTCGGTGTATTGCTTCAAACGCAGCAACGAACGTGTCCGCGCGAGCAGTTCGTTCAAATCGATCGGCTTGCTCAGAAAATCGTCTGCTCCGGCATTGATTCCTTTAATCCGGTCCTCGGTTTCAGAAAGCCCCGTGATCAGTACCACCGGCGTAAGCCTCGTTTCCGGCGTGGCTTTGATTCGCCTGCAAACTTCAAATCCGTCGATCCCCGGCATCAGTATGTCGAGAAGTATCAGGTCCGGACGAAACGCAGCGCATTCCGCCAGCGCAGCCTCTCCGCTGCTCGCGTCGCGCACTTCGAAACCTTCTCGATGCAGCAGCATTTCCAACGCCGCTCGCGTCGCGGTTTCGTCGTCAACGATTAGAATTTTTTCAGGCATAGACCTCTAAGTATGACGCTCATTCCTTGCGTAGTGTCGCTTCGACCAAACCCTGCGGCTCGTCCGTAGGCAGAAAAACTTCCGCGGAATTGTCCATTCCGAAGGGCGAAAGATCCACAAGATTGAAATGTTTATCCGGTAGTAAAAGATGAATCTCGCGAATGCGGTCAAAAGTAGCCAGCACCGCTTCGCCCATGGCGTACAGCGTGTGCTGCAGTGAGTTGCTCTCGTGTTCGGCAAAGGTTTCCAGCAACGTTTGCCGCACGCCGTGCCAGACCGGACTGAATTCGATTTCGTCGGATTCGTAAAGCCAGTCCGCGCGAATGGTCGTGGATAAAATTCGATCGCGGTCTTCTTTCAAAGTGGTGTACGGATCGCGCAGAAATCCGCCGAACGACGATTTCGTTGTTTTCAGCACATCCAGGTCCTGGATACCCGCGCGAATCGCAACTCCTTCACGAGTTCCGCCCAGCATTACCGTGCGCTTTTCCGGACCTGACGCACGCGTGAATGCGAAAGCATGCGGCTTCGCCCCGTGTGGAATACGGGACCACGGATTTTCCAGCGCCTCAATCTCGACTCGGGAAACTTGTTCGTTATAGGTAAGAAAGTGCTCGATCAGGTGCAGCGCAAAATCTTCCACCGCCTCGACCGGGTACTGGCGCGCCAGCGCGTACACCGTGTTCTTGATGGTGTCCGACGGCAGAATTTTCTTGTTCTCGCCTTTTGTGTGCGCCGCCTCAAAATCGCCTTCGAAGCGAATGCCGACCGTCAGTTCCTTGATGTCGTGGCGGCCCTCCTGCCGCAAAACGCGGAGAAGCCGCACCCGCGACTTGCCATAATTGTTTTCGCCCAGCCTCACCGCCATGCTTCAGCTCCCTGGCTGCGCAGCGCACTTAAGCGGGGTTGTAGCCATTCCTCGAAGCAGCGTTGATTTCTTCGATGAGTTTTGGTGGCGGGCCCGAAGTTGTTCTATTTTAATCACGGAAAACGCTAGCACGCTGGTCGGCGAAATTCAAGGAGACGCGCGCCGTGGACGGGCTGGCGCCGCGGCGCAGTTCGGCGCCTTGAGAATAAAATGGGGGGGCGAGGCGAAAGATTTAAAAACGCTGGCTCGCGCGTCACCGCGGGACGTTGAGAATCGCGTAAACCGGCGCGATATCGGTTGGCACTGATTTCAGGCGAGCGAGAGCGTGCTGCACTTCGGGGCGAACCGAGCCTAGCTGGTCCATCCATTTTTTTGCGCCCGCGTAATCACCCGTGGCTTCCAGTGTAAGCAGTTCGTGATCCAGTTCACGCACCGCGTCTTTCATTTTGGCCACCTCCACGCTGAAGGTTCCGTCCGAATTCGACGTGAATGCGCCTTTGTCCAAGAAATAATTGAACTGCATGGCCTGCCCGCGGGCGTGCGCGTCCTGCAAGCCGAAGCGCATAGTGCGGAACGAAGAAGCCAGATATGTGGTGTAAAGCTGGCGCTCGGCTTCGGGTCCGTGCGCGATGGGAGCATCGAGCCTCCCGTTGTCGGCTTGGGTCATCAAAAATTGCAGAGCGAAGAGGCCGGTCACGTCGGCTTTGGCTTCTTCCAGCGCGGAGTACTGCTCCTTCAGCTCCATGCGGGGATTCGTGTCGCGTCCGTTTATTTTTATTTGGTGCGGGCCAAGGCCGTGGCAGAGTTCGTGCGCGACGATGTGCGTAAAGAATAGATCAAAGCTCAAATCTTTCTGCGCTGAAGCGGTTAGCACAATCTTCGAGATGGGGACGAGAGTGGCTTTGAATTTCGCTTCCTGCACATTTTTCAGCATGACCCGCTTGCTGCCTTTTTGCTGCACCACTTTGTCGTCGTTGGGAAGGTTGTACGCGGCGGTTTGCACGGCGTGGGCGCCGTCGCCCGCCGCGAAAACTTCGTTCACCACGCGGATGGGAGCCAGCGCTCCCAGTTTGGAATTGCGAACCTGCGGATCTTCGGGAAGATTGCTCTCAATGTCCTGAAGATGATTTCCCAGAAAAGCGAGCCGCGCGGTTTCTTTGTCGTCGCGAACGTTGATGTACGCTTCGAATGCCGCCTTGTAGCCGAAGATCTCGTCGTTGTAAGTTTCATACGGCCCGAAAGTGACGTCCACCGGCGCGTCGAGNNTTTTTCAAGCTGGCGTTGTCGGTGAGAGCGGCCGCCTCACGCAGAAGCTTTCCTGCTAGGTCCAGATCGGTCTTATATTCCTCGCTATATGGAACAGTCTTCAACTTATGGTCCGGACCTCGGCGAATCACGCTGAAAAATCCTTCGGCTTGTTCTTTTTGCTCCGGGGACAGCGTCTTGACCCAATTTTCGAATTCCTCTTTGGTCATGTCCTCGGGATAGAAGTTTGCGCCCCGAAGCTTCCGGGCGGGAACGTCGGGCAAAAACGCAGCGTACTCGTCAATTTCCGACCACGGTCCTTTATTGATCCAGAAGTAACGGAGCCGTGCTTCGCCAAGCGGAGTTCTGTCCAGTAGCAGCGTGCGGTATGTCGCCAGGTCGCCGCTCCAGAATTGCTGCATGAAAATATGGTTCACTACTTGCGAAGCGTCCGCCAGTTTGAGCAGCGCCTTTTGATCTCCCGCGGAAAGCCCGGAAGTATCCACCTTGATCGGCGTCGGAGCAAACCGCGCCGCCATCGCCTTCAATTCGGCAAGGTCCGGAATGCTAGGCGCCGCCTTCTCCTGAGCGGCAGCACCGAAGGCACCAAGCAGTACAAACAGCATGAGTATGCGCATGTGCAGAAGATAGCACTTCGGCTGCAGAATACTCAATGCCATCCGGACCTAATCAAATGTAAGTTATGCTCGCATGTCTGAAATAAGTCGTCGTTCTCCTGGGGCCGCTGAGTCTTCTGCCATGAGCTACAAAGTTAAACTGCCGGCGATCCTATTCTTGGTTTTGGCGTCCGTCTTGAGTGCGAAATTCGAGCGCCAAAGTACCACTGGCACCGTCGTGGTCATCGGCTGGTCGCAAACCGAAATTGTCATCGCTGTTGACAGTCGAGGGTTCGACGACAAGGACAAATATCGCGACGATATTTGCAAGATCGTAAGACTCGACGACCATTCGGTCTTCACTGCTGCCGGGAATATTATTCACGCTCGTGCTGGCCGAGCGCTTTGGAACGCCCAGACGGAAGCTTCAAACGCTTTCCAAGAAGCACAAAGGTCCGCCGGCCCGCGGCTTTTGAAAAGTGCGGCGAAAGACTGGGGCGATCACATGGTTGCCGGCATCAACCAGGCTCTCACTGTCGATCCTTCGGGTTCCCTGCTGATGCTGGAGAACAATATTTTCCTAACCGGCGTGTTCATAGGTTTCGAAAACGGTTCCACGGCGATGTATCAGGTGGAAATCGTATTCGACCCTGGCACTCGACAGGCCAACCAGCACTTCTATACCGAGCGCCACCGGCACACGATTCAATTTGCCGCATTGGGCCGAAACGAAATCGTTACCGAAGTCGTCGCGGACAAAACGCATTTTGCACGAGCTGAGCAGCGGAAGTGGGCTGCGGCGGAGCGGAATATTCCCTTGAGAGACCGGGACGCGCGCTGGGCCATCCGCTTGGTGCAACTCACAATGGAGTACGACCCCAAGAAGGCTGATGTGGGAGGCCCGATCGACGCACTTGAAATTACACGCAGAGGAATTCGATGGCTTGAGCGCAAACCAGGATGCAATCCCTAGCCACGGCCCCAGCTTCAGAGAAAGCATGACAGTGTCGTGAATGATGGCAACTGCAAACCGACGCGGAGTAATTTCTTCGAATTAGCGCGTCCGCTTCAGAAGTAGACACCCGCCAATGAAGGCGAGGATTCCCGCAGCCACGGCCGGAATATAGGCGGCCCAAAACGCAGCGCCCGGATGGAAGTCAGGAGCTATGTGAAACAAATGGTGGTGCAGCAGATGCGCGTAAGCCAACGTTGTGAATAGCACCGAGATTCCGCACAGAATGTTCAGGATTCGCAAGGTTTCCTCCGTCGGGTGGCAGATTCACCTTAGTAGCTGGTTTTGTCCGGCTTTTGTTCCCACGCGCGAAACGCCGCCAGCGATTCTTCGCGCATCATCTGGATCATCGGGATTTTCCGGTGCAAGTGCGGACACTGAATTTCCCCGTAGATGAACGAATCGTCAAAACCCGCTTTCGCCGCATCCGCGGCCGTGCTCGCGAAATAGACGCGAGCGGGGCGCGCCCAGTAAATGGCTCCCAGACACATGGGACAAGGCTCGCAGCTTGAGTAAAGCTCGCAACCCGCGAGATGGAAATTTCCCAGCTTTTTGCAGGCTTCGCGAATCGCCGTCATTTCGGCGTGTGCGGTCGGATCGTTCGTCACCGTCACGCAGTTCCCGGCCTCGGCGAGAATTTGGCCGTCTTTCACAATGAGGGCGCCAAAGGGTCCGCCGCCCGAACGTACATTTTCCAGCGCGATCGCGATGGCGCGCTGCATGAAGGTGTTTTGTTCCATTTTGGTCAATTACTATTCAGCATTGTGGCCGTCAACGGAATTTTCTGCGTGGCGAAGGAGCGCTCTTTGCGCCGCCAGAAATACAGAAGAGCGCAGCCGATCAAAATTAATGCGATGCACAGGCCCGTCCACAACCCGGCCGCGCCCCATCCCAAATGGAAACAAAGATAGGCGCCGAGAGGCAATCCCACCAGCCAATACAAAATCAAATGGCAGATCATCGGAGTTCGCGTGTCGCCCGCTCCGCGTAACGCGCCGGTGGCTACCGTCTGCATCCCGTCAAAGAGTTGGAAAAATCCGCCCACGAAAAGCAGTGTGCTTGCCGCGCGCAGCACAGCCGGATCGGGCGTATAAATCCGGACGATATACTGCGGCGCCACCAGGAAAAGTATCGTCATCAATCCCATGAAGCCGGTGCCCAGAAACATCGCCGTCCATCCCGCGCGGCTCGCGCCATCCGCATCGCCGCGGCCTAGCGCCTGTCCCACTCGGACTGCGGCGGCCGCGCTGAGTCCCAGCGGAACCATATACGTAAAGCTCACTGTGTTCAGCGCGACCTGATGGCTCGCGAGTGGCACCGCGCCCAGCTTCGCGATCATCGCTGTAGCCACCGCAAAAACTCCCACTTCCATGCCGAATTGCGTAGCAGCAGGCAGGCCTAACTGCACCAGCCGCCAGATACGGAAAAAATCCGGCAGTCGGCGAGTGTCGCGCAAACCGGTTTTGTAGCGGCGATCGTAGTAGACGCAATACGCAAGCAGCACACTCATCATATAAATCCGCGCGATGCACGTGGACCATCCGGAACCGACTGTGCCCATCGCCCGCAGTCCCAGATGGCCGTAAATCAATGCCCAGTTTCCCGCCAGATTCACCAGGTTCGCCGAGACCAGCGCGAACATCACTGGCTTGGCCTGATCCATTCCCTGCAGGTAGCGCCGGAAGACAAAATAAAGCAGCAGTGGAAGCGTGGACCAGTTCAGAGCGTGCAGATACGGAACCGCCTGATTCAGCACACTGCTCTGAATGTTGAGCGAACGCATAATCGGCCCAAACAACATGACCAGCCCCATCAGCACCGGAGATATTCCCAGGCTCAGATACACACCGTTCACCAGCACGCGATGGCACTCTTCCAAATCACCCGCGCCGTAGGCGTGCGAAACCAGCGTGTCNNCCTCCCAGGCTGACCGCGCCGATCGCCACCGCGCTGTTTGCCTGGCGCCCTACCATCATCGTGTCCACGATACCCATGGTCATCCAGCCCAGTTCGGCGCAGACCAATGGCATGGCCAAGCGCAACATCGGCCGCGCTTCTTCCGCAATATAGTGGACGAACAGGCGCTTCAGCATAATTTCGCGTCCCGCGATCACTCCGCCGGATCGGCCCCGCAAAAATCACGTCGAACGAAATCAATATTTGGAAGTNNGTGAGGAACAAACCGCAAAAGCACGCCGCGGCTCCGTTCCCTTCGATGCGCTGAAGGACTCAGGACGCAGGAAAATTTTCACGTAACGCAGCGCAACGCAGTTCCAGGCGCGGGTATAATTGGTCTCGGCCCAAGGAGACATCATGGCCAAACAAGAGAATCGCGTCGAATTGAAAGCCAGCTCCCGCGCCGAATTTCCGGGCGCGCGCAAGATCGGTCCTGCGGACCCCAACGAGCGCATCGAAGTCACCGTCTTTCTTCGCCGAGGCTCGCCGCCATCCGCGTTCCCTTCTCTCGACCGCCTCGGCGCAACCGCGCCCAAGGACCGCGAGTATCTTTCCTGCGAGGCGTTTGAAGCCAAGCACGGTGCGCGCGCCGAAGACATCGCCAAAATTCGCGCGTTCGCTGCGGACTACGGTCTGNNAGCTTTCAGCAAAGCTTTCAGCGTGCAACTCAGCCGTTACCAGCACGCACGCGGCAACTACCGCTGCCGCACCGGCACGCTTCAAATTCCCGCCGCGCTCGAAGGCATCATCGAAGGCGTCTTCGGCCTCGA